>DATNIW010000001.1:0-6886 GCA_035604215.1 Fibrobacteria bacterium
TGATCGGGGAGCTGGTCATCAAGGAACTGCAACCGGTGGACGACGTCGCCTACGTGCGCTTCGCTTCGGTCTACCGCCAGTTCCAGGACAGCATGGAGTTCCTGACCGAGATCCGCAACTCCACGATCCCCCCGCCCTGACAGTTGTAGGGGCGATTGGTGTGTGAGGGCGAATCGTAAGGGCGATTCATGAATCGACCCTACGAATCCGCTCCCATGTTGAGGACCGCGAGGAACGCCTCTTGCGGCACGTCCACCGAACCGATGGACTTCATCCGCTTCTTGCCCTCCTTCTGCTTTTCCAGGAGCTTGCGCTTGCGGGAGATGTCGCCTCCGTAGCACTTGGCGGTGACGTCCTTGCGCAGCGCCTTCACGGTGCTTCGGGCGATGATCTTGTTGGCGAGAGCCGCCTGGATGGCGATGTCGAACTGCTGGCGCGGGATCAGCTCCTTCAGCTTCTCGCACAGCGAATTGCCGTAGAAGAAGGCCTTCTCGCGGTGGATGATGACGGAGAAAGCGTCCACCGGATCGCCGTTCAGCAGGATGTCCAGGCGGTTGAGGTCGCCTTCGCGGTAGCCCATCGTCTCGTAGTCCAGCGAGGCGTAGCCCTTGGTGGCGCTCTTCAGGCGGTCGAAGAAGTCGAACATGACCTCGCCCATGGGAAGTTCGAAGTCCAGCGTCACCTGCTCCTCCGAGACGTAGGTGGTGTTCAGGTACACCCCGCGCTTCTCCTGGCAGAGCTTGTGGATGTTCCCGATGTATTCGCTGGGCGTGAAGATCTGCGCCTTGATCCAGGGCTCCGCGATGGATTCCACGGCGTTCGGGGTCGGGAGCTGGGAGGGGTTGTCCACGAAGACCACTTCGCCGTCGGTCTTCGTCACGTGGTATTCCACGCCGGGGGCCGTGGTGATGATGTTCATCGCGAATTCCCGGTCCAGCCTCTCCTGCACGACTTCCATGTGCAGGAGGCCCAGGAACCCGCAGCGGAAACCGAAGCCCAGGGCCCCCGAACTTTCCGGCACGAAGGAGATGGCGCTGTCGTTGAGCTGGAGCTTCTCCAGGGATTCGCGCAGCTCGGAGTAGTCGTCGGGATCCACCGGGTAGAGCCCTGCGAACACCATGGGCTTGACCTCGCGGTAGCCTTCCAGCGGTTCAGCCGCCGGGTTGGCGAGGTTGGTGAGGGTGTCGCCCGTCTTGATGTCAGACAGATTCCGGACGTTGCCGACCATGTAGCCGACCTCTCCCGCGGAGAGTTCCTCGCAGGCGATGCGGCCGCGGCCCAAGATCCCGATCTCCACGGCTTCGTATTCGCCTCCGGAGCGCATGTAGCGGAGGCGATCGCCCTTCTTCAGCGTGCCTTCCACCACCCGCACGTAGGCGATGCCGCCGCGGTAGGAGTCGTAGACGGAATCGAACACGAAGGCGCGCAACGGGAGGGTCCGTTCGGCCTTGGGGGCGGGGAAGACCTCGACGATCTTCTCCAGGAGTTCCGCGATCCCGATTCCGGCCTTGGCCGACACGCGGGGGATCATGTCGGGGTCCACGCCCATGAGGTCGCCAACCTGCTTGGCGAACAGGTCGGGCTGGGCGGATGGAAGATCGATCTTGTTCAGGATGGGCAGGATTTCCAGGTCCGCGCCCATCGCCAGGTACAAGTTGGAGATGGTCTGCGCCTGGATGCCCTGGGTTGCGTCCACCACCAGGATCGCGCCTTCGCAGGCGCGCAGGCTGCGCGACACCTCGTAGGTGAAGTCCACATGGCCGGGGGTGTCGATCAGGTTCAGGTAGTAGACCTGCCCTTTGTGTTCGTGCACCAGGCGGATCGCCTTGGACTTGATGGTGATGCCCCGCTCGCGTTCCAGGTCCATGGAATCCAGGAGCTGTTCCTGCATCTCCCGCTTGGCGAAGGTATGGGTGCTCTCCAGCAGCCGGTCCGCGAGGGTCGATTTGCCGTGGTCGATGTGGGCGATGATGCAGAAATTGCGGATGTGCTCCGCTTCGGGTCTCATGAAGGACGGCTAAGGTAGATCAATCGGCGATCAGGATCTCGCCCCTGACGGCCCCTGAGACGCCGCGCCAGGCGTACCAGTAGACCCCAGGCCGTACCCGGCGACCGGCGGCGTTCTTCACGTCCCAGACCAGTCCAGTCTGCCCGATGGACGATTCCAAGCGGCGCACGACGGTTCCGTCCGCGGAGAGGATCTCCAGGGTGGCTCCGGAAGCCGCGCCGAGCAGGGGGAAGTAGATCCGGTCGTTTCCGGAACGCGAAGGGTTGGGGTAGGGGCGCTGGACCAGGGCGGGAGGTGCATTGCCGCCCGCAACGAGGATGCGGATGGGCCTGGTCAGGTCGAGCGTGTCGTTCGGCGCGACCAGGGGAAAGGATGTCCCTGTACCGACCGCGGACGAAGTGGTCTGGGCCCAGGTGCCATCGCCTCTCCCGAGCCAAACCGTGCCGATGCCTCCGAAGGGGATCGTCATCGAGGCACCCCTCAGCTTCAGGACCCTGTCGGCGTCCTCCAGCACGAAAGCGTGGCCGCTGCTGCGACCCACGATGGAATAGGCGGACGGGTCTTCGGTCGCGACCGGTTTCCAGATGTCCGTGTGCAAGAGGGGAGTGCAGACCGTGTCGGCCAGCGAGGTTCCGGTCAGGGTGGCTCCGGTTCCATCCGACCAGGAGAAGCTCATCCCCGATGTCAGGGGTGTTCGGGCGGGAGCGGTGGAGGTCCACAGGAAGGATTTGGAGCCTTCGCTGGTGGCGACTCCGCGCAATGCCGCGGTGGGGCCGGGATTGGAGAATCCCCACACGTCCTGGCGGGTGGTGGAGGGAGCCTGGCGAAGAGACCCCCACAGCCATTCCCAACCGCTCCCCGGTCCCGCTTTCCAGGCGTGTCCGAGCAAGGCGCCCGCATCCGGGATCCAGTTCACGATCCGGTCACCACCGGCGGTCCCCGAGGTGTCGATCCAATCCTGGATCTGTCCCGCATCGAGTGAGACCGGTCCGGCTGCTGTGCCCGCGACCAAAGACCCGAAGAGGGTGGTGAACACGTCCGCGTCCGCGAAGGATGCGAATCCCGGAGACTCCCAGGCGTAGCGTCGCCCCGACAGCCCGAGCCGCAGGGCGTACCTCTCGAAGGTGGTGTCGAAGGTGACGTTGGTGTTCGCGGAGATCACGGTGCGGAGCGTGGTTTCGATGCCCTGTCCGGGATTCGCCTTCCGTTGTTCCCAAAGCTTCCTGAGAATGGGATCTCCGAAATCCTGCACCAGTTGCTTCACGTACCAGGCGTGGGGGTAGGTCAGGTACAGGTTGGAGTCGGCGCTGAACAGGGGGGACAACATGGGGGTCAAGGTGTTCAGCTGGCAAAGCTCGGCGGAGAAGTAGATGTAGTCGACATCCTGGGGGATGACCTCCTCCTCCATGGCGACCGCGGAGGCTTCGAAGAGGAAATGGTTCAGACCGTAGTCGTAGTTGAACTGCACCGAATGGAATTCCTCGTGGGCGGCGGTTGACTGGATGACCGTCGCCCATTGCGTTCCGTAGTTCCAGATGTCCGGGGTTCCATCGATATCCTTGGCGAAACCGTCCTGGCCGAATCCGGGGATGTCGGCGGCGAGCATCATGGAACTGGCCGAGCGGTTCAGGGGGAACGTCAACCCGAAGTATTCCCCCGTCGAATCGGCGGCGTAGGGGGTGTGGCCGATGGAACACAGTTCGACCGGATATTTGCCCCTCGGAGGGATCTCGTTCCACAGCACGCTGTAGGAATTGGGTGTGGGCGGAAGGTAGCCCAGGGTGTCCACGTACTTGTGCCAGGCGTGCTCCAGACCCGTGGCTGCGGCCCGGACCAATCCGGGTACGGAGTCTCCCGTCGCGATGGCGCGGGCCAGCCCCCCCGTCCCGCCCTGGATCTGGTGGGTTCCCGTCATGGTCCAATAGATGATGTAGTGGTCGGTCACCAGGGAACTGATGGCGTTCGCCATGGCACGGGCCGAGACGGTGCTCTTCCCCCCGATGCTTCCGGGAAGAGGGGTTCCAGGAACCCAACCCGGCGGAGGGTTGTCCAGCCCACACCTGTGGATGGTGCCGGAAGCCACGGAACTCAGAACCACGAAGAGGGCGATCACTCTTCCATTCTAACTCTCCGGGGACCCCGTCCGCAGGCAAGTATGGAGAACCCGATTCTGGAGTGTCCGATGGGCTTTTCGCGAGGACCGGATCCACTTCCCCGCTTGGAACTGGCCGGACTACATTGAGGGTTGTGATCGGGGTCTTCGACTCTGGATTCGGTGGTCTGACCGTACTGGACGCCTTGGTGGAACGCTTGCCCCAGTACGATTTTCTGTACCTGGCCGACAATGCGAGGGCGCCCTACGGGGCCAGGAGCCCGGATGTCGTCCTGCGCTTTACCCAGGAAGCCGTGGAATGGCTCTTCGATCAAGGGTGCCCGCTGGTGGTACTGGCCTGCAATACGGCTTCCGCCCGTGCCTTGCGAACCCTGCAGCAGAGATACCTGCCCGTCCATCGGCCAGATCGTCGGATCCTGGGCGTGGTGAGACCATCCGTGGAAGCGCTTGCCGGACTTCCACCCGGGGCTCTTCCGGGGGTGACCCAACCCACCCTCGCCAGCGGCCAGGTGGCGGTCCTGGGAACGGAAACCACCATCGGCTCGGACTCGTTCGGTCTGGAATTGCGGAAGTTGGCGCCTGGATTGCACCTCTTCCAGCAGTCCTGTCCGATGTGGGTACCCCTGGTGGAGGCCGGGGAGCTGGAAGGACCGGGAACGGAATGGTTCCTGCACCGGTACCTCGATCCCGTCCTGGAGCGCCATCCCAGCCGTCTTCTCCTTGCCTGCACCCACTACCCGTTGCTATTGTCTGGGATCCGCAGGATCGTGCCCTCCGGAGTGGAGATCCTCGCCCAAGGAGGATTGGTGGCCGAGAGGCTGGAAGATTGGCTCCGCCGCCACCCGGAGATGGATGTTCGCTTGACGAAAGCCGGGAAGGTGGAATACGCCACCACGGACGACCCGGACTGGTTCTCCAACATGGGAATTCGCTTCCTTTCCAGACGGGTGGAAGCCCGTCGGGTTTGCCTGACTGGAGAGGAGAAAGGACATTGAGAAACATGCGTACCCGGTGCTACCTTTCTCGACCTTCCGCGCTCGTGGCGCAATTGGATAGCGCGTCGGCCTCCGAAGCCGAAGGTTGTGGGTTCGAACCCCGCCGGGCGCATGGGACGTACAGATGAGATTCGAAACTCGCACATTGGGCGTATTCGAAGTCCTCGGCGTCCATCTCGATGCGGATCAGACATTCGACGCAGGTCGTCTCCGACAGGAGACCCTGCGCCTTGTCGAGAAGGGATCTCGCCGGATCGTGGTCGATCTCGGCCAGATCGACTACCTCTACTCGGACTCCATCAACGCCTTCGTGGCCCTGAACAGGCGGATGCTGGAGAGCAGCGGCAGGCTGGGGATCCTCGTTCCCCATTCGAAGGTGCACGAGATCCTCGTGCGCGCCGGCCTGGAGAACATCATGCGGCTGTACCGCACCGAGGCCGAGCTGCTGGGCGATTCGCGGGAGCTGATGCGCCAGTCCTCGGCCTGGACCCGACCCGCGGAACTGTCCAGCGCGGCATCCGCGTCACAGATTCTGTCGGCGACCAACCTGATTCCCCGCTCCCCGGATCCCTCGCGCGAAGGTTCTTCCACCCAACGCGTACCCCGCCGCCGCACCGGCCCGAGAGTGGAAATCAAATCCCGACGTCACGACGGGCGTCGCCAGGACCAACCTTCGCAGACCGATGCGCCGTTGCCCCCACCCTTGCCGGGGGTGGGATCGGAATCCTCTTCCCTGCGGGCGCTTTCCCGGGAGTCCTCCTCGTTCGGACCGCCGACGCCGAGGACGGATTGGAGCCATCCCGCGCCGGCCACGCCTCCCGCACCGCCTTCCGCGGAACCGACGGTCTTCCAGTTGCCCCAGGACCCGGAGCAGGATGGATATTCCACGGACGCTTGGCTTCTGGCCTTGACCAACCAAACCGCGGCGCAGACCCAGAGGGCTGAAACGGAACAGGACAGTTCCGGTTTCCTTCCCAAGCTCGAGGAGAACGAGGCACCGTTCCAACCGGCTGCCGAAGACAACCCGGCCTCCCAATTGGACACGGGTCTGAGGTGGGAGGAAGAGATCCCGCTGACAGGCGGCCCTGGCCCCGCCGCCTCCCGACCGGCTCCTCCGGCCCCCGAGCCACCCACGTCCGCGACACGATTCGGAGAAAGTCCATTCGCTTCGGCCTTCATCGAGTCTCCCGCCACCGGGGGGGCGGCAACCAAACCCGCTCAAAGCGTTCCCGAGCAGAACGACGCGTTGCGCGCGGCCATCTTCCACGAATTCCCAGCCACCGCTCCGGCGGCCGAACCACCGCGATCCCCGGTCGGGCATCGGCCGGACGAAGGAACGGTCGCGCACGAAATGGATTCCGGAGAGCCCACCATCGTGATGCCGACGGCCAATCCAGCCGGACGGGATTTTCGTCGCTCCGTGCAGCCACAGGGTTTCCCTGCCTCCGCCCCCCCGACGCCGGTGGAGGACTGGTTTGGATCCTCGAAGCGCCAATCGACGCCTGTTTCGGCGCCCTCTCCGGCGTCACCGCCCAAGGCCCCCGTCGTGGAGCCGAAGCCCGCGAGCCCCGCGGACGACTGGTTCGGATCGTCGAAGCGCCAATCGACGCCCGTTCCGACTCCCTCTCCGACGGCACCGCCGAGTGCTCCTGTCGTGGAGCCGAAGCCCGCGAGCCCCGCGGACGACTGGTTTGGATCGTCGAAGCGCCAATCGACGCCTGTTCCGGCGCCCTCTCCGACGTCACCGCCGAAGGCTCCTGTCGTGGAGCC
>DATNIW010000002.1:0-3129 GCA_035604215.1 Fibrobacteria bacterium
GTCAGGGCGGGGGGATCGTGGAGTTGCGGATCTCGGTCAGGAACTCCATGCTGTCCTGGAACTGGCGGTAGACCGAAGCGAAGCGCACGTAGGCGACGTCGTCCACCGGTTGCAGTTCCTTGATGACCAGCTCCCCGATCAAGCTGGACTGCACCTCGTGGGAGCCAAGTTGCTGGAGCAAGGATTCCACCTTGTCTGAAATCGCCTCGATCTGCTTGACCGAAATGGGTCTCTTCTTGCAGGCGAGGTTCAGTCCCTTGATGATCTTCTCGCGATCGAAAGGTTCGCGACGGCTGTCGCGCTTGACCACCTGGAGTTCCATGCTCTCGATGTACTCGTAGGTGGTGAAGCGCTTGGTGCAGGAGAGGCATTCGCGCCTCCTCCGGATGGCGCGACCTTCCTTGGCCGAGCGGGAATCGACCACCTTGTCTTCCGGAAATCCGCAGTAGGGGCACAGCATGTGGCCCCAAAGATAAGCGGAAGCAAGGCGCGAACCGCCCCGGGAACGTATCCCGGGGCGGGAGGGTCAGAATCCGGGGGGTACCGCGAGGACCACCGAGGACTGCCCGCGCACGCGCAGCCAGAGGGATTGCCGGGTGCGCGGCAGCGGAATGGAACCGGAGCCCGCCAGCGTCCTTTGCTCCCAGATCCTTCCATCCGCGGACAGGAGCTCAACCGAAGCAGTCCCGCCCTCCGGCAGCCCCACCTTCAGGCTCTGCCCCTCGCGACGGAGGGTGATCGCGTTGCTGCGCACCACCTTGGGCTGGACCGCCGTGACCACGGTCCCGATGGAGAGCGCACCCAGGTCCACCAGCGCGGTGCCGGTGTCGCCCAGGAAGGTGAACTCGAGGTAGTTCACTCCGGTGTCCATCGAGAGGGACCGGGATGTCGTCAGCGTCTGCCAAACGGTCCACCCCGAGGGGGCCACGACCAAGGTGTCCACCGCCGCATACCTCAGGACGCCCTTCTTCCAGACCACCACGGAGGCCGGATCCGGACTTCCATTGGCGGCCACGATGGACAGCGGAAGCGAATCGGCAACCGCCGCCGACACCTCGTAGTAGGCGTTGCTGCGGGTCGTGGCATGCCGCAACGAAGGTCCACCCGATTCGAAGATGGTGCCCAGCCCCAGACCCATCAAGGAAAAGTTGAAGTTGTCCAAGGAGATCTCGGCGGGTACGGGCGTAGCCACAAGACGCTTGGAGACCACCTCCAACCGCTCCAGGCGCAGGAGGTCCCTTCCAGCGCCGTAGAACCGCAACGTCAGGCTGTGCGCACCGGCGGCGATGGGGATCAGACGCGTGCCGTCGGCCCAGCTCCAGGACTGGACGCCTCCGGTGGGGTAGACGCGGATGGTGTCCGCGGTCAGTCCGTCGAGTTGCACCTGGATCAGACCCCCGGAGGTATCCGCGACCCGGGCCTGGAGCCACAAGGTGTCGGCGGAGGCCGCGTTCACGGAATAGGAAACGAAGTCGCCGCTGTCCACTGACGAAAGGTCCAACCCTCCGGAAACCTCCTGTGTAGCCTCGGTGGTGACGCCGTCGGTCACGGAGTAGGACGCTCCGGGGATGGTGCCTGGAACCGCCAGAACGGGCGGAGCGGAGTACGTGCCCTCGTAGGGGCAGGTTGTCGGGTCGCTCGTGCAATGGGCACGGATGTTGTTCCGAACCCATGTCCCGCTGGGAGAGAGGACGGAGGCGGACCAGTTGCCGGTGTCCGAGGCGTTGGTGTCCAAGGCGGCGGAGGATTCCGCCTTGTTGGTGATGGACCAGTTGCAGTTGGAGATCTTCTGGGGATCCAGCCAACTCGTGAAATAGGTCTGGGCGGCTGTGCCCTTCGACGACGTGGTCAGGCATGTCGTGTTGTCGTTGGCCCCTGTCGTCGTGGTTCCCCCGTTGGACTGGGACGCGCCCCACTCGGTGACGAAGACGGGGATCAGCTTCGAGGTGGAGCTCTGGCTCGACAGCTTGTTGCTGCAGGTGTAGAAGTGGTAGGTGTAGGCCACGCTTCCGTACACCTTGGGGTCCAGCGGCGCGGTGGAGGGGGCCGCCAGGTTGGACGACCAGTCCGGGGTGCCGACGACGACCAGATTGTTCGAGTATTGGCGGATCGCGGGAATCACGGCCTGGGCGTAGGTCGCGATGTCCGACCAGATGTAATCGGCGGTGTCGTTGTAGGGTTCGTTCCAGATCTCGAAGATCACGTTGGGGAGATCGCCGTATTTCTTCGCCATCATGGAGAAGAACGCCGTGGCCTGGGGGGTGTGGAGCGCCGCGTTGTTCTCGTGCCAGTCGATGATGACGTAGATCCCGTCGCTGACGGCGGCGTCCACGCCGATCTCGATGTCGCGGAGCGATCCCGTCGAAACGGTCCCGGTGCTCGCCGTGGCGGGCAGTCGGAGGATGTCGATCTGCCAGTCGGACACCAGCCAGTCCACCACGCTCTTGTTGAAGAAGTCGCCCCACCATTGGGTTTCCCCCATGCTCACTCCGGTCAATTGCAGGGGGGTCCCCGCCTTGTCGACCACCTGCTTCCCCACCACCTGGAGGGCGCCGTGCCGGGCGACGATGGATGCGGCATGGGAAGCGACCACTCCTGCCAGGAGGATGGCCCCGAAGGTTGGGATGAGTCTCATGGATATCTCCTTGGATCGCACGGATCCGCGGCGGTTGTGTCGCCGAACGCGGCGCATCGGTTCACATGCCGCCGACTCCCGGCGGGCTCCGTCAAGCCCCCTTCGGCAGGTCCAATCCCAATTCTCCGATATCGAATTCGCTGGTGCCGTCCGCGTCGACGTCGGCCTGGGTGCTCAGGGCGTCCTCCGTCTCGTCGGCTTTGGTCGTCTGGGGGTCCCAGCGGGTGTCGGTGAGGGAGGCGTCGCCGATCTCCAGCCTGGTGGATGCGGTGGCGGTGCTTTCCTGGAGCTGGATCTCGTCGAACTTCCGCAGCGCGTCCAGGAGGACCGCCATGGTCTCGCCGAAGATGTTGGGTTCCAGGAGCATCGGCTCGTCCTGGAAACGGAAGATCCCGGTGGTCCAACGGAGGATCTCCAGCAGCGCGTCCTCGCCCGATTTCTCCCCCGTCTGTCCGTGGCGCATGCGGCCCTTGTCGAATCCGAACACCGCCCGG
>DATNIW010000003.1:0-8703 GCA_035604215.1 Fibrobacteria bacterium
ATGGGATACAGCACCACGCGGGCCCCGCAGAACACGCAGGCGCGCTGGGAGACCGCTCCAGAAAGGCTCCCCTTGTCGCAGGCCATGGAATCGCTTCCAACCCCGGCGACGAGGATCTGATCGGCCCGCTCCGCGAAAACGTTCGGTGCGATCATTTCGATCCTCCCTCCCATGTCAGCGGACACCCCTGAACCGGGATTCCCGGACACGCTGGAAGGGAGATCAAACAGTGTGCCAGATCTCTTTATCTTCTTTTGTCCCCTGTACCGACCCTGGTGTCAATGACACCCGTCAGATCATGTCACGGAACGCGGCGGAAGCGATCGTCCCGATCGGGATGATCGGTCGGACTGGATGGGAGCCAGATCAGCCGACGGTTCCAGGGCTTGCCCTGCTCGGCAGTTTTGGAGGCTGTTTCCCAAACAGGAAGCGACGACAACCAGGATTGATTTGGATGATCCGAATCATTCCAATCGAAATCAACACAGTTGTAATAAAGGTCAGGCAGGTCATCAAAATCGATTCTTGCAATATTTCTTTTAACTCACCTACAACGAGAATTAAAATCATTCCGTGAATTGCATAAACCGCAAGCGTATTTTCCGAAAGCCAGACCACATACGTGTTACTGCGCTTTATTGTGGTAGCAATCTTGAAAAACAAAACAATCGACAGCGTCGCGACCAAATAGCTGTTTGCAAGATTATAGACGGATTGAGTTACCGAGCTTAAATGGAATCCAAATGTATTGGAGCCCATTCGCGACCAGGAACTTTCAGAGACAACCAGAAACGGAAGCATCAGAAGGATCGACTTATAGGATATTTTGTTGAGAAAGCCATATTCTCTGAAGGCCAACCCCATCGCGAAGAAGAAGAGGTGCCAACGCACAAACAGAAGGCCAAAATATATAGGAACCTTCACAAGCGAAGTCAAATACAAGCCAACACTAATACCTGCCAAAATCAAATACTTATGAGTCGTGCTTTGGGCGAATACATGAAAAATCTCAATGAGAAACAATACCCAGAGGAACCACAATCCACCGTGATCAGGGAATAGCAACCCCTCTTTCACAAAAGAAATCACGCTTCCAAATTGACCATGCATGATCTTGTTGAAGTTATAGAATACCGAGTAGATCACCAGCCAGATCGCGAAGGGCACCACCAAGCTGGCAAATCGTTTGTATAAGTAGCTGGATTGCATCTTTTTGCGAAAGGCAAGATACCCGCTTACAAACATGAATAACGGCATATGAAATGAATAAATGATCCGAAATAATGGATTTAGATCAAAATCTCGAACCGTGTATTGGATGGCATGCCCCAAGACAACCAAAACGATCGCCAGGGATTTCAAAAGGTCCACGCTGGTCTCCCGTTTGGCGGCCACCGAACGACCTATTCCAACCCCGTCCGACCCCAATGGGTCAGCGCCATCTTGGCGGCGATGAGACCGGAAAGGATCCCGTCCTCGAAATGGAACATGGGCTTGTCCTTGAGGACGGCGAAATCTTCGGCGTTGCGGAGGTCTTCGTCGGTGGCGTGG
This sequence comes from Fibrobacteria bacterium, assembly GCA_035604215.1. Classification (GTDB taxonomy): domain Bacteria; phylum Fibrobacterota; class Fibrobacteria; order UBA5070; family UBA5070; genus UBA5070. Next base: position 1,552 of record DATNIW010000003.1, read on the forward strand.
GGTACCCAGCGACGTCCGAGCTCCAGCACCTTGCCGCGTTGCTGGACGATCATCTCCTCGAGGAGGTCCATGGCCTGGGCTTCGAGCGGCATCGGAAGGGAAAGATACCGCCGCGCCCGGCGACGATGCGGAGCTTTCTTTTCCACCGTGTCCAGCGGAGGGAAAGATCGGAACGCTCCGGATCGCGTCCCGGGTGGAATCGCCTGGATCCCGCATTTCCAGCTCTGGGTGGCCGGAACCCGGGTCGCGCTGGACGCGTTCGCCGTCGCGGCGGGCTGCCTGCTGGGATTCTACTACCGCTACGGCCTGTCCCGAGGACTGGACTTCCCGCCCGGATTCGCCGAGACGGCCGGGACCTCGGTGGTCGCGGGATGCCTCTCGTGCGCGCTCTTCGGGCTCTACGGTCCGCACCGCTCCTTCCTGGACATCCTCGAGCAGCGGCAACTGCTGCGCGCCTCCGTGGTGGCGGCTTCGGGGACCCGGCTCCTCCTGTTCCTCATGCACGTCGAGGTGGACATCGGATTCTTCGCCGCCATCTGGATGTTTTCCGTCTTCTGCCTCCACTTCGCCCGCACCGCCTTCCACGCGATCGGCGAGGCGCTGCGGTCGCGCGGCCTGGGCGAGGTCGCCGCCCTGATCTACGGAGCGGGGGGGACGGGGATCCGCCTGGCCAGGCAGCTCCGCAGGATCCCTGAACTCGGGGTCGTGCCGGTGGGATTCATCGACGACCTCCCCGAGCTGGTGGGCCGAGAGATCGACGGGATCCCCGTGGTCGGGGATTTCCTCGCCCTGGAGGGATTGTTGCAGGAGGGCAAGGCGCAGCGGGTCTACATCGCGCTTCCCCAGGTGCCGCGGCGCACCATCCTGGACATCCTCCAGGTCTGCAGGAAGTATTCCGTCCCGTTCCAGATCGTGCCCACGGTGCCCGAGCCCATGCTCCCCATGGTGGAACTGCGCGAGCTGGAGGGAATTCCCCTCCTGGGCCCGCCCCGCCTGGGCCTGGGACGGCTGGACAGCTTCCGCAAGCGCGCCCTGGACCTGCTGGCGGTCCCGTTCCTGGCCGTGGCGGCGGCGATCGTCTTCGGGCTCGCCCGCCTGCTCCGACGGGGGGAACGGGCGACGGAATCCGTCCTGACGCGGACCCGGATGATCGGCCGTCGCGGGAAGCTGATCCTGGTGCTGCGCTTCCGGACGGCATGGTCCACCCCCTCCGGCGGCTTCGACCGGTTCCTGCAGCGGAGTGGACTGGACTGCCTGCCCATGGTCTGGAACCTCCTGCGCGGAGAGGTTTCCCTGGTCGGCCCCCGGCCGCTCCTGCCCCGCGAAGCGGCGCAGATCGAGGTCCAGCACCTGTTCCGCCTGGAACTTCCGCCCGGCCTCACCGGACTGTGGAGGATCGCGCAGGTGGAGGAGGGGTATTTCGACGAACTGGAATCCGAACTCCAGTACCTCCGGCTGCAATCCTTCCTGCTGGACCTCTCCATCCTGCTGCGCACGCTGGACCTTCCCTGGCGCCGTCCGACCGCGCCCTGACCTTATCTTTCCCGCTCCATGCTCTTCACGCCCGGCTCGCCGGAACTCCAGATCTACCGCGACTACGCGGACGCGATGGGGCCTCTGCCCGCGCCGTCGGCCGTTCCCACCATCTCCCTGGAAGCGCTCGCCGAGCGCTACGACGGTTTCCTGCTGGACTCCTACGGCGTGCTCAACCGGGCCGAAGAACCCATCCCGTGGGCCGCACAGGGGGTGGAGTGGCTGAAATCCCGTGGCCGGAAGGTGCGGGTCCTCACCAACAACGCGGCTCTTTCGGAGGAGGACAACCGGTTGCTCCTGTCGTCCATGGGAATCCCCCTGTCTCCCGGCGAGGTGGTGTGTTCCGGATCGTTGCTGGCCCGCGAACGCGCCGAGTTGGGGATCGACGGACCCGTCTTCTACATGGGACTCCCCTCGGGTCGGGAATACCTGCGACATGCCGGATTGGAGACCACCGACCGGGCCGACCAGACCCGCGTGGTGGTGCTCGCGAGTTCGCGCGGATACCGCATGCGGCGGATCGCCGAAGCCCATCGCATCCTGCACCATCCGGGAAGCCTCCTGGTGGTCTTGAATCCCGACGCCGTGGCCCCCCGCCCCAACGGGGTCATGGCCCGCGTCGCCGGGGTCACCGCGAGGTCCCTGGCCCGGGAGACCGGCTGCAAGGTCGCGCTCCTGGGCAAGCCGTTCGGGGAGATCTATTCCCTGGCATTGGACCGCATGGGTTTGGAGCCGGACCGGGTCGTGGCCCTGGGCGACACCCTGGCGACGGACATCCTGGGCGCGCGGCACGCCGGGATCGATTGCGCCCTGGTCCTGACCGGCGTCACCCCCCAGGCGCGGGCCAGGCCCGAGGCCAAATCCTGGGGAATCTGGCCCACCTGGTTCCTGCCCGATCTGCGGCCCCCGGTGCCCGCGATGGATGCGGCCCGGCTCGCGGGTTGATGGATGATGCCGGAGGCGCGGTTTTTCGTATCCTTCCCGGCGCCGTTCATCCGAAGAAGGACACCGCAGAAATGAAGTCTCTATCGACCTCCGTGCTCGCCCTGGCGCCATCCATGACGGTCGCCATCGATACCCGGGCCAAGGAGTTGCAGGCCGCAGGCCAGGACGTGGTGGGCCTGGGAGCCGGCGAACCGGACTTCGACACCCCCGACTACATCAAGGAGGCGGCCATCGCCTCCCTGCGCGCGGGCAAGACCAAGTACACCCCGCCCACCGGCATCCCCGAGCTGAAGCGCGCCATCGCCGACAAGCTCCTGCGCGAAAACGCGGTGCGCGTGGATCCCGCCCAGGTGGTGGTGACCTCCGGCGTGAAGCACGCTGTGAACAACGTGCTCCAGACCGTCCTGAATCCCGGCGACGAGGTCCTCATCCCGGCCCCCTACTGGGTGACCTATCCCGAGCTGGTGAAGCTGTACGGAGGCGTGCCGGTCTTCCTGCCCACCTCGGTGGCCACCGGCTACAAGATCACCCCCGCCCAGTTGGAAGCCGCCGTCACCCCGCGCACCAAGCTGCTCATCCTGTGCAACCCCTCCAATCCCACCGGGATGGTGTATGGGCGCCGGGAGCTGGAGGCCTTCGCGGACATCCTGGTGCGCCACGACCTCTACGTCCTTTCCGACGAGATCTACGAGCACATCCTGTACGACGGGCGGGAGAGGGTCTCCATCGCCTCCCTGGGGCCCGACATCCTCGCTCGGACGCTGCTCGTCAACGGCCTCTCGAAGGCATACGCCATGACGGGCTGGCGGGTGGGCTACTTCGCGGGCCCCCCGGCCCTGGCCAAGGCCATCGGCGCCTTGCAGAGCCAGGCCACGCACCACCCCGCCAACGTGTCGCAATACGCGGCGGTGGCGGCCCTGGAGGGGGGACTGGAATTCGTGCACCGGATGCTGGAAGAATTCACCCGCCGGCGCGACTTCGTGGTCGAGGCCCTGCAGGCGATTCCCGGCGTGATCGCTCCCCGTCCCGAGGGGGCGTTCTACGCCCTGCCGGAGGTGTCGTCCTTCTACGGGCGCAAGACCCCGTCCGGGAAGGTGGTGTCCGGTTCCCTGGACCTGGGAGAATACCTCCTGGCCGACAAGCTCCTGGCCGTGGTCCCCGGCATCGCCTTCGGTGACGACCGGTGCATCCGACTCTCCTACGCGACCTCCCTGGACAACCTGCGCCGCGCCATGGATCGGCTCCGGACCGGCCTTTCGGCCCTGACCTGACATGGCCCGCCCCGCACCCACCCACATCGGACGCTATCTCCTGGAAGAGGAGATCGGCCGCGGCGGCGCCGGCACCGTCTGGCGCGCCCGCGACCCCTTGCTCCAGCGCGAGGTGGCCATCAAGCTGCTCACCGGTCCACTGCAGGGAGAGGAACGCGACGACACCCAGAGATTCCTCGCCGAGGCCAGGGCGGTCGCGCGGCTGGTGCACCAGAACATCGTGGTCCTCTACGACTACGGCGCCGAGGAAGGGTGCAACTGGCTGGCCATGCAGTGCGTGCAGGGACGATCGCTGGCCAAGGTGGTGACCAAGGACGGACCCCTCACGCCCGACCGGACGGTGGAGATCGCCCGGCAGATCCTGCGCGCCCTGCGCTACGCCCACGGCCAGCACCTGCTGCACCGCGACGTCAAGAGCTCCAACATCCTCCTGGACGAGGCGACGGGCCTGTCCCTGCTGGGCGACTTCGGGATCGCGCTCCTTGCCGACTCGGAACGCCTGACCACCGAGGGCGTGGCCCTGGGCACTCCCGAGTACATGAGCCCGGAGCAATGCCAGGGACAGAATCTGGACGAGCGTTCGGACCTCTACTCGCTGGGCGTGGTGCTGTACGAGTGCCTGGCGGGAAAACCGCCCTTCCTCGCCGACGCCCCCCTGGCCATCGCCTACAAGCACGTCCACGACACCCCGCCGCCCATCCAGAGACAGGATCTGCCGCCCGCGCTCATGGGGGTTCTGCGCAAGGCGCTGTCCAAGAAGCGGGAAGACAGGTATTCCTCCTCCGAGGCCATGCTGGAAGCGCTGGACCAGGTGGGAGCGCGCAAGTCGTCGTCGGCCCAGCCCGTGCTCCCGCCGGACAACCTGCGGACCAACCGGGACCGCCGCGGGTCCGACCGGCGCAACCTGGAGCGGAGAAGGGATTCCCGCCGCGACGAGGACCCGGACCAGTCCCGCGAACCGGTCGCCGCGCGCTTCCCGCGCTGGGTGCTGGTCCTGGCCCTGTCCGGCCTGGGACTGCTTCTGGCCACCTTCCTCCTGGTGGCGTGGTTCGTGGTCCGCCACGCCTGAGTCCACCCACGACCGGGGACGCGAGGGCGAGGAGATCGCCGCCGCCCTCCTCCTGGATACCGGATTCCGTCTACTCTCCCGCAACTGGCGCCACGGCCGCGGCGAACTGGACCTGGTGGTGGAGGACCCCGACGGCTCGGTGGTGTTCGTGGAGGTGAAGTCCGCGCGCGGCCTGTGGGCCGGCGACCCCGGGGAATGGATCACGCCCGCCAAGCGAACGCGCCTCGCCAAGCTCGCCCTGGCCTGGCTGGTGCGCCACCAGGCGACGCACCGCTTCGTCCGTTTCGACGCCATCCTGCTGCGTCCGGGCGAGCCGCCGGAACATCTCCGCGACGCCTTCCGCCCGGACATCGCCGGGTTCTAGTGCGGCAGGATCAGCGCCGTGCGGTCGGGCGCCGTGCTTCGCGTCTGGACGGCGTGGGAGACGCCGGACCAGAGACCGAAGAGGATTCGCAAGGAGAGGAGGACCAGGACAAGGGAGCGCATCGCGCCTCCGTACTGTAGGTATGGATGGAAAAGATCCCATTCCCGCAGAGCCATGGCAATGCCGGGTGTGACGACGGTCACACGCCTGGAACGGTCCCGGCCCGGCCGATCCTGCGCAGATAGGCCTCCACGTCGAATCCCTTGTCCTTGCGGCGTGGACCGGCCGCCTGTGCCAGCGGATCGCGCGACACCACGTGGTGGGCGAGGGCGATGGCCAGGGCGTCGGTGGCGTCCGCGGAGTCGGGGAGCTCCTGGAGGGCGAGCTGGCGGCGGACCATGTCCGCGACCGACTCCTTGGAGGCCCGGCCCGATCCCGCCACGGACTGCTTCACGGAACTGGGCGAATACTCGAACAGCGTCACGCCACGGCAGGCGCACCGGGCGATCACCACGCCTCGGGCATGCCCCAGCACCAGGGCGCTGTTGACGTTCTTGTGCAGGAACATCGCCTCCAAGGACAGGACATCCGGGGACTGCCTCTCCAAGAGGGAATCCAATCCGCGCTGGAGGGCGACCAGACGTTCCGGCAGGGGTTTCCCGGCGCCCAGGACCCAGACCCCGACCTCCCGCACCAACGGGACCCTTCCCCCGAGATCCTCGAGCAGCGCGTACCCGCAGCGCAGGCTGCCCGGGTCGATCCCGAGGATCCGCACCTAGTCCATCGCCTCCAAGGCGGCGTCGGAGAATTCCACGTTGCTGTAGAGGTTCTGCACGTCGTCCTGGTCGTCCAGGATGTCCATGAGCTTCTGGACGCGCGCGGCGTCCTCGTCGGAGACCTTCACGGTGTTCTTGGGGATGCGGATGAATTCCACCGCCGTCACCACCAGCTTCTTGGCTTCCACGGCCTTCGCGACCGCGGCGAGGTCGTCCGGAGCGGTGAGGATTTCCCATCCGTCTTCGGAGAGCTGAACGTCTTCGCCGCCGACCTCGATGGCGAGCTCCGTGGCTTCATCCTCGGTGAGGCCTGGTGCCTGCACGCCCACGCGCCCCTTTTCGTCGAACATCCAGGCGACCGCCCCTTCCGCGCCCAGGTTGCCGCCGTTCTTCGCGAAGAGGTTCCGGACCTCGCCCACGGTGCGGTTCTTGTTGTCGGTCACGCACTCCAGGAGGATGGCGAAGCCGCCGGGTCCGTACCCCTCGTACACCACCTCTTCGTAGTTCGCGCCTTCGAGCTTTCCCGCGCCCTTCTGGATGGCGGTCTCGATGTTCTTGGCCGGCATGTTCACGGCCTTGGCCTTGACGACGGACATGCGCAGGCGGGGATTGCCTTCGATGTCGTCGCCGCCCATGCGCGCCGCCACGGTCAATTCCTTGCTGACGCGGTTCCAGACCTTGGCGCGGGCCTGGTCGATCTTGGCCTTCTTGCGCTTGGTGGTCGCCCATTTGCTGTGACCGGACATCGGAGCTCTCCAGGAGGGGTGGCGTGGTTGGAAGCGGGCAGCAAATCTAACTCCCGCCTCCGGCGGCCGAAGGGCCGAGGGCGCGGCCCCTTGGGAATCCCCAGGCCTCGCGGGGGACAGCGCTTCGCTCGGGCCTGCGATGTGGCTCCTATTTGCGCCTGCGGCGTGGCTAATTTACAGGGGGCTTGCACGCTGCGCCTAAGCAAGCCCCCTTGGATCCCCTGCCGCAGGACCTGCCCTGCGTTGGACGGGACTGCGCTGGGTGCCCAGAGCGACGGAGCGACAGGGATGGGGGGAGGTTTGGTGCCGTCTGGTGGAGGCTCTCAGGACCGTCATGGGTAAAGTTCACTCTGGCGCCTCGACATCATTTTTCGATAAATTGAGAAAATCCTTAAAGTTATTGAATATCTGCAAGAAGTTCTGGGTAAGGTCTGTGACGTTTGTTGAA
>DATNIW010000004.1:0-4065 GCA_035604215.1 Fibrobacteria bacterium
GTAGGTGTTCCCCGGCAGCATCAAGGTGGAGTCCAGGTCCAGTTGGGCGTAGGCCGAGTGGTAGTCCGTGCCCTGGTGCAGGTCGGGGTGCCAGGGGTCCTTCACGCCCACCAGGGTGAACACGACGCCCTCGTCGGGACCTTGGTCGGTGGAGATCCCGAACGAATCCCGCAGGTCCACCTCCAGGCAGAAGGGAAGGGGGATCTGGGCGAGCTTCCCGAAGGCCACGCCTCCGGTCCAGCTGGAGTCGCAGGGGCGGATGGAGAGGGCCGGACCGGTCGTGACGGTGGGGATGTCCTTGCCCACGCCGGCCATGAGGCGGGGAGCGGCCACGGCTCCCCCGTCGCGGCGGGTGGTGGGATCCCAGGCGTAGGCCTTGAACTGGGCCGAATCGCCGAAGGGGATCTTGGCGGGAAGCAGGATGGAGGTCGCGTACTTCCCGGCGCTCGTCGTGGTGGAAAGGCTCAGCAACTGCTGCGGGGTCGGGAAGACCACCTCGACATCAGTGCCGGTGAAGGTGTCGGCGGGGAGCGGATGGTCCAACCGCAGCGAAACCGTCCCGGCACCGGGGGCATTTCCGGACAGGGAGATGGAAGTCAGGGCCGAGAGGCTGTCGGGGACCGAGTCCATGTTCACTTTCAAGAGGCCGGGAAAGGGAATGGTCGCCGGGTCCCCGAGAAGGTTGTAGAGCTGCTGGTTTGCGTCGTCGCCCTCACCATTGAAGTTTTTCGCGCGAAGCAGCGCCTCGCCCGTTGTCCGAGGAGTCGCGGTGGACGTGTCCAGAAGGGCTTTCCAAAAAGTGACAGCCAGCGCAGTGTTTCCGCTGGACTGGGTGGAACGCATCCCGCCAACAGCGGCCACACACCCCTTGCCGGAGGAAATGGTGAAAATTTCCGAGAGGCCGCGGGAACTGATGAGGTCGTCCCGTCCCACCGAACAGGAACCCGCGTAGAAGACGAACGGGCTCGTGGGATTGATCACGCTGCTCTGGAATGTCGGGATGTCCATGAGATCTTCGTCTGTCATCTGGTAGGGTGCCCCGTGCCCGAAGAAATTGAACCCCATCGCGCCCTGGTTGAGAAGATTCACCAACGCGAGTTTCGCTTCCGGCTTCGAGTTCGCTGCATCGAGTGGGTAGGTCTGTTCGAACAACTTTTCCGTCTGGAGCCAAGGTCGGGCGTTCACCATGCTTTCCGACAAGGCTTCGGTGTTGCCGGAAAAATCCTGCCCGGGATCGGGAGAGACGAAAGCCACGGTGTCCGGATGGAATTCGTCGTCCGCGGCGAGGAGCACCGTGTTGCGCCATGTCCCGAAAGCTTTCTTCGACGGATCCTCGAACAGTTCCACCTTGTCCAGCCATGCCCGCGCTTCGGCGACGCTCCGTGCGGGAACCCTGCCCAAGGCCAGACTTGGGAGGGGGGATCCCGTGGTGTCGAACCAGGTATAGAAGTCGTCCGTGGCAATTTCGTCGTCCTCCCATTGGGGCAGGTACACCGGGTCGGAAGGACCTTCGACGTGGCGGGGATCCGCGTGTCCCCCTCCCATCAGCAGTGCGTGCGAGGTCCCCCACTGCGAACTGGCCCACCGCAGCGCGTTGCGCAACACCGCTGGATCCATCGCACCGCTCCCCCACAGATCCCAAACGTCCTGGGCCCGCAAAATCCCCACCTTCATGGGACGGATCTGCACCGAATTCCCGCGCCACGCGGCGTATTCCTCCGCCAGGTCCAGGAACGCATCCGGAGCCACCACCACCATGTCGAAACCGCCCGACGCCGTCGGGTCCTGGATCGCGTGCGGCTGGGATGGAGGTGCCTCCAGGGAGATCGTCACTTGGACGGATCCCGGGTTGGACCCGAACACCGCGTACCAGGTGTCGGGATCCGTCGAACTGTCCCGAAGCACTCCGCCCCTCACCGAACACGTGCGTTCGGCCGATCCGTGCTCCAGGACCCAGCAGGTCCCGGAGTCACCCACCGGCACCGAAACCGCACCCATCGATGGGGTCGGGAAGGCCGCGCTGTCCAGTTTGGAAACATCCCTCTGGTAGTCCACCGTGTATCCGGACACCTGGAGCCCCGTCGCATTCGAAAGGGAGTACCGGTTTCCGGTGGCCGACAAGCCGTGGACGGAAAACGTCGAGGTGTACGCGCCCCGGGCAACCGACACCCAGGTCTTGCCGGCCACCTGGAAGCCCATCCCCCCGATGTTTCCCGAGGAAAGGCTGCAATGCCCCGCCGTGTATACCGTGACCAATCCCGAATCGGTGGACAGACCGGGAAGAGTGGTGGTGGACGGATAGGCGAGCTGGGTCGGCCCCAGAGTGGAATACGTGGCACCGTTCCACCAGAACCAGCCGGTGCCGGTGCTGGGATCGGTGGTGGATTCCTGCGACTCGATATCCAGCAGTTGGTTGGGGGAACCCGCCCAGACCGGCTGCGTGACGGTGGAAAAGGACCGAGGGCTCGACGGGACGCGGGGAGCTCCCAGTTCCGGGGAGCCCTGCGGGGCGTCCAGCCGAAGGAAGTACCGGCGCGTCTCGCCGTAGGGGTGGATCGAAAACGTCCATCCCCCGGGCACCGTGCTGTCGGCCTTCCAGATGCTGGTGCCGCGGGCCCAGAACCACACCTCGTCGTTGGGATCCAGTACGCCGTCCCCGTTGCGGTCCACACGGTGCAGCGGAAGCAGCCGCAGTCCCGGAGCTGGAGGCGCACCCGGATTGGATGTCGACACCGTATCCCCCGTACCCCCGTACAACGCCACGTTCGACCAGCTCACGCTCCCCGGACTCGCCCCTGTCACCTGGTAGATCTGGGCTCCCGTCAGACGCACCACCCCGTCTTCCCTCGTGGAGAACGGCGCCGTGTCCCCCACCTGGATCGCCAGCATCTGTCCGCCCAGGTTCGCGACGCCCGCGCCCATCCGGCGACCCGACGCTCCGGCAATCCGCGGGAGGATTCCTCCGGGATTGTCCACAATGTTCTTCCAGGGGGTCCCGTCCACGGGACGGACGCTCCCCGTCCAGCTCACCCTCACGTGCAGCAGGGTCCGCACCCGAAGCGTGCCGTCGGACTCGAGAGCGGTCAAGGGAAGATCCAGCGAGACCATGCGCACGGATCCCGTCACCTTCTCGGTGGATGTCGGAAGTTCCGTGGCGGGAGCTGGCGACGCCTTCCCCGTGCGCGGATCGATCCTGGGAATCCGGGCCCAGTTCCTTTTAGACAGTATTTGTCCGCTATCTCCCAGGATTTCCAGGCGCCAGGAGGAATTCGCCGGCAGGGCCAGAAGCGCCCTCAGCCGCGGAGCGTCCAGATCGCCTGGGTGTTCCGACTGCGGCAGGCCGGGATTTTGCGCCGACCACGACCCCGATCCGACCGGAACCGCCCTCCAGGCATCGCCGCGCCAGACCGCCTCCCACTGCCCGGACCGGTCCACCAAGGTCTGGAAGGAGGAACCGAAGCAAAATGCGGTGGCGGTCAGGACCAGGGGGAAGCTGCGCATGGCGATCTAAGATATACGGGTCCCCGCGGACCGACTCGTGGCACTCGAACGACCCGCATCCGAATTGGATGGCCGGTTCGTCAAATGTCGAGAATGAACGTGTAGGTCAGGGAACTGGAACCGTTGTGAACGGTCAGGTGCATCGTGGTATTGCTCGTGAGTGTCGGGATGTCGCAGCGCGTCGACGTGCATGTCGCGCCCGCAAGGTCGGTGGTCACCGTGGCGCTCGGATCGGTCAGCGTCATGTTGAATCCGCTTCCGGACGCGCTCGAAAACGTGTAGGTCAGGACTCCCGCAGCGACGGCGCTTGGCGTCATGTTCGACGCTCCGATCCAGGAAATCGTGGTGTCGTGGGCCACCGCCGCCGGAGTCTGCTGACGCAGGATGTCCAGGGTGTAGGTGAGCGTACTGGTGCCGTTGGTTACCACCACCGAAACCGGAGTGCTTGTGCCCGTCAACGTCACACTGCTGCAATTCCCTCCGTTGCAGGTCACTGTGGCACCGGAGGCCGTCGGAGTCGCGATGACATTCATGCTGGCGTAACCGGTCGGTACAGAGTCTGTG
>DATNIW010000005.1:0-15360 GCA_035604215.1 Fibrobacteria bacterium
CCGCTGGACGCGGGCACCTGGGTGCGCAAATCCCTTTCGGTCCTGCCCGTGGCCACCGCCCCGTGCGTGCCCGCCTCGGCGGAGGAGATGCGCCGGGAATGGAAGGAGGAGCACCCGCAGAAGGGGAAGCGAAAGCCCAAGCCGCCTTCGGAAGAGGAGCTGCGCCGACGGGCCTCGGAGCGCGACAGGCTCTGCAAGGACGTGGCCCGGCGGGTGGAATCGGCGGGATCGGAGTGGACCTCCCTGCCCGACCTGCACCGGTTCGACCGCAACCCCTTGCCCCAGGAGCTGGAAGAACGGGCGAGCAAGGCCCTGGAACATGGGATGCCCGGCCTGGAAAAGGAGTTGCCGGATCTTGCCGCACCCCTCAAGGATTGGCTCTCCCAAACCTCCCTGGACCGGGCCAAGACCCTGGAGTCCGACTACCAGAAGAATTCCATGGTGGCGGAAAAGGCCCACGAGGAAGACATCGTGGGCGCCCAGACCGCCACGGTGCGCAATGCCGCTTGGCTCTTGGCGATGCGCGTGGAGAATCTGCGGCTGGTCCGGCGCAAGGGGGTCTGGTCCATCGCCGGGCGACGGACCCTGGCGGTGTGGCACTTCGACGCCCGAACCTCGCGTTTTCGCCGCAGCGGCCGCTGGGACGATGCCTTCGACCTGGAAACCGAGGACCCATCGCACGCATCCTACGCCGCCCTGGGGGCGGGGTCCTTCGACAGTCGGCTCCTGGGACTGGAGGATTTCCGCTTCACCGCGCAGATGGAGTCTTCGGAAGGCGGGCTGCGCCCCCTGGCACTTTTGCGTCCGCACAGCATCGAGGATCTGCGGCCCAACCGGCGGTTCGTGTACAAGGAAGAGGCCCTGGAATCCGACAGTTCCACCCGCATGGAGACGGTGGGGTACGGCTACCTGGAGACGGGAAACGACCAGGACACCTCCTGGACGCTCCGGCACATCGGAGGACGCGACCCCTACGACGGGTTGGTGGTGCAGGAAGTGCCGGGCAACGGCTGGGCCGCGGTGGGCGCGACATACGGTCCGTGGTCGACGGGAAATGGCGGAAACACCCTCACGCCGTTGGAGGCTTCCCAGGCGGGTCCCGCCTGGGGAATCGAGGGCGGCTGGAGAGGAAACGTTCCCGGCGACCTGCCCGACCAGTCGTACAGCGTGGATCTGGAGGGAAGCTGCGCCCCCATCAAGGGGAACATCGTGGACCAGGAGGTGACCTTCGGACCCAAGCCGGTCCGGGACTTCGACCTCGCCTGGACCGCCGGAGCCTCGGTGGGCTGGCTGGTGCGCTGGCCCGTGCGCCGGCTGTTCCTGGTGGCCGGGGCGAGGGCGGGAGTGCGCTATCTCGCCATCCCCCTGGACGCGACCTCGGCCTCGAGCACGTTCGATCCCGCCTTCTTCGACGCCAATCTGGTCTCCGCGTGGCAATACCACCTGGATCTGGTCGCGGGGGCGCAGTGGTCGTTTTCCGTCGGCTTCGGTCTGGGGTTGCAGATGGGCTGGGAGGTCCTCCGCAACGACCCGTCCTGGACGGCCAACTCCCACCTCGGTGATTTCGGGGTCGGGGCTCCGAGCCTGGGACCTGGCAGGTTCCACTTCGCGCTCCAGTGGGTGGCGGGGTGAGGGGCGATTCGCGGATCGCCCCTACTTCCCGGGAATCCTCCACCCGATGTTCGTGACGTAGTTCACCAGGATGCTCTGCGTCCCTTCCTTCTTCCAGCCGTAGATGCGCACGAGGTAGACGCCGGAGGAAGCCACGTGGCCGTTGTTCGCGCGGCCGTCCCAGGCGAAGAACACCTCGTAGAAGCCGCGCGGGTCCAGGGGAACGGTGTTGTTCGCCAGGGCCGTGTTCACGATGTCCAGGGTGGAGGAGGTGACGAACACCCCGATGTTGTCGTAGAGGTAGAACCCGCCGTCGATGGGTCGGTCCGTCCGCACCACCACGCCCGTGACGTGCGAGGTGTCGATGGAGGGAGCCGATCCGTCGGTCATCTGCCACGGCGATCCCGGACCGGGGCGCACCAGGATGGTCACGTTGGGTTCGGCTTGGGGGATGCTCCAGCCGGTGTAGGTGCGCACCGGGATGTAGGGGTTGAGCGTGAGCCGCAGCGGCGTCGGCCCGAAGGCGATGGGGGTCCAGTGCGCGAAGAGTCCCGGGCTGTTTCCCGCGGTGTCGGACACGAGGCCTGTCGGCTCGGCGGTGATGCGCACCGAGTCCCCCGGCTTCAGGGGGAGGGAGTCTCCCACGTGGATCAGGAGGTCGACCTCGTTCCGCCCCGGGGCCAGGTACCAGGTGTAGGGCACCGCGGTGCCGGACGAATCCGCGCTCGGGTGTCCCCAGGAGACGAAGGGAGCGAGCGCGCTGGCCAGGGAGGTGTCGAACGAGATGGGTTCGGAGAACACGATCCGCAAGGTGTCCAGGGCGCTGTCCTGCGACGCGAACCGGACCGTTGCGCTGGTGATGACCGGGTTCACGCCGTCCTGGACCGGGAACTGGTTCGCCGCGGTGGCGGGTCCCGAAAGCGGTTGCATCCATCCCAGGTCGGCGCACCCGGCGGCCGGACAGGACGTGGCGCCGAAGGCGAACGCGGGGTCCAGGGGCGCGACCACCACCAGGCCCCCGGAATCCATCACCAGCTTGGAGAGCGGCACGGTCTCGGAATCCAGCGCGCCCGTCGCCGGATCGGGCCACCGGAAGCCCAGGGCCTGCGTGGCGTGGAGGGGGTAGGTGAAGCGCAGCACCACCTCGTCGGCCCGGCCATCCGCGTTGGTGTCCACGATCCGCGCCGAACGCGGAAGCCGATCGGTGCCCTGGATCGCCACCGCCTTGGCGGAGTCGCCTGGTCGGTTCCCCAGCAGGTCGGAAACGCCCGCGGAAGGCGCGAAGCGCAGGCTGTCGCCGGGAGCGGGTTCCGGCAGTCCGGGATCGTACAGGAGCACGAGGGTGCTGCCGGACGCGTCCAGGACCTGTCCCGACTGGCCGCCCGGCGCCCAGATCCCCGCCTGGGCCAGGACGCGGACCACGTCGGAATCCGTCAGCGGACCCAGGGGCTCCGAGGCGGCAACGCGGAGGGTGTCGAACTGGCCGGGCCCGGAAGCCCAGGAATACACCGCCGAAACGGGAACCGGGGCCACGTGGTCGGCCATCGGGAACGCGAGGAGAGGCCAGCTCGCGTCCCACGACCATCGGCCCAGGCTGTCGTTCCCGCCCTGGATGGAGGTCAGATTCTGCCCGAACGTCCGGTTCGGGCCCAGTTGGATGGAGAGGGAAAGGGAATCCGCGGACACCGAGATCTCGGAGGGCAGCACCGTGAGGGAGTCGGCGATCCCCGGCCAGGAAAGGCGCAACACGTTCGCCGACGACCAGGGCTGGTGCAGGAAGATGGTGGCACCGTCCACGCGGCCGTCCCCGTTCCGATCCAGGAACCATCCGGAATCCGGGCGGGAGGCGACGAAGGTGACCGGAGTCCAGGTCGCCTTGGTGGAATCCGCGCCGCCCGCGGGCGCCGCGACCAGGCTCGTCGAATCCACCGGGAGGGCGGATACGATCCAGAAGGTCCCTTCGCCGCCGGCAAGGACCAGGGTCGCAATGGAGGGGCCGGAGGGTCCGGACAGGAACTGGAGGCCGGGAAACAGGGAGCTGAGCGAAACCGTGTCCTCGCAGGTGGGGCAGATCTTCCCCAGGGAGAACGAGGCCACCCGGATCTGCACGGGAATCCGGACCGGCGAGGCGACGGACGGCGTCGTGGCGAGGGGTTGCCAGGAACCGTCCACGAACTCCAGCTTGCCCCCGACGAACGTCAGGTTGCTCCGCACGTCGGTGCTGTCGGCGGCCGAATCCTCGACCACCAAGGCGTAGGTTCCCGGGGCGTTTCCCCGCACCCACACCTGGCGGGGTGTCCCTCCGGTGCCGGTCTTCAGCGTATCCCCCGCCGCGAGCGGTTGGGCGCAGAGGGAATCCCGGCAGAAGGAGAGCCCCGAAACGGGCCTGAACAGGAAGGGGATGGACTCCCCGGAAGCGACGCGGGTGTCGGGGTAGAGCTCGGTGACCGGAACCCAGAGTCCCGTGCCGACCTGTCCCGCGAACGGGGGCTTGGTGCCCGCGAAGACGGGAACCGGGACGGTGGGGATGGTGAAGTCCAGGGTCTGGAAGATGGTGGAATCGCTGGAAGCGGACACCCGCAACTGGTACTTGCCCGGTGGCAGTCCGACCATCTTGGAGGTGTCGATCTTGACGGATCCGAAGGCGGGGTCCACGGTGATGCCCCCGTACGAGGTCCCGCCCCCCAGGACCTGCGGCGAGGGGAAGGGCGCCGGTCCGGTCAGCACGTACTTTCCGATGGACTCGAACCGGCTCGAGACCGAGCTGCACCCCTGTCCGGGACGCGATCCGTACACGGTGAACGCGACGGTGTGGTTGGCGGAGTCCACGGTGTCCTTCACCGTGAAGTTCGCGCGCGTCTGGAGATCCAGATCGGTGGAAATGCGCAGGTGGGACTGGGTGGTGTGCCGTTCGCAGAAGAAGAAGTCCCACGGATAGGTCTGTCCGGCCACGAGCCCGATGGTGGGGGCCAGGTTGTCCAACCCGATGGTCGAGGTGGCTTCCGCGTGGATGCCGCCCAGGTCGATCACGAGCTGGTCGTTGATGAACACCCACACGTCGTCGTCGCCGCTGAAGGTGAAGGTCTGCCCCGGGGTGTAGGTGAACTGGGCGTGCGATTCCAGGCAGAAGCTGAAATTGTGGAGTTTTCCGTCTTCCTTGCCGGTGTATCGGGTGTCGTTGGGGGCGATGATCAGGTTGTTGTGGGGGTCCTGGAAGGTGTCGATGGGGAAGTAGGTGGAGTCGTAGTAGGCGTAGGTGCCCGTGGTGGTCAGGGCGAGCGGGATGTCGATGCAGGTCGTGGAGTTGATCCCGGGCACGTCGTGGAACCACTGGGAGAAGTTGAGGAAGTACTTGGATCCCGCGGTGCTCTCCGTGGGGGTGCCGTCGGCGCCCAGCGTGGTCTGGACCAGACCGGTCCGCAGGCCTTGGGGTACCACGTTGGTCGGGGCCTCGAAATCCGGGCTGGTGGCGCTGTCGAAGTCGCGGATGGTGGCGGCGAGGTCGGTCACCAGGCAGACCCCGGTGATCCCGTTGAAGTAGGGACTGGTGGTGGGCGTGGTCAGGGCGTTCCACAGGAAGAGGGTGTCGCCGGTCCAGGCGAGCGGGACGTCCGCGGAGCTCGTTCCGGTTCCGTTGGAGATCCGGACCTTGGCGGGCGCATCGTAGGTGCGCACCTGGTACCACCCGCAGTACTGCTGCACGAACTCCGTGGGAAGCCAGGTCGCGCCTCCGTCGAAACTTGCCTGGGGATCCACCCCGAACTGCCCGTTCCAGGGGTTGTAGACCAGGAGGGTCTTGGGATCGCCCGGGGAACGCGTCTCCAGGGCCTTGCCGGAATCCGACCGGAGCCAGATCGTGTCGCCCGCTCGCGCCAGCGAATCCAGGCGGATCGCCGGCGCGGGCTGGGCGCCGTTGGTGCCCGACCCCGTGAAGTAGGGGCCCTTGCCGCTGGTGTCGTGGGCCACGACCACGTCCAGGTGCCCCACGTAGGCGACCTGGGCGATCCACCAGCCGCTGTTGCCGGGAATCGGCTGCAAAGGCACCCACCCGCCGGAATCCACCTGGATCGCGGGCGTGGAATCTCCTGCGTACTGCCAGGGGTTCCAGACGGCGGTATAGAGGAACACGGGGGCGACGCCGGACACCAGGGCCGGACCGAAACTGGTGGGCTGTGGCACGATCCAGACGGTGTCCGAAGCCGAAAGGGCCGCACGGACGTCGAAATCCGCGCAGGTCCCGGGGTTCAGGCCGTTCTGGCAGTAGGTGGCGTACGGATTCTGCGGGTGGGTGAAGTGGATCCCGATGGCGGCGGTGGGGTTGGCGGCCACGTTCGCGGTCGCGCTGTCCCAGGCGGTGGTCGGAATCACGGCCTGCACCCAATCGGTGCCCGGCACGCGGGTCGCGACGATGTCCGCCGCCAGGGGGTAGTACGCGGTGAGGTGGACGGTGTCGATGCTCCGCCAGGGGTCGTAGAACCGCACCACCTTCGCGGCATGCGCCAGCGCTCCCGCGGCCAGGATGGAGGCCATGAAGAGCGCGCTCGGGTGTGGTCTTGCAACTTCATGGATGGACATGGTCCCTCCCGTCCGGGCGAGGCACTCCCCAACAGACCTGCAACGGGTGGTTTGCCGATCCGGGTCGTCCTTGCCGCCTCCGGGAAGTCTACGAACGGGAAACGCGGACGAAGTTCCATTCTCCGGATTTTCAGGAATAACTGTTCTCTGGGAAACAGTGGAGGGATTCCTCCGGGACGGTGTTCGGGGAAACCGCGATTTAATGGATGTGATTCGACACCATTCCGATGCCCCTTTGCAACCGCGGTGAAAAGCCTCCGGGCGCAAATTTGTCCAACATGCTCAAGGACCCACCGAACCTCCGCGGCAGTCGATGCCTGGTCACGGGTTGCGCGGGGTTCATCGGATCCCACCTGTCGCACCGACTCCTCGACGAAGGTGCCCAGGTGGAAGGCATCGACAACCTCAACGCCTACTACGATCCCGCCTGGAAGGAAGCGCGGCTCGCTCGACTCGCCCCGCGGATGGGCTTCTCGTTTCGGAAATTGGACATCGCCGATGCCGCGGGGCTCGAGGAGGTGTTCGACGGGGGCTTCGATTTCGTCTTCCACTTGGCGTCGCAGGCCGGTGTGCGGCATTCCGTGGACCATCCCTACGACTACATCGACGGGAACCTCAAGGGCACCGTGCATGTGCTCGAGAACTGTCGACGCGCCCGCGTGAAGCATTTCCTCTTCGCCAGCACGAGTTCCGTCTACGGTCTCGATCGCCCCCCTTTCGCGGAAGCCGACGGCGGCGACCACCCCGCGAGCCTGTACGCCGCCACCAAGCGCGCCGGGGAACTGATGGCCCACAGCTACGCCCATCTGTTCGGCCTGCCCGCGACCTGTCTGCGCTTCTTCACGGTCTACGGTCCTTGGGGCCGCCCCGACATGATCCCCTTCCTCTTCGCCAGGGCCTTGGAGGAGGGAACCCCCATTCCCCTGTTCGCCGAAGGGGCCATGCTGCGGGATTTCACATTCATCGACGACGTGGTGGAGTCCATCTTCCGCGTCGCGGGTCTGCCGCCCACATCGGGGGAATTCGACCCGGACGATCGCGGGACTTCCAGCGCCCCCTGGAGAGCGTTGAACGTGGGAGGAGAACGCCCCGTCGAGGTGCGCCGATTCCTGGAACTCCTGGCCAAGGCCCTGGACAAACCGATCCGGATCGACCATCGTCCCGCTCCGCTCGGAGAGGTGTGGGAGACCCGCGCCGACCCGTCGCGACTGGTGGCCTTGACGGGCTTCCGACCGGGCATCGCCCTGGAGGACGGGCTTCAGCGCTTCGCGCAGTGGTGGACGTCGCGACCGCTTCCCTAGTTCGCAGTCCAGCGGAATCCCGCAGGACTCTCCCCTAGGCCGCGGCTTGCCCCTCCATGGCGATCCGCTGGGTGGGCCGCTCGGAGGCCAGTGTGGAAGGAAGGCCGGGGAAGCGCAGGAGCGAGCGAAGCAAAAGGTCTTCCAGTCCGGTTCTGGCCCCTTCGAAGGAAATATCCGACTGCAGCGACAGGCCCTGATCGGTCGGGTTCCAGCAGAGGGTCTGCTCGAACGACTGGAAATGCTGGGACCATCCCTTGGCGACGAGCCTGCCGGCGTCCAAGTCCAATTTCGCGGGACAGTGCCAGACGGTCCGGAACAGACCGAACACCAGCTCGTGCTGGGAGATCCACATCCCCTCTTCGGAGCGCAGGCGCACCAGCAGAGTGGGATGGGCGGGAGAGAGGCTGACGACACGGGAGTCGCCCCGGAGATCGTCCAGCCATTCCGTGGCCGAACCGGGGTGCAGGGTCGATTGCAGGAGCCGCGGCATAGGTGTGCCCAAGAGTAGGAAATCTATCGGCGGGAAAGGAGGGCGCATAGGCATATTTGGGGGGTGATCGAATCCAACTCCACAACCAGCCGGAACGATCCCAAGCTGGTCTTGGCGCTGGTGTCCTCCGAGTCCACCCGCGAGATCCTGCAGAACGCCGTGATCAGTTTCGGGCAGTCCCTGGAGGTCTTCGAGGCGACGGAACCCTTCGTCGCACGGCTGGACAGCGTCGGGGCGGACGTCCTGGTGCTGGATCTGGACGAACCCAAGAGCCTGCGCCTCCTGCGCCATCTGCACACCGAAGGCAACCACCGCCCCGTGCTCGCGCTGGCGGGCCTGGGACGGCGGACCGAGCTTCTGGAGGCCCAACGTCTGGGCGTGTTCGCCGTGGTGCCCGCTCCCTTCACCGAAGAGGAGATCGGATTCCACATCGGGCACGCCCTCACGACCCTCGCGGAACGGTTCGATCCGCGACGCCTCGGCTTCCAGCAGCGTCTGATCACGCTGGACAACGATTTTTCGCTGGTGACTCCGGTCGCCCTCTCCCTGGTGGAGACCGCGCTGTCCTACTACGATCCCCGCCGGACACCCGTCACCCTCGGCCTGGTCGAGATCCTCACCAACGCCATCGAGCACGGGAATCTGGGCATCTCCTACGAGGAGAAGCGCGAGGCCCTCCGCAGCTCCGTCTTCTACGATCTCGCGCGCCGCCGCTCGCAGGAATCCCCCTGGAAGGACCGGCGGGTCCTGGCCCGGTGCCTCGTGGATCCCGAGGAAGGGATGGTCCGGTTCCGCGTGGAGGACGAAGGCGACGGATTCGATTGGCGCAATCTCCCGGATCCCTTCAGCCAAAGCAACATCGGGGCCCGGCACGGCCGCGGAATCCTGATGGCGAGCCACGCGTTCCATTCGCTGCGCTACAACGACAAGGGGAACATGGCGACCCTGGAGCTCGTTCTCGAGACAAGCACCCTATCGGAGGTCAGATGAGTTACCAGGCCATGGCGCGCCGCTGGCGGCCCAAGCGCTTCGAGGACATGGTGGGCCAGGAGCACGTGGCCCGCACCCTGCGAAACGCCTTGGTGCGCGGCCACCTGCACCACGCCTTCCTCTTCACCGGAACCCGAGGGGTGGGGAAGACGACGTCGGCCCGCATCCTGGCGCGCATGCTGAACTGTTCGGAAACGGATCCGGAGAAACGGCCGTGCGGCGTCTGCGAGAGCTGCCTGGAGATCGAGAAGGGCTCGAGCATGGACGTGCTGGAGATCGACGCGGCCAGCCACACCGGCGTGGACGACGTGCGCGAACTGCGCGAGCAGCTCAAGTACGCCGCTTCCCACGGGCGCTACCGGGTGGTGATCCTGGACGAAGTCCACATGCTGTCCAAGGCGGCCTTCAACGCGCTCCTCAAGACCTTGGAGGAACCCCCGCCCCACGTGGTGTTCATCCTGGCGACCACCGAAGTCCACAAGGTCCCCCAGACCATCCTGTCCCGCGTCCAGCGGTACGATTTCCGTCGTCTGACGCCCGCCCAGGTGCGCGACCGCCTGCTGCTCATCTGCGCCGAGGACGGGATCCAGGCCGAGCCCGAGGCGCTGGAGATCGTGGCCCTGCGCGCCGACGGCTCCATGCGCGACGGCCTGTCGCTCTTCGACCAGGTCTTCGCCTACGCCGGGAACACCGTAACGGCGGACGACGTACGGAAGACCTTGGGGGTCCCGGACCAGGCGTCCCACCTGCGACTCCTGGAACACCTCGCGGCTGGCGCCACCGGAGCCGCCGTCGGAGAGATCCACCTGGCCCTGGAACGCGGTGTGGATGCCGTGGAGTACGTCCGGGGGTTCGGGGAATTCCTGCGCAACGTCCTCTTCAGCAGGCTGCAGGGATTGCCCGACGGGGCGTTGAGCCTCATGCCGGAACGGGTGGAGGAACTCAAGCGCGCCACGGCGGATCTCGCCGAGGGCGATCTCCTGCGCTGGGCGCGGATGGTGTCCGACACCACCCAGCAGATGCGGGACGCCCACCATCCCCGTCTGGCCCTGGAGATGGCCGTGGCCCGCATGGCGGCGCTGGACAAGGTGGCCGACCTGCGGAAGCTCCTTTCCGGCGAGAGCCTGCCGCCCCTGTCCCGTTCGCCGGATTCCGTCGCCAAGGTCCCGGCGCCGCGCTCTCCGGAACGCGTCGCCGCGCCCGTCGAAGCCCCTGCCGCCTCCTCGCGCCCGACGCCTTCCCGCGGACCCAACCTCCAGCAGGCCGTCGAGGCCGATCCGGTGCTGGGCCGGATCGTGGACGCCTTCGACGCCACTCCCACCACCTCGGAATGAGACGTCCATGAACATGAACGCGATGATGAAGCAGCTGCAGCAGGTCCAGAAGAAGGTCATGGCCGCGCAGCAGGAGATGGAGACGGCGGAGTTCGCCGGGGAGGCCGGCGGCGGGAAGGTCGCCGTGGTGCTCACCGGCAAGGGCGACCTGAAGTCGCTGAAGCTGGACAAGTCGGTGGTGGACCCCGAGGACGTGGAACTCCTGGAGGACCTGATCCTCACGGCCTTCCACCAGGCCAAGGAACGGCTGTCGGCGCAGTCCGAGGCCATCATGGGTTCGGTGAAGATGCCCGGACTGCCGGGAATGGGCGGATTCCGGTAGGGTTTCGTTTCCGGTTCTCCGCGATCTCCCGCGGCGATTTCGAACCGATGTGTCCTCCGCCCGCGATGTAACATGATTCCCGGATGTCCGTCGCCCGCGGGGATGGACATCGGAGGTCCGGAGGACGGGGTGCAGAAACTCTACGAGGATCGCTGGAAGGAACAGGCTCGGCTCCGACGCTTCCGAACCGGGCTGGTTGTCTTGGCGGCGCTCCTCGCGGCCGCCGGCTTCGCGGGCAGGTTCGCCCTCGCGAAAGTGCGGGAACGGACCGTGCGCATCATGGAGAAGGCGGTCGAACCGCTGGAGCAGACTTCGCTCTACGGCCTCGAACTGGGAAGATTAGGCGCCCAGGCGTCCTCGCCGCGGATGGACAGTCTCGAGCGGGCCTATTCCTACACCTACCTGGACACGGAAGACATGCGGCAATTCGCCGAACTGGAAGCGGCCAGGCGCGCCTTCCAGACCCACCCGGGGGATTCCGTCCGCGCCAGGATCGCGGCCGACGCCTTCGTGCGCGTCGTGCGCAAGAACGGAAACGCCGCACGGCTCATGGGCGAGGAAAACCGCGATGTGGACGACAAGGCCGGTTGGGCGATCCTCCTGGTCGCGCTCGCCGGGACCTTCTCCTGCCTGGCATTCGCCGTCGCTTCCAGTCGCGAGGAGAAATCCCGCGGCGAACGCGAGGAACTCGCCTTGTCGCTCATCGAATCGGCCCCGGATGCGATCCTGATCGTCGACCACGACGACCAGCGGATCATCGCGGCCAATCCCGCGGCGGAGCGCCTTCTGGGCCTTTCGCTCGAGGAGATGGGCAAGGCGGAATCCCTGTTCTTCTCCCCTCCCAACCAGCCCGACGGTCAGGCCTCGTCGGAGGCGCGCGGCGCGGCGCTGGCTCGGATGCTGAAGGGAGAGGCCGTGGCCATGCCCTGGACGGTCCAGAGCGCCGATGGTCGATCCATCCCCTGCGAAGCGAGGCTTTCCCTGCTCCCGTCCCGCGGACGGAGGCTGGTCCGGGCCAGCTTCCTGGACGTGACGACGCGCGAAGCCGCGCAACAGGCCCTCGCGAAGAGCGAGGCGCGCTTCCGCACGCTGGTCGAGGACGCGTCCCTGGCCGTCCGCATCACCCAGGAGGGACGGACGATCTACGCGAACAACGCCTGCATCGAGCTGTTCGGCTATCCGGACCTCGAATCCCTGGTCCAGGTCCCCCACCGCGAGACCTACCATCCCGACCACAGGAAGCTGATCGAGGAGCGCTTCCGGATCCGGGCGGCCGGTGGAATGCCGCCGCGCGAGTACGACGGCGTCCTTTTGCGCAAGGACGGGACCCACTTCCACGCCCACATCTCCACCGCCTTCGTGGCCTTCGAGGACGGGGAGGCGGTCGTGGGTTTCCTGGTCGATACGACGGAATCCGTCCATGCCGCCGAGCGCGAGCAGAGGCAGCGGGAACAGCTGATCCACGCGGACCGCATGGCCTCGCTGGGGGTGCTCCTGGCCGGGATGGCCCACGAGATCAACAATCCGAACAACCTGGCGATGTTCAACGCGGAACTCCTGGAGCGGATCATGTCCGAAGCCGAACCGGTCCTGGACGCCCACCACGCCGTCCACCCGGAATTCGCCCTTTCCGGCATCCCCTACCTGGAGATGAAGCCCGAGGTCCACGCCCTCCTGGAGGGGATCCGCGGATCGACCGTCCGCATCCGCGACATCATCTCGGGCCTGAAGGACTTCTCGCGGCGCAACCCCGTTTCCGACCACCGCCCCGTCGACCTGTCGCAGGTGGTCCACTCCTCGCTTCTCCTGGTGGGGAACCTGGTGCGCAAGTCCACCGACCGTTTCGAGTCCGAACTCGCGGAATCCCTGCCGATGGTGGAGGGCGATCCGCAGCGGCTGGAGCAGGTGGTGGTGAACCTCCTGACCAACGCCTGCCAGGCCCTTCCGACGAGGGACCGGCTCCTCCGGGTGCGGACGCGGATGTCGGAGTCCGGGAACGTGGAACTGGAGGTGGAGGACGAGGGGGTGGGGATCGCCGCCGAGAATCTCCCCAAGATCCTGGATCCCTTCTTCACCACCAAGCGCGAGGAGGGAGGGACGGGACTGGGGCTCGCGGTCTCCTGGGGAATCGTCCAGGCCCACCGCGGACAACTGGCCTTCCTTCCCCGGGAGGGAGGCGGCACGCGCGCCATCCTCCGCCTTCCAGCCTCGAAACCGGGAGAGAACGCATGAGCGACCGGATCCTGATCGTGGACGACGAGGCGCAGTTCCTGCGCTCGGCCCAGCTGGCCCTGCGGATCGCGGGCCACGTGGATGTGGACACCTGCGCGCACGGGTCGGAGGCGCTCGAGATCCTCCTCCGGGGGGAACACGGCATCGCCTTCCTGGACCTGCAACTTCCGGGGAGGACCGGATTGGAGATCCTGGAAGCCGTTTCCCGGGAGCGACCGGAAATCTCCGTGTGCATGGTCACCGCCATGTCCGACGTGCCCACCGCCGTGGAATGCATGCGGCGCGGCGCGGCGGACTACCTGGTGAAGCCGGTCTCCAACGAACAGTACCTGGGCGGCCTGCGCAGGATCCTGGACGCGCGGCTGCTGCGCCGCGAAGCGGAATCCCTGAAGCGGGGGATCCTTTCCGAGGAGAGCGAATTCCCCGAGGCGTTTGGACGGATCCTGACAGCGAGCCCGAAGATGGGGAAGATCTTCCGCTACGTGGAGGCCATCGCCCCTTCCCGGCTTCCGGTGCTGGTCTCGGGAGAGACGGGGACGGGCAAGGAGGCCATGGCCCGGGCGGTCCACGACCTTTCGGGCCGCAAGGGCGCCTTCGTCGTGGTCAACGCCGCGGGCGTCGACGATCACCTCTTCTCGGACACCCTGTTCGGCCACGTCCGCGGTGCGTTCACCGGAGCCGACCGCGAGCGCAAGGGAATGGTGGAGGAGGCCGCGGGCGGCACGCTGTTTTTGGACGAGATCGGCGACCTCAAGCCCGAAAGCCAGGTCAAGCTGCTGCGTCTGCTGCAGGAGGGGACCTACCACCCTCTGGGCTCCGACCGTCCCAAGAGCGCCGACGTGCGCGTGGTCGCGGCCACACACCGGGACCTTTCGGCGTCGCTGCGCGAGAACGTCTTCCGAGCGGACCTCTACTACCGGCTCCAGCCCCACGAAGTCCGACTCCCCTCCCTGCGGGAGCGGACGGAGGATCTGCCCGTTCTCGCCAGGGCCTTCGTGGAAGAAGCCTGCCAGCAGTTCGGCAGGGCGCCCGTCCAGCTTCCCCCCGAGCTCTGGACGCTGCTCTCCAACCACGGCTGGCCGGGCAACGTCCGCGAACTCAAGGGACTCCTCTTCGACGCCGTCGGGCGGTCGCAGGGACCGACCCTGTCGCTCGAACCCCTGAAGGAGCGTCTGGCCCAGGGGCGGGGGGGGAGTCAAGATCCGTCCAAGGCCGTCGCCGCCTCGGGTTTGGAATTCCCCGAGGTCCTTCCCACGCTGAAGGAGATGGAAGACCTCCTGGTCCGCGAAGCGCTGCGGCGCACCAAGGGAAACCGCTCCCAGGCGGCGGATCTGGTCGGCATGGCGCGCCAGACCATGGTGCGCAAGGCGAAGGAGCTGGACGGCCCGTAGCGGGGCACGTCGACGATGACAGTCGCTCCTGCGAAAGCGGGAATCCGGCGATCCTTTTCAACCTCACCCCGGCCGCCTGCGCATCACACCCACCTCACCCCGGCCGCCTGCGCATCACACCCACCTCACCCCGGCCGCCTGCGCGGCCACCCCTCTCCAACAAGTGGAGAGGGGTTGAACGACATCGCCCCTTCTCCACTTGTTGGAGAAGGGGAATGGGGATGAGGTGGGGCTATCGGGCGTTGAGCCAGCGTCGTCCAGAGGTGTCGCGTTCGGCGACAGTGGTCGATTCGGCGACACCCCCATGGGCTCCGGATCCCGGGTTCGGATCGGTTCCGAGGTGTTGGCACGCGACTCGCCTTGTCGTGGTTCCACAACCAAGGAGCCGACATGACATCCACATCCACCAGGCCTCTCCAGGTGCTCGTGATCTCCGGGGATTCCCGCATGCGTCGCAGCATCGAACTGACTCTTCGCGGCGCCGGGATGGCGATCATCGGGACCGATTCGCTCCTCGCCTACCTCGCGCGCTGGAAGGACGAGGCCCGCCTGCTGGATGCCGTGGTCCTGGAGGCCGGCGAGGCCGACCCCGCGACCCTGGGCAGGCTGCAGATCCTGGCCGCGGTTCCCGACCTGCCCCAGACGCTCCTGGTGGCCGGTCCCGAAACCCTCCACCTGCTTGACCGGGTGCGCGAGCGTCCCGAGATCGATGTCCTCGTGGAACCCTTCTCGGCGCAACGACTGGTGAAGGCCGTGCGGGATCTCGCCGACAACGCCGTCTCCTCCTTCCCGGGCATGTTGCCGTGAAGATGGCGGCCAGGAGCCTGTCCGAAAACAGGATCGAACATTTCGCCATCCTGGGAATGCAGACCGCTTCCCTCGTCCACGAGATGAACAACCAGCTGGCGACCATCGTGGGCACGCTGGAGCTCTTCTCCCAGGAAGAACTCGACCCCCGTTGCCGCGAGAGGTGCCGCAACCTGGTGACGGCGCAGAAGGGGATCGTCGACCTGGTCCGCGAGGCGGGCGCCTTGGCCTCCGGTCGGCTGGAATCCTTCCTGCACACGGAATCCATCCAGGTGGAGGAACTCGTGCTGCGCCTGAAGGAGCAGGT
>DATNIW010000006.1:0-26609 GCA_035604215.1 Fibrobacteria bacterium
GCGGGTGCAGGTGCTGGGCGCCGCGGACGAATTCCGGAATGCATTGCTCCTGGCGCGCTCGGACGCCACCACCCGCCAGCGCAACAGCGGGATCGTCCTGGACACCGCGAACCATCGTTACCGGAGATTCGTCGATTCGGCGGCCGACGGCACCGCCCATGGAACCTACGAAAACGGCGAAAACATCCTCCAGGACTGGCAACCCCTGCCTGCGAACATGGTCTTCGACAGGGTCAGATCCAACGTCTCCCCGGATCCCGCGCCTCTCCCCTGTGGATCGGCGGCAACCACCCCCCCGGACACCAGCCAAGTCGGCACCTACTCGGTGGTCTTCCGGCCCGATGGCCGCTGCTGGGCGGATTTCTATGCGAAATTCGAGATCTCCACCTTCCCCAACGATACGTTCGTGGTGACCGTTCTCCCCCCCACGGGACTTGTCACACTGGAGCATTGACATGGGCGTTCGCGAGCGAAAATCCCACTCCGGAGGATTCAACCTGATGGAGGTCCTGATCGCCCTGATCGTGCTGGGCGTCATTTCCGTCATCTACCTGCAGATGTCCCGGTATTCCCAGAAGAACACGGGGAAGTCCATCGATTGGCAGTCCGAATCCGTCCTGATCGAGAAGACCATCGAAAACCTCCGCACCGGCCACACCACCGCCCAGCTGCGCGCATTGGACAGCAGTTGGTGCGATTCCACGAATTCCTCGACCGACTCCGTGACGGCCGTGGGCGGCATCCCCGACCCGTCGTTTTGCACCATCTACTGCGACAGCTTGGCGAAGATCTCGATCACGGCCAAGCGCCGGAACTTCGCCGACTCGATCAGCATCGTCACCTACCTCTTCGTGGAGACTCCGTGATCCGGCGGGGCATTTCCCTGGTCGAAATCCTGATCTCCCTGGTCATCCTGGGCGTGGTGGTGGGCATCGCCATGGTCGAATTCCAGTACCAGAACCGCAATTGGCAGACGGAGTCGGAACGGGCTGCGGCGTCGATGATGGCCAAGGGAACCCTGGACGCGCTCACCTTGGGGGTCCGATCGACCGGGGGCGGCCTTCCGGACTCCAGCGCCGGGATCAGGGTGTGGGGGCCGAACGAAGTGACCTTCGTGATGAACAAGACCGGATGGGTGGATACCGCCTTCGTCTACACTTTCAATCCTGCGAAGGCTTCGCTGGGAATCTCCATCGACAGCGCCGCCAAGTTCGAAAACCTGGGGTACGTCCGTTTGGGACTGAACGTCCCCGCCGGCAAGGGGATCCACGGCCCCGCCCTGTACCCCAAGACCTTCGTCCTGGGCATCAAGCGCAGGTTAAGCGGCGGTACCTGCACCAGGGATTCCCTGGTGCTGGACGCCACGCCCTTCCTGGACAGTTCCTGGAATCTCGCCGGCGACATCCAGGTACCCGCAGGGCAGTTGGTCTACGGCTACGATTCCATCACCTATCGGAAGTCCCAGGACACCCTGTATGTCCGCCAGGATCTCGATTCCGAGTTGGTCTTTGCCGTGGGCGTCGACGCCTTGCACATCCAGTACCACCACCCCGTCGCCGGCTGGCTCGACTCCCTGTCCATTTCCGCTCCCGCCAAATCGGTGGACAAGGTCCAGATCCGGATGGTCACGCGCACCCTCTCGGTGGACAACAAACTCCTGGCGCAGAATCCGATGTCGCGGGGCTACTACTTCTGCGCACTCGAAACCGATGTCAGCGTGCGCAACTCCAATCTCGTCAATCGCTGAGGAGATCCCATGGCCACCAAACCCTTCTGGAACCGCCGCCGAGGCGTCGCCATGATCCTGGTCCTGCTCCTCGGGATCGTGATCCTGGTGCTGGGGACCGCCATGATCACCACCTCCGGTGGGTTTTTCCAGAGCACGGTGGACGCCAAGCAGCGCCTCCGGTCCCGTTATGCCGCCGAAGCCATGGTGGCCCTGCAGATGGCCACCTTGGACAAGTTGAAGGACAGCCTGATGGCGGGAAAGCTCAACCTGGCCGCCGTCCCCGCGACCCAGGTGTCGCCGACTGGCAACGGAGAGATGGCCCAAGCGGGCTCCGTCAAGCAAACCACGGGCGGGCAACAGGTCGTGAATACCGGAGACTTCAAAGGTTTGATGGGAACCAAGGTTTCCTTCCTGGTCAAATCCACCGGCACCGCTCCCGGTGGCGCCAAGACCAACGTCCAGGCCACGCTCTACCTCTACCAGATTCCGCTCTTCCAATTCGGCGTGTTCTACCAGGGAAACCTGGAAATCGATCCAGGCCCGGTGATGCACGTCCTGGGGCCGGTCCACACCAACGGGAACGCCTACTTCCGCGCCTGGAGCGACTTGGCGACGACCGGCCACAGCCTCT
The DNA here is from genome assembly GCA_035604215.1 of Fibrobacteria bacterium. GTDB lineage: Bacteria > Fibrobacterota > Fibrobacteria > UBA5070 > UBA5070 > UBA5070. The sequence continues at coordinate 2,361 of DATNIW010000006.1, forward strand.
ACATCCAGGGCCCGGTCACCGTCGCCGGAAACATCTACCAGTGGGTCATGGGCCCACCGGATGGCTCGATCTACTACTACCACTCCCCCGACTCCGCACCCGCGGCGAACCAGTTCCAGGCAGGACTGACCCACAACATCGCGGCCATGGGCTCCAACCGACCGGGGCCGTCAAACGGGAAGTACAACATCGACTACGGCACGCCCCAACTGAACTTGCCCATCGGAGGGTCCGTGCCCCACGATCTCATCATGCCCTGCACGGGAAGCGAATCTCCCGCGCTGAAAAACCAGAAATTCGACTGTCTGACCGACGCCGGGGGGAGGTTCATCAACGGCCGCACCGCCCAACCGTCGTGGATCCCCACGGACAGCGTCTTCTTCGATCGACGGGAAGATCGGTGGGTGCACGTCTGGTGCGTCAACGTGGCCGCCCTGCCTGCTGGAGATTCCATCTTCTACTTGTACGACTCGGTCCTGATGGCGCAGGACCGCGGCGCACGACACGACACGGTCATCAACGCCTTCAAGCTCTACAACGCCGCCCATTTGACCCGGAACCTGAGCATCGCCACCGGAAATCCCGTCTACGTGGAAGGCAACTTCAACGCCGGTTACCACGGCGGCCCCTGCAAACCCCTCGACTGGGTGGGGACGGTCCCCGACTCCGAGAAGTACTGCAACACCATGATCGCCTGCGATGCCTTCACCTTGCTGAGCCCGACCTGGTCCCACGAGAATTACGCCGCCAAGGACACCAGCGGTTCCCTGGAGCAGAAATTCTCGAACGCCAGTTGGTTGACCGGAGCCGAAACCGAGAATCCTACCGGATACACGGGTGCGTTCGGCCTGAACGACACTCTGAACGCCGCCATTCTCACGGGGGAAAAGCCGACCGATTCCCTGTACCTCTACCCCTGGACCACCAACACCACCAACAACTATTTCGAGGGCAAATACGAAGGGGGATGGCACAACACCATCCGGTTCCTGGAGAATTGGAACACCGCCACATCGCGCTTCCGAGGGAGCTTCGTGTGCATGTGGAGCGCCGAAACACCGGGATTGCGCATGAAATACGACAGCACGGTCTTCTCCACCCGTTACTACAGCCCCCCAAACCGCGACTGGGGCTTCGATCCCCGCTTCGCGGACATCAACAACATGCCCCCCGGAACCCCGTTCCTTTCCACCGGGATCTACTACAACTGGCTCCAGTCGCAGTGACCCCACACCCGGAAAGCACGGCATTTCAAAGATGTGGACCTTTTTGTCTTGGATGAAGTTCTAGATTTTTGCCAGTCGTCTCTTCTCACCCAAGCCAAAATCTCCCATGGAGCCCTTTTCCCCCATGCGCATCCAATCCTCAACTCCAGAGTCGGGTCCGGGCCAAGATCCCCCGGAGGCTCTCGACATCGACATCTACCGCAGTTCGGTGGACCGGACCAAGCTGCTGTCCGTGCCCGCAGGCACCAACCCGCTCGATCTATCCTTCCCCTCCGATCTCGACAAGGACCTTCACAAGGTTCTGCCGTACAAGACCAAGGTCCACCTGGAGTTGGGTCAACCTGCGCTGGGTCTGGACGTGAAGGACATCTTCGCCCAGATCGCCGCGAAGGGCTATGCCGCGCATCAGCTGAAGGTCTCCTCGTCCATCGACCTGGGCATCCAGTTCGGCCGTTCCAAGACGTGATGTGGACGGAAGCCGCCATCGAGGGCGGCTTCTTCGGGAAGGACTACTCCTTCTCCTTCTGCTGCTGCTTGGAGGCGTCCGCTTCCGCCTTGTGCCAGATGCACAGGGTCGCGGTGGGGACCGCTTCCAGGCGTTGCCTCGTGATCCAGGGGGGATCGGGATTCTTCGCGTGCGGAACCTTGCGGCACTTCTTGCACACCCCGAAGAGCCCGTCCTTGATGCGATCCAGCGCCTCGTTGATGTACAGGAGGTAGCGGCTCTCGCGGGAGGCCATCGCGAAGGCGTGCTCGCGGTCCATCGCATCGGCGGCCTGGTCCGCGAGGTGGTAGGCGTATCCGGACAGATCGCCGGACTGCTCCAGGGGATTCTTGCCCACCGTGGAGGTCTCGAGGTTGCCCAGCTCCTGGAGAAGTTTTTCCTTCTTCTCGTTGAGCAGTTCCTCGAAGAACTTCAGATCTTTTTTGGTCAAACCCATTGGAGCGCTCCGGAGTACCGGTTGTTTTGCCGGTGGGAAGGGGAGAATATAGTACGGGTTGGGAAAGGTCCGAAAGGCCTAATCCGCGTTCCAGTCCCGATTCCCCCGTTCCCGCTTCAAACCCGAACGCCGCTTCTTCGCGATCCGGCCTCTGCGCCGGGACCCTCCGGTGGGCTTGGTGGGTATCCGCGGGGGGTCCCGATGGTTCAGGGCCGCGATCTTCTCCCGCAGCCTCGCCAGGCACTTGAGCTTGTTGAGGTGCTGGCTGCGCTCCTCCTGGCATTGGACCACCGCGCCCGATGGCAGGTGGCGGATGCGCACGGCGGACTCGGTCTTGTTGGCGTGCTGTCCGCCCGGACCGGAGGATCGGAAGACCTGGACCTCGCACTCGTCCATGAGATCCTCGTCGGACTCGGGGAGGTCCCAGGTCATCCGAGGCGTTCCAGGAGGGAGGCGAGGACGGCGCCCGCGAGGCCGCGGATCGAACAGTGGACGGATTCCGTCAACGCGGTGGTTTCCGGGTTGATCTCCACGACGTACGCCCCCGCGCGCCGGGCCGAGAGCGGAAGACCCGCGGCGGGTTGGACCAGACCGGAGGTTCCCACCAGCAGATACACGTCGCAACCGGCCGCCGCCGATTCCGCTTCCAGCAATTCCGCCCGGGGCAGCGGCTCCCCGAACCAGACGACACCGGGCCGCACAGGCCCACCACACCGGGGACAGCGCGGCGGGAGCTCGTCATCCGCGGCGGGGAGGTCCACGTCGATCCCCTCGTAGGCGCAGACGTCGCGGAAGAGATTCCCGTGCAGCTCGGAGAGGTTCCGGGAACCAGCCCGGCGGTGCAGGCCGTCCACGTTCTGGGTGGAGAGGTGGAAATCGGACACCCTCCGCTCCAGTTCCACCAGTGCCAGGTGACCCGAGTTGGGTTCCACGTCGCGGACGAGCTGGCGTCGCCAGCGATACCAGTCCCAGACCAGCCTGGGATTGCGCTGGAAGGCCTGCGGGGTCGCCAGGTCCTCGGGGTGCCAACGGGCCCAAAGTCCGGTCTGCGCTTCGCGGAAGGTGGGCACACCGGACTCGGCGGAAATTCCCGCACCGGTCAGGACCGCCACCGACTCGGCCTTCGCCAGCCGGGAGCCCAACTCTTCTGGGATTCCCTCCATCGTATGGGAGAGAACCTAATGTCGTCGGGAAGGGAATGCTACGGGCCGATGGAATCGCAGCTACCGGCCGCAATCCGACGGAAAACTCTTACTGCTCGGCGCGCTCCGTTCGTCCTGCGGAAACTCCCACCATCCGGGTATCGTATCGTTGGTTTTAGGGCTACGGCACCTTCGCCGATGTCCGGATGCACAGACGAGGCCGGAAGTGACGAGTTCGAGGTTGTCCATCGTATCGCTTGTCGTTGGTGCCTTCGCCGCCTCTTCCGCGCACGCGGGCGACAAGGTCGTCATGCTGTTCAACCCTTGGGGTGCGGATTCCACCGTGGCGCTCGGGCTTCCCATGGGACACGCCGTCTCCGTCGTGAGCTATTATCCGGTCTCCTACTCCATGGGATCGGATTCGGCCCTGATGCATGTGGTGCCGGGCACTCCCTGGCTCGAATGGACCTCTCCGGACACCGTCTCCATTCCTTCCGGGGTGAGCTTCATCCGCGACGACTGGAGCAGCTTCGACACGAACGGTCTGGGCGGACAAGGGGGCTTCACCTTCACTTCCTACTGGGCCGTCTCGGACACCGTCTGGCTCGTTCCCACCCCGTTGCCGGGCGGGGCACCCACCATCACCACCGTCCGCCCCAAGCAACTGACCGTCTTCCTCTGGAATCCCTGGCAAGGAGAAACCACCTCGCCTCCCGATCTCCAGGTGCAGGGCGGTGCATGGTCCACCATGTACCCGGTCGCCGGACAGCCCGGTTGGTACACGGCCTATTCCATCGGCCTGACCTCGGCCAACCTGCTGTTCCGGGACACGGTGGGAGGCAAGGTCTCCTACCTGGGAGCTTCCGGCGTGTCCGCGACTCCCGCGCCGGGAGTCTACGACACCGCCTGGGCGCGCGGCGACTCCATCTGGGTGGTCGCGACTCCGGAACCTACCGGCAAGCCAGTGGCCAGCTCCGTGGAGCCGACCCCCTTCGTGCTCGAGATCTTCAACCCTTGGGACGGCAGCGCCACCCTGGACAGACCCCTGGTGCAGTTCCAAGGCGACACCGTCCACCACACGACGACCCTTCGATCCGACCTCTGCGGCTGGAGCCAACTGGTCTGGTACGACCGCGTCCCCGCTTCCATCCTGGTCAGCTCTTCCGTGACGGGGCAAACTTGGGGCACGGGGGGATTGAAATCTCCCCTGTACATCGACCTCTCCAGCGTCCTGGCCACCCACGACACCGTCTGGCTCGGACAGGGCGCCGGGGGAGCGCCCAAGCCAACCTGGACCTGGGATGGAACCCAGGGCGTCTGCATGCTGGTGCAGCTCGCGGGCATCATCCGGGACTTCAACAATTCCGATTCGAGCTTCAACGAAAACGCCTCGTGCGGGGGCACAGGTTACGTCCAGTCCATCCTGGGCCCCAACCGCAAGCCCATCCCGACCCACAAGATCGACGCGAACTGCAACCCCGGCGATTCGCTCAGGATGGCCAACTACTGGTTCACCACCGATCCCACCTACAAGCACAGCGCCGCCACCTGCGTCGACATCCCCTTGGCCATGGATTCCACGGGGAACTATTCCTACAACAACCAGCTCTTCTTCCCCATCGACACCTTCACCACCCTCCCCAACGGAAATCCCAATCCGTTCAACGTCCAGTACGGGGGCAACGACAACCTGAACCACAACTTCAGCTTCTGCATGGAGATGCACGGCACCTTCAACTACCAGCTGAAGCAGGATTTCAAGTTCGCCGGCGACGACGACGTGTATTTCTTCATCGACAACAAGCTGGCAGTGGACTTGGGCGGCGTGCACGGCACGGAAAACGGTTCGGTGAACCTGGATACCCTGGGACTCACCGTCGGCCAGAGCTATCCCTGGGACCTCTTCTACTGCGAGCGGCACACCAGCGGATCCGACATCCTGATCAGCACCTCCATGAACCTCAAGACCCTGCCCAACTACAGCACCACGGACTCGGTCCTGGGTCCCAGCAAGAACCTCTATTCGCTGTGGGTCAGCAACACCAACGGAGTGGCCTGCGAGGCCGCGTCCTCGCGCCGCTTGGCCCTGGGGCAATTCAGCCTCACCGGCGGCAACCTTGACAGCGCGCAGACCCTGGTGGCGGGAATCTGGTACGGCGGGATCACCATCACTCCGGACCTGGGCACGGTGACGTTGGACAGCGCCGCCATCGTGGGTCTCGCGCCGGGGAAGTACGTCCTCCACATCGCCCTGCAGGGGAACCTGGCGACCACCCAGGACATCCCCTTCACCGTCCCTCCGACGCCCCTTCCCAAGTACCTGTCCCCGATCCGGGATTCCTCGGTGGTGGGCGCGGTCTTCCCCATCCAGGTGGTCGCGACACTTTCCGGACTGCCGGATTCCGTCGCGACGGGATTCGGCTTCGTCCCGCCCGCCGGCATCTCCCTCTTCCTGGACAGCGCGCTCGCCAGGCCCGTCCCGGCCAACGACACCCTGTACACCAACGCCAACGGCAAACCCGTCCGGCTGTGGGCCAAGGGAATCCTGCCCGGCTCCTGGAGCCTGGTCCTGCGCACCCCCCACGGAGACAGCGTCGACGTCTGGCCCTTCGTCTTCGCCGCACCCCTCCCCCTGATCCCGAAGTACCTGGATCCATCGCCCTATTCCGGCCCGGTGGGGACCGCCGCGCCCCTGGAAGTGATGACCACCCGGGGGGGCGCCCAGGACACCGCGTCCGTCGCCTTCACCTTGGTTCCGCCAGCGGGCCTTTCCCTGTTCGCGGACAGCCTGTTCGCGCAACCGATCGCACCCACCACCGTCCTTCGGACCGGACTCCACGGGCAGCCGGTGAGGATCTGGGCCCAAGGCACCCAAGTGGGGTCCTGGACATTGGTGCTGCGCGACAGTTCCGGCGACTCCGTCGACATCTCGCCCGCCCTGGTCTTCTCCGGTCGCGGCATCCGCTTCACCGACTCCACCTGGACCAACTTCAGTCCCGGCATCCTGAAGGCGGACGTCGACCAGGCCGTGCCCGTCTTCCTCGAAGCCTACCTGGGAAACAATTTCTGCTCCACCTGCACGGACGACATCTCCCTGACGGTCGGAAATGCACATCTGCGGCTGCTCGCCTCTCCCACCGGACCAGCCATCTCCTCGATCGCGCTGGTGGGCGGCAAGGCCGAGTTCTGGGCCGTCTCCGCCCTTCCCATCGACACCGTTTCCATCACGGCCCTCTCCGATTCCTCCCCACTGCCGGTGCACCGATCGGTCCAGGTCCTGGTTCCTCGACTCGTCTTCCTGGATTCCACCGGAGCCGTGTTCGGTTCGGTTCCCCCCTTGAACCTGGCCATGGGCCAGACCGAACAGATCCGCGTGGAGGTGCTCACCAGTTCAGGACTCTGCTCGGCGTGCGCGGACTCGCTGACGCTCTCGGCCTCCTCCGACCACCTCCTGTTCACGGATGCCCAGGGGAATCCGATCACCCGATTGGCCCTGTCCAACGGCACGGCTTCCTTCCTGGTGAGCGGCTGGGCCCCGGTGCAGGACGCATCCTTCACCGCCGCCACCGACAGTCTCCGCGCCCAAGCCGCATGGAGCCCCATCTCCATTTCCTCGCCGGTGGTGGACGGGCTCCTGATGGACTCCGACGCCGATGGCCGTGCGGATCTTCTCCAGCTCCAGCTCCCGGTGGACGCCAGCGGATTCAAAGGGGTCCGGGTCGAATGGCCCGACACCAACGGAGCGATGGAAACCAGGACGGTGCCGCTGGCCACGACGGGCAGGAACGTTTCCGTTCCGCTTCCGCCCTTCGCCTTCGGCGCCACCAGCTGTCCGGCGCAGGGCTGCGCGAACTTGGGCCAGATGGAGATCGTCCGCGGCCTGGATACGGCGTGGATCCCCTTCGCGGTGCGCGACGGTGTGGTGCCCGTGATCGTGGCCGCCACCTTGCGCTACGGATCCTCCACCTCCATCCTGGACACGTTGAGGGTCCGGGTCTCCGAGCCGCTCCTTCCCAACTCGGGGCTCCCGTGGGTCTCCTGGGGCCGGGCTTCCCTCGATTCCCTGGGTACGCCAGTGGACGCCTCCGCCGGCGGTCCGGTGGACACCCGCGACATGTATTTCCTGGTGGATTCCACCTTCCTCCCCGATGCCTTGGATTCCCTCCGGTTGACCGCCTCTCCGAACGGCGCCGCCGGCGACGCCGCGGGCAACGTGCCCCTGCGCTTCGCGAACTGGGCTCCCGTGCAGCGCGGCCCCTTCCCCCCCAACCTGAGCTGGGTCGTGCGCCAGGGATTCCACGCGGGGAACGGCGCATCCGTCACCACCGACCCCGACCTGCAGATCCTGACGCGCAACGGCACGGGATCCTGGACGGTGCCCGGAGGCACTTCCGCGGTCCGGGACACCTCTTCCTACATGGGCCTGGAGATCCACCTCTCGACGGGAGTTTCGGGAGCCGTGTTCGTGTACGACAATCTGGGGGTCTTCGTGGCGGGCATGGACATCCCATCGGTGGACAAGGAAATCGCCCAGGGACTCATCCCGGTGGATTCGAGGGGAAATGCCAAGATCTGGCTCGCCTGGGATGGACGTTCCCGCGGCAAGGCGGCGCCGGGCGGGGTCTACCTGATGCGGGTGCTGCTGACGTCCGTCGCGAGCCCGACGAGGGTCGTCCTGAACAAGGTCTTCCCGCTCGCCCTGGTCCGCGTGCCGTAGACCGTTCGACATCTTCCTGTTGCCTCGATGGGCGTGAAGTGGCATCCTGGGGTCCATGCCGAACGCGGAAGCGACTCCGGGACCGAGGATCCTGGTGCTCGAGGACGAACCACCCCTGCGCAGGATGCTGGAGGAGATCCTGGCCATGAAGGGTTACGCTTCCGATTCGGTCGCGACGGTCGAGGAGGCCGTGCAACTGTGGCGTCGGGAAATGACCGGGCCGAACCCCTTCCGGCTGGCGCTGACCGATCTGACCCTGGGGGATGGCCCCGGAGGACTGGAATTCGCCAGGAGACTCCGGATGCTGGACCCCGAATCGCGGATGATCGCCTGCACGGGAGATTCCTCCGATCCCGTCATGGCCGATTCCAGCCGCTTCGGGTTCCAGGCGACGCTGTCCAAGCCGTTCCTTCTCGGAACCTTGCTGGAAACCGTGGGGCTGGTCCTTGCCGATCCGCCGGGACCCGCATGAACGGAACCGCGAACGGCGTTTCCGCAATCCGGTTGCCTGAAGTCGCCCGGGATGCGAAACTTCCCGGGTTAGGAGACATTCCATGACCGTTCGTTTCCGCCTGTGCACTTCGTCGCTCCTGGCGCTCGCCGTGGCAGGACTGGTCTCCGGCTGCAACCTCTTCAATCCATCCGGGACCGGGACCTACCCCCAAAACGACGCGAACGAACTGGTCGACGCCGGCCAGCGGGCACTCCAGGCCCAGAACTTCACGGACGCGTGGTTGGACTTCTCCAAGGCGCTCCTGTTGGACTCCACCAAATCGCTCGCCTACGAAGGGCTGGCCGAGGCGGAACTGGGGAAGGACAGCTTCTCGATCGCGAACCTCGTGAAGCTCGCGGATTCCATCTCCAACTCTCCGGACGCTTCCAAGCTCGGGATCCTCCTGGGTCTGAGCGACACGGAGCTGACCGACATCTACCGCCCCCTGATGCGGGTGGCCTCCATCTACCAGAGGCTGGACATCCGGGATTCGCTGGGCAAGACCGACAAGGTCTTCCCCCGCGACCTGATCGAGAACGACCTCACCACCCTGCTGGGCAACAGCGTCTATTTCCTGCTGATCGACGCCAACCGCGACACCATCATCGAATCCGGCGAACTGGCCGGCCTGAAGCTGATGAGCATCGTGGCCTCCGACACCAGCTCGAGCAGCCTCCAGCTCAGCGCCCAGCAGCTGATCCAGCAGGGTACGGTGGACAGCGTCACCGGAGCCCTGGCCGATTCCACCAAGAACAACATCAACGGCATCCTGACCAACGTCTCCACCATCGCCCAGGACACCACCCTCCTCAAGAAGCTGGTCTCCTCGGTGACGGGTTCCGCCAACAACTCCACGGGAAACCTGGCCTCCGACAGCACCACCAACGCGATCAACCAGAACGCGCAGACGTTCATCCAGCAGCTGGGGTCGTCCACGAGCTTCTACCTGATCAACGACAGCCTGGACAACGACGGGGACGGCTGCATCAACGAGGAGATCTTCGGGGACAGCCTGGACAACGACGGGGACAGCCTGATCGACGAGGACGGTCGGGTGGGTCTGCGCCAACCGCTGGTCGTCGGCGCCCCGGCCATGATCGCGCCACCCGACGGATTCCTGCACGACCGTTTCCAGATCATCGGCGGGCAGCTCGCCCTGGTGCCGGGAAACGACGAGGCTTCGGCCCTCACCTGGGCCAATTCGACGGGCCTGCTCAAGCTCTACGCCGGCCTGCGTTGGGTGCGTTGGGACGACCATTCCGTTGGCAACGACACCATCTGGTCGCGGATCGTCGCCGCCAACCAGTGCACCTTCGCCAACGGCAGCACGACCACCTGCACGGTATCCAACGTCGGCTCGGCCGTCAACTACCTGCAGGTGCGGACGCTGGGAATCATCGAAGTCCGCAAGAAGGTGCTGGCCATGCCTGCGGACACCTCGCGCGTGCGCGTGGGCAAGAAACTCGTGGGAGGATGCTGGGACAATGTCGTACTTCCCTAGCCGGCTCGGCTTCCTGCTTCCCTTGGTGTCGATTTCCGTCGCCGCCGCCACCGAGGCCCCCGTCGACCTGTCCTGGCGTTCCCTGGGCATGGGCGGAGCCGGCGTCGCGGTCGCCGACGACGGCGACGCCCTCCACATGAATCCGGCGGGCCTGACCCAGATCGCCTGGCCCGGCGACGGATTCGCACCGCTGGATTCGCTGGGGTACAAGCGCGACCCGATGGAGACCTGGGCCCTGGGCGCGTTCGACCCCGGCCCGGAAAACCTCCTGGAGATCTGGCGTTTCTGGAACCGCTACCGCGGCACCATCGACAGCGGGACCAGCAACCCCACGGCGCTGCTGGAAAACCAGAAGATGTTGAACGACCTCTACCAGTTCAACTTCAAGCCCCTGCCCGTGGACGGCGCGCTCGACGGGGGGTTCGCCCTGCACGACATCGGCGCCGACTTCTGGAGCCGCGACGCGGTGACCCTGGAGATGGACCACGGCGCCGTCACTCCGAAGGCGATGCTGAAGCTCACCACCACCAGCGCCTTGGAAGCCGGAACCGCCCGATCCTTCGTCGACGACCGCCTGTCCCTGGGTGTCGGATACCGGATCGTGGCCGTTTCCTCCGCGGAACGGGAATACGATCTGGTGAACTTGCGATCGGCGGTTTCGAGCGCCCCGGTCCGGCTTCTCCTGAACACCGGCTCCGACCTGCGCAACACGGACGACTGGGGCTACGGACTGGACTTGGGCTTCCTCTGGTTCCAGACACCCGGCCTGCGCTTCGGGGGTTCGATCCAGGACCTGGGGATGAAACTCGACAAGAGATTCGTGGTTCCGGACCTCACCCTGGGCACGGCCTGGGCTCCCAAGGTCTTCCAGAACAACGGCCTGTGGGCGCGCAAGATCAACTTCGGCGTCTCCATGGAGAACATGCTCTACGACACGCTCGGGTACAAACCGCTTTCGAAGCTGGACTTCGGCGCGGAATGGATGCAGACAGTCATCCCCTACGTCCTCACGGGACGGATTTCCGCCGGGTTCAAGGGAGGCTATCCGACCTTCCTGGTCTCGGGAACGTTGTTCAAGGTCTTCCGCGGCGAACTCCTCACCTACGGCGAGGAGACGGGTTACTTCACGGGCGACCGGGAGAACCGCGTCCTGATGGTCCGCCTGGGCGTCGGTTTCTGAGGCGGCCCCTCTCTGCCGATTTCCGTCAAACGGAGTTCCTCGACCTGGCGCGGTCGGCCAGGCGCAATCCGTCCGCGGCCGAGGTGACGATCCCCCCGGACCACCCCGCCCCCTCTCCCAGGGCGTGGAGTCCCTCGATCCCCTCGACGGCCAGCGTGCCGGGGTCTCGCGGCACCCGGACCGGACTGCTCGTCCGCGTCTCCGGCGCGATCATCAACCCCTGCCGGACGAATCCGGGGATCTTGCGATCGAATTCCGCGAGCGCCGTGCGCAGCTCCTCGACCAGGAAGCCGGGGAGGAGCGCGGAGAGGTCGCAGGGGACCAGTCCGCGGCTGTAGCTGGAGTCCGGAAGATCCGGGCTTTCCCTTCCCGCGAGGAAGTCCTCGGCCCGCTGGGCGGGCGCCCTGAAGCCTCCTCCTCCCGCACGGAACGCGTTCCGCTCCATCTCCCGCTGGAAAGCCACCCCCGTCCAGGCGTCCACTCCGAAACCGCGGCCGACGGCCCATTCCGTCAATTTCTGTCCGGAAACGGGCACCACCAGCCCGGCATTCGCGAAGCGCGAGGCGCGGGCGCGGAAGCTCATGCCGTTGGTGGCCAATTCCGAGGGATCCGTGGTGGTGGGCAGGACCTCCCCCCCGGGGCACATGCAGAACGAGTGGACTCCCGCCCCCCCCGTCCGGCAGGAGAGGAAGTATTCGGCGGCGCCCACCTCCCGGGCGTCCACATCCGGCCCGTACTGCCGCCGGTCGATCAGCTCCTGCGGATGCTCGATGCGGACCCCCGCCGCGAAATCCTTGGCCTGGAACGAGACCCCGCGTCCGCACAGCATCCTCCAGGTGTCGCGGGCGGAATGCCCCACCGCGAGCACCATGGATTCGACGGATTCCGTCACACCGGAGAAGGTCCCGGAGACCAGCCGTCCATCCCTGGTCCCGATGTCCTCGAGCCGCGAAAGGAACCGGATCTCCCCGCCGGAAGCCAGGAACCGCTTGCGCAGCGCGGCCACCAGCAGCCTCATGCGGTCCGTCCCCAGGTGGGGCTTGGACTTCCACTGGATGGAGGGATCCTCCCCGCAGTCCACCCACAGCTTGAGCGCCGTCTGCACGAGCCGGTTCCGCGTGCGGGTGGTGAGCTTCCCGTCCGTGAAGGTGCCCGCGCCGCCTTCCCCGAAGAGGAAGTTGGTCTCGGGATCCAGACCGCCTCCCTTGAGGAACTTCCTGGCCTCCAGGCTTCGGCTCGCGAGATCGGCCCCCCTCTCGTGGAGCACCACCCGGTAGCCCTTCTCCGAAAGTCCGATCGCGCAACCGATTCCGCAGGGGCCGGAGCCGACCACGTGGACCACCTCGGGGAGCCGCAGCGTTCCCTGCAGAAGGTCGTCCTGATCCGGCGCCGGCTCCGGGATGGGCTCCAGCAGGTGTCGGCGGAAGGGCCGCGAGGTGACGAGCTCCAGGGTGAGCTTCCGCATGGGATGGTTGGACCGCCTGGCGTCCAGGCTTTCGCGGAGGATCCGGGCGTCCACCAGGGCGTCGGAGGGGATCCTCCAATCCTGCAAGGCCTTCTCGAGGGGATCGCGGGTATCGGAGGTCTCCATGGCCAGGCCGTGGAGTCGGTACCTGTAGCGCCTCACCTCGCGATCCGGTGGAGGGTCTCCAGCACCGAGTCCGTGTCGGACAGGTCCTGGAACACCGCGTCCGCGTCGGCCAGTTCCCGTTCGGAACCGCCCCCCGTGAGCACGGCAAGGCATGCGGCACCCGCGCCCCGGGCGCAGCGCAGGTCGGCCACCGTGTCTCCCACGACGACCGCGCGCAGCGATCCTCCGCATCCGGCCCGTTCGCTTTCCACCACCAGGCGCGCCTGGCCGTCCTTGTCGTGGACTCCGTCGCCGTAGGCGCCAGGCACGTCGGTGAACCAGTGGTCGAGCCCGCCATGGCGCAGCTTGATCCGCGTCCCCTCCTCCAGGTTCCCCGTGACGATCCCGATCTGGAATCGGGGATCCTTGGCGAGGGCCCGGCACAACGATTCCACTCCGGGGAGCGGTTCGGGGGGGCGATCGGCCAACCGGCGTTCCATGGTCCGCGCGTAGAGATCCTTGAACGATTCCCATTCCTCGCCCTCGACGAGTCCGGTCAGTTCGCACCAGATGCCGAAGTCCGTCCGCCCCGCCATTTCCAGCAACGGCCATTCGCGCCCGGGAAACAGCGAGGACAGGGCTTCGTAGTAGGCCGATCGTCCTTCTCCGAACGCGCTGAGGAGGGTCCCGTCGATGTCCAGGAGGACCAGGACCGTCACGGTTCGGTCCAGCGTCCATGCTCGCGGATCAGCGCCACCAGGGCGTCGGGGGCCTCCGCCTCGGGGACGGAGCGGCGCACGCAATCGCGTCCCACGTAGAGGTTGACCGCGCCGGGCGTTCCGCCCACGTAGCCGAAGTCGGCGTCCGCCATCTCGCCGGGACCGTTGACGATGCACCCCATGATGGCGATGGCGACGTCCTTGAGGTGGCCGGTCTTCTCGCGGATGCGCGCGGAGGTGGAAACCAGGTCGAACAGGGTCCGCCCGCAACTGGGACAGGAGACGAATTCCGCCTTGGAACGCCTCGCTCCGGCGCTCTGGAGCAGGTCGTAGGCGAGATCGACGGGATTCTCCGCAAAGGATTCCAGGCACAGGAGATCGCCGTAGCCGTCGCAGAGGAGTCCACCCAGGGTGGCCGCCATCCGGAGCTGGTCGGCGCCGGTGCCGTCGAGCTTCCAGCGCAGCACCAGCGGCGGCCGCAGGCCCGCCTGCTCGAACGCGGCCACGGCCCGGCGCACGCCCCAGGGGCCCATGCCCTGGTCGACGGAGAACAGGTACAGATTGGAGGGAGGAAGGGTGGGGATCGCCTCTAGACCGGCGAGGTCGGTCAGGCGCAGTTCGCACATCCTCCCCGCGCGGATGGCCGCGTCCAGACCGGAAGGCGACGCGGACCCGGAAAGCGCGAAGCGAACCAGATCCGAGCCTTCGCCGTCCGTCCATTCCACGGGTCGATCCTTGGACGGCGGGGAGACCGATCCGTCCGCGCCCACCCGGATGGCCTGGGAAAGTCCCGCGTCGGCGTCGCCCAACCGCACCGGCAGCGAGGCCCGGCGATGGAAGGAGACCGGGTCCAGGGATTCGGCGGGTCCCTCCGCTGACAGATCCCGTCCACGAAAGTCCACGGGCGATCCGGGGCCGAACGGTCTCTGGCAGGCGGCCACCAGCTCGCGGGCGACGGGGATCTCCTCCACGGGATCCTCGGTCAGGCTCACGCGCACGGTGTCCCCGATCCCGTCCAGGAGCAACGCGCCGATCCCCACCGCCGACTTGATCCGTCCGTCGCGGCCTTCCCCGGCTTCGGTGACGCCCAGGTGGATGGGGTACGGCTTGTGCCCGCCCGCTTCCAGCCGATCCACCAGGAGGCGGTAGCACTGGATCACCACCTTGGGGTTGGAGGCCTTCATGGAGAAGACCACCTGGTCGAAGTCCTCGCTCTCGCAGACCGACAGGTACTCCAGCGCCGACACCACCATGCCCTCCGGAGTGTCGCCCCAGCGCGCCAGGATCCGGTCCGAGAGGCTCCCGTGGTTGGTCCCGATCCGCAGCGCCGCCCCGCGCTCCCGGGCCATGCGGACCAGTGGACGGAATTTGTCGTCTATCTTCTGCAGGCCCCGGTCGTAGGTCGCGTCGTCGAATTCCTTCTGGAACCCGTAGGCGGTCTTGGCGTCCACGAAGTTGCCCGGATTCACGCGCACCTTCTCCACCCACTTGACCGCCTCGAAGGCGGCGGCGGGCTGGAAATGGATGTCGGCGCACAAGGGCACGTCCACTCCCTGCGAGCGCACCTTGCGCACGATCTCCTCCAGGCACGCGGCGTCGGCCTGGGTGGGCGTGGTGATCCGCACCAGCTCGCAGCCCGCCCGCGCCAACCGCACGGTCTGGGCCACGGTCGCTTCCACGTCCTTGGTCAGGGTGGTGGTCATGGACTGGACCAGGATGGGGTTGGTCCCCCCGATGCGCGCGCCCGCGACGCGGACCTCCAGGGTGGAGCGTCGAAGGGAGCCGTAGCGGCCGTCTCGGATGGTCATGGCCGTCAAAGATCGAAAACCGCGGGCCGCATCACCACTTCTCCGGATCGGTGCCGAAGACGGCGGCGAAGAGCCGGTGGATGTCCGGATGCGTTTCTCGCAAGGCGCCGGGGAGTTCGAAGAAGGTTTCCACGCAAACGGCGAAGAATTCGGCGGGATTTTCCGCCGCGTACGGGTCCAGGAAGGTGTGGTGGCCCAGGGAGGTGGCGCGCCGATGCGCCTCGAATTCGGAAAGCATGCTCCTGGCCCATTCCAGCCGCGCTTGGGACGGCATCGGCGGGCAACCGTCGGTGACACCGTCCATGGCGTCGAACTGGTGGGCGAATTCGTGCAACACCACGTTGAACCCGTCCATTTCCATGGACCCGTGGCGCACGGCGGCGGCGGAAAGGACCACCGCCCCCCGGGTCCAGGACTCGCCGTCGTAGGCGATGCCTTCCTGGCGGATGGACGCGCCCCCTCCCAGCGATCGTTCGTCGCGGCGCACGTAGGAGGTGGGGTGCAGGTAGATGGTCGTGAGGTCGGGGTAGACGTCCAGGTCGTCATTGCCCAGGAGCAGCAGGCAGGCCTGCCCGGCCACCGCCAGCCGAAGGTCGTCGTCCACCTCGAGGTCCTGGCATTCCACGAAGGTCTTTTCCGCCAAGAAGAGTCGCACGGCGCCCTCCCAGCGCTCGCGCAAGGGCGCGGGCAGCCGCTTGCACAGAGGCGCCAACCGGAACATCCGCGACGACTCGTCGGGGGTCAATTTCCGATTCCGGATCCGCTCCCGGTCCCGCCGATGGCGTCTCGCGCGCAAAAGGGCGAGTCCCGCCATGGCCAGGACCAGCACCGGGAAGAGGACCACCACGTCGAGATCGGCGGAAGGGACGCTCAAGGCTTTCGCGCCGCCACGGCGTGGCAGAGCCCGAAGTCCAACGCGACGATCCGCGGGGTCTCGAAACCCGCATCGACCAGCAGGGAAGCGTAGCCCTCCACCGGCGTGAAACGCCGGATGGAGCGGACCAGGTACTCGTAGGCCTCGCGGTTGGACCCGAAGATCCGGCCCGCGGCGGGGATCAGAAGGGGGGCGACGGCACCGTAGAATGCCCGGGAAACGACGGACCCGGGCCGGAAGAATTCCAGCGTCAGGAAGGTTCCGCCGGGCCGCAGGGAGCGATGGACTTCGCGGACTCCGCTTCCCAGGTCGTCCAGGTTCCGCATCCCGAATCCGCACAACGCCGTCTCGAACGAACCGTCCCGGAAGGGCAGGTGCAGGGCGTCCGCCTGGATTCCCGGAGGCAAGCCCTTGGATGGCAGGGAAAGCATCATGCCGCGGGCGAAGTCGGCCACCACCGAGGTCGGCGCGGCGCGGCCCCCGGATCGGGCCGCCAGCAGGAAGTCGCCGGTCCCTCCGCACAGGTCCAGGATCCGCCCGGGTCCGGGCGGGAGCATTCCCACCGCGGTTCGGCGCCAGGACAGGTCGCGACGGGCCGAGAGGACGTGGTTGAGGACGTCGTAGCGGCCGGAGATCCGGTCGAACATCTCGCGCACCGCGACGCTCACAGCGGAATCTCCCCGATGTACCCGTCCACCTTCGCCACGATGGACGGATCCTGCCGGATCAGGCCGGGCCATTCGCCGCGTCCGTAGCCTTCGTCCGCCCTCTTCTTCGTGCAGTCCAATCCGAGCGCCAGACCGGGCCGGGGCGAGTCGAGGACCACGAGGTCCCGGGCCGGATCGCAGTTGGCGCCGCCCACCACCAAGGCCATGGCTCCGCCGTCCAGCGCTTCCGGATCGTCGAAGACGGCCACCAGGAGGACGCGCTCCGCGAGATCCGCGGGTCGCAGGCCGCGAAGGAATTCCGTTCCCCGACCTGGACGGTCCTTGTCCAAGAGGACCAGGAGCACCCGACCGTCGGCGCCTTCCGGAAGGCTCCATCGGAGCACGTCGCCGGGAACGCCCCCCGCGAAGGGTTCGCGAGCTCCGTCTTCCGCGCCCGAGCGCGGCGAAAGGTCCTCGCCGGGAATCCGGGTGGTGGCGTCCAGGCCGATCTTGCCGCCCTGGTCCTGGCTCCCGGCGTGGTCCAGGGTGTCCGCGGGACCGGTGGAGAGGACGGTGTCCCTCACGGCATGCCAATTCCTGTCCAGAGCGGAAAGGACGGCCCCGGGATCGCGGAGATCCACGCCCTCGTCCACGGCGACGATCGACTTGGTGAACATCATCTGGCCCGTCCCCCACACGGCGTGGAAGGACTTGTGCGCGTGGGCGGGAAACCTCTTGCGCACGGCCACCAGCGCCAGGTTGTGGAACACCCCCTCGGGTGGCAGGCGCAGGTCGCGGATCTCCCCGTGGATGCGGTGGATCACCGGAAGGAACAGCCTCTCCGTGGCCAGGCCCATGAATCCATCCTCCTTGGGAGGCAAGCCCACCAGCGTCGCCGGATAGATCGCGTCGCGGCGGCGGGTGATGCGCTCCACGCGGAACACGGGATAGTCGCCCGCCTGGGAGTAGTAGCCCGTGTGGTCGCCGAAGGGTCCTTCCCTGCGCGTTTCGGCGGGATCCACCCAGCCTTCCAGCACGAAATCCGCCTCGGCGGGCACCAGGAGGTCGTGGATGCCGCACCGCACCATGGGCACCCGGCGCCGTTGGAGGAATCCCGCCAGGAGCATTTCGAAGATGTCCGGCGGCAGGGGCGCGGAGGCCGCCCATGCCAGGACCGGGGGACCGCCCAGGGCGACCGCGACGGGGATGCGCCCGGCCGCCTCGTCCACATGCCGACGACCGTCCTTCTGGCGCTGCCAGTGCATGCCCGTGGAGGTCGCGTCGAAGACCTGCATGCGGTACATGCCGCAGTTGGGCTTCCCCGAGGGCGAGCGCGAAAAGACCATGGGGAGAGTGACGAAGGGACCCGCATCTTCGGGCCAGGTGGTGAGCACCGGAATGCGGCCCAAGTCCACCAGGGGCTCGACCACCTCCTGGCAATGGCCTTTGCGAACCGTGCGGGGTGGAGCATGTCGCAGTCCCGCCAAGGTTCCGAGCGCGCGCCATGCCTCCCTGGGGGATCGCGGAGGCTCCAGTTCGGCGAGGGCCGCCATCCGGGCCTGCGCCGCCGCCAAGGATTCCTCGCCCAAAGCCCACGCCATGCGATTCTCGGACCCCAGGATGTTCGCGGCCACGGGAAAGTCGGACCCCCGCACCCGCGTGAACAGGAGCGCCTTGCCCCCGCCCGGGCTCCGCATCGCGCGGTCCGCGATCTCGGCGATTTCCAGATGGGGATCCACTTCCCGATCCACCACGACCAGCTCTCCCCTGGTCCGGCAGAATTCCAGGAAGGACCTCGTGGATCGGAATGTCGGCGGCACGGGCGACAAGATACCTTGTGGGTGAACCTCACCCCTGTCCGGACGCGACCAAGCGAGCCATGCCTGCATCTTGCGTACAACCGTCCCCGAAACAAACCTCCGCGTGGAGAAGCCTGTGGACGGCGCCCACCCGGAACACCCGATTCCTGATCACAACCGGCGGTTTCTGGACGCTTCTCCAAGCGGCCACCGATCCCTACAAGGCGCTGTTCTACAACCGGCTCGGCCTCGGCGCGGCAGCCATCGGTCTCCTGGTCGGTTTCGACCTGGTCGTGCGCGCCACCGGCTTGTTGCTGTCCGGCTGGGCCCAGCGGCGGTTCGGGGCCAAGCGCATGCTGGTGCTGGGGGATGCCGTTTCCTGGGTTCTACCCTACCTGGTCTTGTCCGCGGCGACGCGCCCGTGGCACATCGTCCTCGCCGTCCTCCTCACCTCCCTGAATTCCTTCGCCTCCACGCCCTACAACTGCCTGATGGCCGCCGGCATGCCCGCCGAGCGGCGCACCCGAGCCTACACGCTGCTGTACCTGTGGAACATCGCTCCTTCGCTCCTCGTTCCCTGGTGCTCGGGACTGCTGCTCGCCCACCATTCCTTCCTTCCCACCTTGCGGATCCTTTTCCTGGTCCAGGCGTTCTCCATGGCCATCGGGATCGGCTGGCGCGCGCTCCGATTGGAAGACCTCGCCGGACCTGGACCCGAGGACGGAATCGGAATGCAAGCGGTCTTGGGACGGTTGCTGTCCAACTCCGCGTTCCTGGCCGCCTGGTGCGCCATCGCCACCCAAGGCCTCTTCGCGCAGATCTGGGCCAACTTCTCCGCCATCTTCCTGGTCCGCCACCTGCACCTGTCCGACCAGATCCCCGCTTGGGCCGCCGAAGCGGGAGCCGTGGGATTCGGTCTCGGAAGCCTCCTTCTTCAGCCTCGACTGGGAGAGCGGGCGGCCCTCCGGGCGGCACCTTGGGGACTGGGCATCCAAGCCTGCGGAACGCTGGTCCTGCTGTTCCACCCCACCGCTTGGACCATCGTGCTTCTCGCGCTCGCGGGCGGAATCTGCTCGAGCCTTTACACCGCGGCCACCAGTTCCATCATCACCTCGGTGCTGCCGGAGCCCATCCGCGACCACGGCTTCGCTCTCAGCTTCGTGGGAGTCCAATTGACCGGTGCCTTCCTGATGCCCTGGGCGGGCCGGGCGCTCCAGATCGACATGGGTTGGTTCCCCTGGATCGCGGCGGGATCCATGGGCGCATGGGCCGTGGCGGTCGCCATGGCCGGACGGAGACTTCGAGGCCCCGCGGGCGCCGTGTCGGTGCCCTGACGATTCCCGTGGTCGCGCTCCGTAGGGGCGCAAAATTTTGCGCCCCTACGGAGGGGTGGTCGTGGCCCTATTCGACCAATTCCCGCGGCGCGCCGGGCACGGTCTCCGGCACGAAGACCAGGCAGGCCAGGGGCGGCAGGTCCAGCGACAGGTGCACGGGTTGTCCCTGCCAACTCTCGGGTACGGCTTCGACCCCGCCCAAGTTCCCGATTCCGGATCCGCCGTAGATCTCCGCATCGGAGTTGAGCCTCTCGCGCCAGAACCCGGCCCAGGGCGCGCCCACGCGGTAGTTCCTGCGAGGAACCGGCGTGTAGTTGTACACGAAGAGCGCCGGTGGCAGAGCCGGGTCGGAGGAGACGCGCAGGAAGCTGATCACGGAATTTTCGCTGTCGGAGCAATCGATCCATCGGAACCCGCGGGAGTCGGCGTCCTGGTCGTGCATCGCCGGCATCTCGCGGTAGAGGGTGTTCAGGTCCGAGACCCAGCGCTTGAGACCCGCGTGCGTGGGGAAGTCCAGGAGGTGCCAATCCAGGGACCTCGCTTCGCTCCATTCCCTCCACTGCCCGAACTCGCAGCCCATGAAGAGCAGCTTCTTGCCGGGATTTCCCCACTGGTTTGCGAAGAGCAGGCGCAGGTTGGCCATCTTCTGCCACCAGTCGCCGGGCATCTTCCCGATCAGGTTCCCCTTCAGGTGCACGACTTCGTCGTGGGAGAGGGGCAGGACGAAGTTTTCCGACCAGGCGTACATCATGCGGAAGGTGAGCTGGTCGTGGTGCCACTTGCGGTGGATGGGCTCTCGGGACATGAAGGACAGGGTGTCGTGCATCCAGCCCATGTCCCATTTGAAGGTGAAGCCCAGCCCCCCCACGTAGGTGGGGCGGCTCACTCCCGCCCAGGCCGTGCTCTCTTCCGCCAGGGTGAAGGCCCCGGGGAAGAGCGCGTGGACGCGGGCGTTGAGGTTGCGCAGGAATTCGATGGCCTCGATGTTCTCGCGACCGCCGAACTGGTTGGCCACCCACTGTCCGTCCTGGCGCGAATAGTCCAGGTAGAGCATGGAAGCCACGGCGTCGAAGCGCAGGCCGTCGATGTGGTAGTTCTCCAGCCAGAAGAGCGCGGAGGCGAGGAGGAAGTTCGCCACCTCGTTGCGCCCGAAGTTGAAGATCAGGGTGCTCCAGTCGCGGTGCTCGCCCTGGCGGGGATCGGCGTGCTCGTAGAGGTGCGTGCCGTCGAAGAAGGCGAGCCCCGGGAAGTCCTTGGGGAAGTGCGCGGGCACCCAGTCCAGGATCACCCCGATGCCTTCGGCGTGGAGATGGTCCACGAAGGCCATGAAGTCCTGGGCCGAGCCGTAGCGGCTGGTGGGTGCGAAATACCCCGTGGCTTGGTATCCCCAGGATCCGTCGAACGGGTGCTCGGTGATGGGCATCAACTCCACGTGGGTGAACCCGAGTTCCTTGACGTACGAAGCGAGCCTGGGTGCCAGCTCGCGGTAGGACAGGAACCGCCCTTCGTCTTCCGGGACCCTCGCCCAGGAGCCCAGATGCACCTCGTAGATGCTCACCGGCCGCTTCAGCGGGTCCTGCGCACCACGAACGCGCATCCATTCCGAATCGCTCCAGTCGAACACGGAGAGATCCGCGATCCTGGAAGCGGTTCCGGGCCGGACCTCCGCCTGGAAGGCGAAGGGGTCCGCCTTCTCCACCCAATAGCCGTCGACTTCGGAGACCAGATGGTACTTGTAGGTCTGGTCGACCCGCGCACCGGCCACGAAGCACTGCCAGATTCCCCCGTCGAGGCGCTCCATCAGATGGGCGTCGGGATTCCAACCGTTGAATTCGCCGATCACGGCGACCCTTCGCGCGTTGGGCGCCCACACGGCGAAGGCGACGCCCTCCACCCCTTGCCGGGAGCACCGGTGGGCCCCCAGCTTCTCCCAGAGGCGCTCGTGGCGTCCTTCGCCGTAGAGATGAAGGTCCAATGATCCCAAAAGAGGGTATTCGAGCATGCTCACCGCGGAAGTTCCTCCCGATAATCGCGATCGACCGGATCGACTCGCACCGGACAGCATCTTAGCATCGCGACGGATTCCTGTCGATTGGAGGACTGTTCATTTTCGCTTGGAACGACCGGAAGTTTCCAGGGCCTGGAGGAGTTCGGGGCCGCACTTGCCGTTGTGGAATACGAGACTCGGGCTTCGACAGGAGGCCGAGGATCCGTCCTGGCCGACCATGGCGCCTCCCGCCTCCCGGAGGATGGCCCATCCGGCGAGGACGTCGTATTCGTGGAACTGGTCGATCAGAAAGGCGTCGATCTGGCCCTCCGCCAGTAGGCAGAGATCCCTCACGGCCGCTCCGGTGACGCGCCAGCGGAAGACCTTCTCGAACAGGGGGAGGTGTGCCTTGAGGATCTTGCGCTGGTATTGGGCGGGGGATTCCGTGCGGCAGAGATCCGTCTCGTGGACCAGGAACCGGTCCAAGCGGTCGGTTGAGCTCACCTGGAGCTGGCGGCCATCGCAGAAGGCCCCCGCTCCCCTGCTGGCCCAATAGGTCTTGTTCAGCGCCGGGAAACGGATCACGCCGAGTTCGGCTTCGCCGTCGGGACCGCGCAATCCCACGCTCACGCCGTACTCCGCCATTCCCCTGGAAAAGTTCACGGTGCCGTCGATGGGATCGACCACCCAGACCAGACCAGAGGTTCCCGTCACCTCGCCGGTTTCCTCCCCCAGGAAACCGTCGTCCGGGAATTTGCCGAGCAGGGTGTCGCGAACGAGCGCCTCGGCGGCTTCGTCCGCTTCGGTGACCAGGTCGAGAGGTCCCTTCTCGCGCACGAAGAAGCCCTCCTTCTGGAAGGTCAGCACCAGATCGCCGGCGGCTTGCGCAACCTCCAGCGCGGCGGAAAGGTGGGCGTCCAGGACGATGGGCTGTCGGGAAGACATCTCCGACAAACCTAACCCACCGGACCACCACAACGACCCATACCTAATTTGGAAAGCGAAAATGAAGACCATCGCGATCCTCGCCCCCATGCAGGAAGAACTCGACGCCCTGGTCCGACTCCTTCCCCCCGCGACCCGAAGCGACCACCACGGCCTGGATCTCCTGCAGACCGATTTCCAGGGGACCCATCTGATCTTGGGGCGCACTGGAGTGGGGAAGGTCAACACGGCCATGAACCTCGCTCTCCTCCTCGGCGGATTCCCGGTCGACGAAGTGGTGAACATCGGATCCGCTGGCGGCTTGCGCGAAGGACAGCGCATCCTGGACCTGGTGGTTCCCGACGAAGTCTTGGCCGTCGACGTGGACGTCACTCCACTGGGGTTCGCCTTCGGGCAGATGCTGGGAGAACCGACGTCCTACCGGCCGGATGCGGCGATGCGGCTCCGCTTCGGCAAGGCCCTCGCCGCATGGCCGGAGATGCCCGTCGTCCACGAAGGAGCCGTCGGGTCGGGGGATTCGTTCGTGTACCTGCCCGGCCAGATCCGTCAGATCCGGGATCGGTTCGGCGAGGATAGGGTGGCCTGCGTGGAAATGGAGGGTGCGGCCATCGCCCAGGTCTGCCTCCGCTTCGGGGTGCCGTTCCTGATCGTGCGCAGCCTCTCCGATGTTCCCGCCGCCGGGGAGGGCAATCACCTCGATTTCCCGGTATTCCTGGAACGAGCCGCGCACAACGCTGCGCGTCTGGTGGTGGAGATGCTGAAGAGTCATGTATGTTAATCTTGTCGCTTTGACACTAGTTCTCAATCCACCCTTCAAGGAGAATCCATGCCGCACACCGTTCCCGCCCTGCCCTATTCCGCCAGTGCCTTGGCCCCGGTCCTATCCGAGGAAACGATCTCCTTCCACTACGGGAAGCACCACGCCGCCTACGCCACCAACCTCAACGGATTGCTGGAAGGAACGGGTCTGGAGAACCTCTCCCTGGACGAACTCCTCGCCTCGCCGTCCAAATGGCCTGAGGCCAAGAAGGTCGGCATCTACAACAACGCGGCCCAGGTCTGGAACCACACCTTCTACTGGGAGTCGCTGACCCCGGGTGGAACCAAGCCCACCTCCGACCTCGCCTTGGCCATCGACGCCTCCTTCGGGTCCTTCGACGACTTCAAGAAGAAGTTCCTGGCGGATTCCGTGGGGAACTTCGGGTCCGGCTGGACCTGGCTCGTGAAGAAGAGCGACGGGAAGCTGGCCATCGAGAAGACCTCCAACGCCGCCATCGCCTCCACGGGCAAGCCACTGATCGTCATCGACGTCTGGGAACACGCCTACTACATCGACTACCGCAACCTGCGCGCGAAGTACGCGGAA
>DATNIW010000007.1:0-5819 GCA_035604215.1 Fibrobacteria bacterium
GAAATGGTGATGCCCGGCGACACCATCTCGATCACGGGGGAACTCATCACTCCGGTGGCCATGGACAAGGGCCTGAAGTTCGCGATCCGCGAGGGCGGACGAACCATCGGCGCCGGCACCGTCACCGAAATCGTCAAGTAAACCGACATGGCCACCACGAAGATCCGCATCCGCCTCAAGAGCTTCGACCACCGCATGATCGACAAGTCGGCCGCCGACATCGTGCGCACGGCCAAGAACACGGGTGCCCGCATTTCCGGCCCCGTGCCCCTTCCCACGGCGCGTTCCGTCTACACCGTCCTGCGCTCGCCGCACGTCGACAAGAAGTCGCGCGAGCAGTTCGAGATCCGCGTGCACAAGCGGCTCATCGACATCATGGACACCACCCCACAGACCATCGACTCGCTGATGAAGTTGGATCTTCCGGCCGGCGTCGAAGTGGAGATCAAGGTCTAAGCCAATGACAGGCATCCTCGGCATCAAGCTCGGAATGACCCAGGTCTTCCTGGAAGACGGTACCGCCCTCGGCGTGACGGTCATCCAGGCGGGACCCTGCAGGGTCACCCAGGTCCGTTCCACGGAGAACGACGGCTACGAGGCCGTCCAACTCGGGTACGGTCGTTCGAAGTCCAAGAACAACACCAAGGCCGAAGTCGGGCACTACGCCAAGGCCGGTTTGGAGTCGGCTCCGCAGTTCGTCGCGGAACTGCCCATCTCGGGCGAAGCTCCCGCGCTCGGGTCCGACGTGACGGTTTCCGCCTTCGAAGGCGTGAAGAACATCCTGGTCCGCGGAACCAGCAAGGGCCGGGGATTCGCGGGAACCATCAAGCGGCACAACTTCCAGCGCGGACGCGAAACCCACGGCAACGTGAACCATCGCGCACCGGGATCCGCCGGCGCCCACACCTATCCGGCCCGCACCCTTCCCGGCAAGAAGCTGCCCGGCCAGTACGGCAACGCTTCGGTCACGGTCCGGAACCTCCGCTTGGTCAAGATCGACGCCGAGAACAACCTTCTCTATGTCCGCGGAGCCGTTCCAGGCCCCATCAACGGGCATTTGATCGTGGAGAAGTACTGATGGCCAAGGCGACACTGTTCAGCCAGACCGGCGCGAAAACCGGGGAGATCGATCTCCCCGACGCGTTCTTCGCCCAACCGGTCAACGAAGCTCTCCTGCACGAAGCCGTGGTGATCCACCAAGGCAACCAGCGCCAAGGGACGTCCATGGGCAAGAACCGCGCCCTGGTTTCCGGCGGCGGCAAGAAGCCCTTCAAGCAAAAGGGTACCGGCCATGCCCGTCAGGGCACCAGCACGAGTCCCATCAACGTGCGCGGCGGCAAGCCCTTCGCGCCCGTGCCCCACCTCTACACCCGCAAGCTCAACGGCAAGGCCAAGCTGGTGGCGCTGACCTCCGCTCTCAGCCTCCGCGCCGGTGCAGGCAAGGTCGTGGTCTTCGAGACGCTGGTCCCCGACGCTCCCAAGACCAAGGAATTCGTCAAGGTCTTCGCGAACGCGGAACTCACCGGAACCAAGGCTCTCGTCCTGGTGGACGGATCCAACCAAAACCTGACGCTGTCGGCGCGGAACGTGCCCAACGTCAACCTGCAGCGCGCGCAGGACCTCAACGTCTACGACGTGCTCTGGTCGGACACCCTGGTGCTGACCCGGGCGTCGCTGGAGGCCCTGAAGGCCCGCAAGGAGGCCGCATGAAGCACGCATCCGAAGTCCTGGTCCGCCCTCTCCTCACCGAGAAGAGCACCCTGGCGCGGTACACCGGCAGCTTGTACACCTTCGAGGTGGCCCGGGATGCTTCCAAGAGCGACATCGCCCATGCCGTGGAGAAATCCTTCGGCGTGAAGGTGGAAGACGTCCGCACCGCCACCTTCTTGGGCAAGATCAAGCGCGTTCGCAAGGGAGTCGGATCCCGTTCGGACTGGAAGAAGGCGTTCGTCCGCCTGGCCACCGGCCAGACCATCGACGCCTTGGAGGGAGTCTGATCCCATGGCCTTGAAGAAGTACAACCCACTCACGCCGGTCCAGCGCACCAAGACCGTCTCGGACTTCGCCGAGATCACCACCCAGACGCCGCACAAGGCGTTGATGGTGGGGAAGAAGCGCACCGGTGGACGCAACAGCCAGGGGCGGATCACCTCCCGTCGCCGCGGCGGCGGTGCCAAGCAGTCCTACCGGATCATCGATTTCAAGCGGGACCGCCTCGACGTTCCCGCGGTGGTTGAGACCATCGAATACGATCCGAACCGTTCGGCTCGCATCGCGCTCATCAAGTTCATCGATGGCCAGCGTCGCTACATCCTGGCACCCATCGGCATCGGCGTCGGTTCCAAGGTGATCACCAGCGCCACGGCTCCCATCGAGCCGGGCAACGTTCTGCCTCTCGAGAAGATCCCCCTGGGAACCCAGATCCACAACATCGAACTGACCACGGGCAAGGGTGGACAGATCGTGCGTTCGGCTGGTGGCGTCGCCGAAGTGGCGGCGCGCGAGGACGGATACGTCACGGTCAAGCTGCCTTCGGGCGAGTCCCGCAGGATCCTCGGGCGCAACTACGCGACGATCGGCCAGGTCGGAAATCTCGAACACGAGAACATCAAGCTCGGATCCGCCGGTCGCAACCGCCACCTCGGGCGTCGCCCCAAGGTGCGTGGCGTGGCCATGAATCCCGTCGACCATCCCATGGGTGGCGGCGAAGGCAAGACCTCCGGCGGTCGCCAGCCCGTCAGTCCCTGGGGCAAGAAGGCCAAGGGCGGCAAGACACGTAACAACAAGCGCACGGACAAGTTCATCGTCCGCTCGCGCAAAGCGAAGTAACGGGAGAACCCCAGATGTCTCGTTCTCTGAAAAAGGGCGCCTTCGTCGACAGCCATCTGGTGAAGAAGGCCGCAGACGCCGTCACCACCGGCAAGAAGGTCCCCATCAAGACCTGGTCCAGGCGGTCCACGGTGGCACCGGACTTCGTAGGCCTGACCTTCGCCGTCCACAACGGAAAACAGTTCCTGCCCGTGTACGTCTCGGAGAACATGGTGGGCCACAAGCTCGGCGAGTTCGCCCCCACGCGCATCTTCAAGGGTCACACCGCCACGAAGACCGAAAAGGGAGGCAAGAAGTAATGGAAGCTCTTGCCAAATCCACGTTCGTGCGTTCCAGTTCGCCCAAGTTGCGCATCGTGGCCAAGCACATCCGCGGGGTCGGTGTGAACCAGGCGCTGGTCGCCCTCCACTCCCTGTCCCGCCGCAACAAGGGCGCCTATCTGCTGGAGAAGTGCCTGAAATCCGCGGTCGCCAATTTCCAGGTCAAGGACGTCGAAGGCGTTTCGGACGTCGATCGGCTGAAGGTCAAGACGGTCATGATCGACGAAGGTCCCCTTCTCAAGCGGATCCGTCCCCATGCTCAGGGACGGGCCTTCCGCATTCTCAAGAAGCTCAGCCACATCACCGTCGTGGTCTCGGACTAAGAGGGGATTAGGACAAATGGGTCAGAAAGCTCAACCTACCGGGTTGCGACTCGGCATCATCCGGACATGGAATTCCAGGTGGTATGCCGAGGGCAAGCAGTACCAGGACCTCATCTACGAGGACATGCTGCTTCGCCGCTACATCAAGAAGAGGCTCCAGCACGCGGCCATCTCGTCCGTGGGGATCGAGCGCACCGTCAAGCGCGTCACCGTCAACATCTTCACCGCCCGTCCCGGAATCGTGATCGGCAAGAAGGGCGAGGAAGTCGAACGCCTGAAGGGCGAGATCCAGCACTTGACGGGCAAGGAGATCTACATCAACATCCGCGAGATCAAGCGCCCGGAAACGGACGCCGCCCTGGTCGCGGAGAACATCGCCAAGCAGCTCGAAAAGCGCATGGCCTTCCGTCGGACCATGAAGAAGGCGATCAGCACTTCCATGCGTCTGGGTGCGGAAGGAATCAAGGTCGTCTGCTCGGGCCGTCTGGGCGGAGCCGAGATCGCCCGTACCGAGAAGTACCGCGATGGCCGCATTCCGCTGCACACGTTGCGCGCGGACATCGACTACGCGACGGCCACGGCCCATACCACCTCCGGCACCATCGGTGTGAAGGTTTGGATCTGCAAGGGCGAAATCATCCGCCGCAACCGCAACGCCGACGAAGTCGGGCAGGAGGCCTGAGCCCATGCTGAGCCCCAAGCGCGTCAAGCACCGCAAGGTCATGCGCGGCCACATGAAGGGCGTTACGACCCGCGGAGCCAACGTCTCCTTCGGCGAATACGGACTCCAGGCCATGGAAGAGGGTTGGATCACCAACCGTCAGTTGGAAGCCGCCCGCGTCACCATGACCCGCCACATGAAGCGTGGCGGCAAGGTGTGGATTCGCGTCTTCCCGGACAAGCCGTTCACCAAGAAACCCGCCGAGACCCGCATGGGTTCGGGCAAGGGCAACGTCGAAGGCTGGGTCGCCGTGACCCATCCCGGCAGGGTCTTGTTCGAGGTCGGCGGAGTGGAAGAGTCCGTGGCCCGTGAAGCGTTGGAGCTCGCCGCCCAGAAGCTTCCGATCAAGGTCAAGATCCTGGGAGTGGACATCCTATGAAGATCCAGAAGCCGCAGGAAATGCGCGAATTGGCCACGGACGCCCTCAAGGAGCGGCTGGTCGAGGCCAAGGACGCCCAATTCCAGAAGAAATTGCAGCACAGCCTGGGAAAGCTGGAGGATTCCTCCTCGCTCAGGCAATCCAGGCGGGAGATCGCGCGGATGAACACCGTCATCACCGAGAAGATCAAGGGGATCCGATGAGCGAGACGCAGGTCGAAGCCGTCGCCACGACGGACGCTCGCGCCAACCGCAAGGTCATCGTCGGGCGCGTGGTCAGCGACAAGATGGAGAAGAGCATCACCGTGACGGTGGAGCGCAAGAAGCGCCACCCCAAGTACGGACGTGTCGTGACGCTGTCCACCAAGGTGATGGCCCACGACGAGACCAACGACGCGAAGGAAGGGGATCTCGTGGAAATCATGGAAACCCGTCCTCTCTCGGCCCGCAAGCGCTGGCGTCTGGTCCGAATCGTCGAGCGGAAGCGCTAAGGGGCAAAGCAGATGATCCAGCAGCAATCCAGACTCGTCGTCGCCGACAATTCCGGCGCCCGCGAAGTGATGTGCATCAAGGTCCTCGGGGGATCCAAGCGCCGCTACGCTTCGGTGGGCGACGTCATCGTCGTCTCCGTCAAGCTCGCGACTCCCGGAGCTCCCGTGAAGAAGGGTGCGGTCCAGAAGGCCGTCATCGTCAGGACCCGCAGCGCCGTCCGGCGCACGGACGGATCCTACGTCCGGTTCGGCGACAACGCCGCGGTCATCATCAACGACGCCCGCGAGCCCAAGGCCACGCGCATCTTCGGCCCGGTGGCGCGCGAACTCCGCGAACGCCAGTTCATGAAGATCGTCTCGCTCGCTCCGGAGGTGATCTGAAATGAGCTTGAAAGTGAAGAAGGGGGACCGGGTGCTGGTCCTCGCCGGAAAAGACAAGAACAAGACCGGGCTCGTGCTCCAGGCCATTCCCGCCAAGGGAAAAGTGGTGGTCGAGGGCCTGAACCACGTCAAGAAGCACGTGAAACCGTCTCCGCAGGATCCCAAGGGCGGGATCCGGCAGATCGAGGCGCCAATCGACGCGTCGAACGTGGTCCTGGTCGGCAAGGATGGGAAACCCGTGCGGGTCGGCTGGAAGGCCGACGACGCGGGCAAGCGCATCCGTGTCTCGAAGGCCACGGGCGAGCCGGTTTGAGGGGAAAGACGAAATGAACCAGCTCAAGAAGAAATACATCGAGGTTTCCATTCCTTCCCTGAA
>DATNIW010000008.1:0-2661 GCA_035604215.1 Fibrobacteria bacterium
TCCGGAGACAGGATCCGGATCTGGGACGATCCGGTGACCCGCGACGCCCTGTTCGCGGGGCTGGTGAACCTCTGCCTTCCGGAAGCGGACGAATTGCGTCGCTGGAGGATCCTGGACCTCGTCCAGGCCCGCGAAAAGCAGGGCTCCACCTTCCTCGCCGAGGGCGTGGCCCTGCCCCATGCCCGCGTGGAGGGATTGGAGGCTCCCATGGCGGCCCTGGGCATCACGCGCGCCGGGGTGCTGGACGACCCGATGGGAGCCACGACGGAAGTCGTCCTGCTCCTGTTGGCGCCCGCCAACGATCCCTCGGGCCATCTGCGCCGCATGGCCGCCGCCGCCCGCGTCCTGCGCGACCGCGATGTGCGACGAAGGCTGCTGCGCGGGGAGAAGCTGGGACCGGCCTAGCGGTATCCAGGACCTTCAGGGCTCCGGCACGGGCTCCAGGACCCTGATCCCGCGCCAGGCGCCGCCCCGGAATCGCAGCGTCCAGACCACAGCGGTGGAGAGCACGAAGACCGTGGCCAGCGTCCACTCGAGTTCCAGGGAAGGTCGGAATCTGTCTGCGATCCAAAGCGCCGAGAGGAACGCGGCGGACCCGATGAAGAAGGCGCGCGCCACCCAGGCGGTGTCGCCGGCCGAAGCCAGGACGCAGCCCGCCACGACGTTGGCGGCGTCGAAGAGGCAGTAGAAGGCCACGAACCGCAGGATCACCGTGCCCAACGACAGGATGCGCAGTCCTTCCGGGCCGGGCGGTGCGAAGACGGAGACCAGCGGGCCCGCCGCCAGGAGGAACGTCAGCGAAAGGCACAGCATCCAGACCTCGCACACCGCCATGGATTGCCAGCAGATGGAGGGAACGTCGCGGTCCCGTCCGGCTCCCCTGGCCTGTCCCACCAGGATCCCCGCCGCCTGCCCCAGGCCCATGGCCGGGAAGAAGGCGGTCCCGTTGATGCGGAACGCGATGCTGGAGGCGGCGAGTTCCGAGGTGCCGAGCCTCCCCAGGAAGATCAGGAAGAAGGTCCAGGCCACGACCTCGCCGGTGATCCGAAGCCCCATGGGCAGGGCAAGTCGCAGAAACCGCCGCATTCCGGCGGGGTCGAACCGCCTTGCGAAGTGGTCGGAAAGCCCTCCCGACCGCGCGAACAACGCCAGGAACAGGAGGGAGGAGACGGCTTGTGCGGTGACCGTGGCCAGGGCCGCGCCCCCGATTCCGAGCCGCGGCATGCCCCAGCGTCCCAGGACCAGGCCCCAGGCCAGGACGGCGTTCACCAGGAACCCCGCGAGGGAGACCATGGTGACGATTTTCGTCTTTCCGATTCCGGAGAGCCATCCGGCGAGGGCCGTGTTCAGGCAGGGGAAGGCGGAACCGGCCAGGCAGACCACGGAGTAGATCCGCTCCTGGCGAGCGACTTCTGGGGCGTGGCCGGCCAACAGGAACAGGCTTCCCAAAGGCCAGGCCAAGGCGAGGGCCAGGATCCCCGAGATCCAGGAAACGTGGATCCCGAGCCAGGTGGCGTGCCGGACTCCCGCGGAATCGTTGGCGCCGTGGTGGTGGGCCACGAAGGTTCCCGCGTACCCGGAAGTGCCGAAAAGAAGCCCCTGGACCAGGATCACGGCCATGCTGGACGGACCCATGGCGGCCACCGCGACGCTCGAATGGTGCGACAGCACGAGGGCGTCGACCAACTGCATCAGGGTCACCATGGACGAGGAGAGGATCATGGGGCCCGCGAGCTCGAGCAGGGCCGGAAGGTGCCGGAACTTCCGCGGGCGGGGAGCCGGTTTCGTCAGTGGGGACGCACCAGTCGGGAAAGCGTCGGCAGGAGCGGCAGGAGCGCGAGCACGAGTTCGATCGCGATCAGCCAGATGATGATCCACTCCAACCGGGTGGACCGCCGCGAGTGGGCCAGGTCGGAAAAGGTCTTGTCGATGTCCTTGAGGACTTCGGATTTCCGCCGCAGCGCGCTGTACCGGTCGGGGATCTCGAAGACGCGGGCGAGTTCGTCGTGGAACGACTCGGCGTGGGAGTTGTTCCAGGCGGTCTCGGGTCGGTCCAGGAGTCCCAGCCAGGAAAGGCTCTCGTGCTCGATGCGCAGGATGCGCGCGGCGTCCTTGGCGAGCTGTCGGTCGTCGTGGTCGATCCGCCCCTGCTCCAGCTCGGCGATCCTCTCTTCGAACCGGTCCATGGCACCGTCCAGGGCGGACTCCACCCTTTCCAACGCGACCGAACGGGCAAGGACCGTCGCGACCATCTCCGAAACCCAGTCCTCCAGGTGTGGCACCACCACGCGCTCGGGGCCGACCTCCGTGGTGCAGGCCGGATCCACCTCCACCACCAGATCGTCGCTCCAACGCGTGGACCCCACCTTCTGGATGTCCGGGGCGAGGCCGGCCAGGTAGGTCTGGAGGTCGCTCAGCTCCGCGGGTCCGCAATCCTGGACCACGATCACCCCGAAGGAGAAGAGGAACAGCTCCCGTCCCTCGGGGATGCGCAGCAACCCTTTCAGCCGCGCGGCGTCGAGCCGCAGAGGCTCTTCCCAAGTGTATTTCCTGCCCATCCCGAAATGGGGTGAGATGCGGTTCAGGTCCAGCTCCGGGGCCACCGCGATGGCCTTGAATTCGATGCGCTGCACGGACACGGGCAAAGTGTAGGTCGGCGGG
>DATNIW010000009.1:0-36436 GCA_035604215.1 Fibrobacteria bacterium
GTCTGCGATGAAGGATTGCGAAGAGCTTCTGTCCGGAATTTCCGACTACATCGACGGCACGGCATCCAAGGAGCTGTGCGCCGAACTCCAGCACCACATGGAAGGCTGCGAGAATTGTCGCGTGGTCGTGGACACCATCCAAAAGACGGTGCACCTGTTCAAGGGCGACCAGGAAGTGGACCTGCCCGAAGGCTTCCAAGCCAGATTGCACGGCACCCTGCGCGAAGCCTGGGCGCACAGGCACGGGAAGGCCGTGTGAGTCATCTCCGACGGCCGACGCCGTCGAACACGAGGTGGGATCGCCGCCGCCCGCGAGCCCAGGCCACGGGGCATTTCCTCCACCCGGGAGCGGATCAGCTTCCCAAATGCGGGTGGCTCCCTCCCAGCATGTAGCGGATCCCGATTCCCACCAGCAACGCACCGTATCCGATCCTCATGACGTTTTCGGGGATCCAGGTCTGGTTCGCCCAAAGCGCTCCCACGAGGTTGCCCACCAGCAGGCCCCCCGCCAGGATGCCCGCCTGCTTCCAGCCCAAGACGCCCTCGCGGGCGTAGACGGCCACGCCCAAGATGCCCACGGGAAGGAGCATGGCGGCCAGCGACGTGCCCACGGCGACGCGCATCTCGAACCCCAGCAGGAGCACCATGACGGGGACCATGATGGCTCCCCCTCCGATGCCGAAAAGTCCGCCCAGGACCCCCGACGTCAGGCCCAGCAGGGCGAGTCCAACCGTTTGATTCATCCTCGGTTCCTCCGTCTCTCCAAGTGAAGAAAGTTCCTGAACGGTCGATGGCGCAAAAACGAATCTTTCCCGCAACCTTCCGCCGGACGGTTTCGTCCATCGTGCCAGCCGACTCGAACGGCGGATCCCCGGGGAAACCGGAAAGTCCGAAGCCATTGTGTGCTCCGCCATTGCTGTCCCGAACGAAGAAACCCCCGGAGAGGGTCTCCGAGGGTTCTTCTGGACGGCAAGGGTGGTCGATCTATTCCAAGTGACGCACCAGGAGTTGCGTCCCCAGGAATCTCGCGGCGAAGATGCCCCGTGGAAGCGAAGCCAACTCGGTGCTCGACTCCCCGGAAACCGTCCGCGAAAAAACGGTCCGACCGTCCAGATCGCACACCACCAACTCACCCGTTCCGTGCGAGAGGAGCTGATTTCCGACCTGTGCCAGCGCCGACTTCCGGACCCTTGCGGCAGGGGTGATGGCGGTGGAGGCGGAAGCCACGACGGACACGTTGTCCAGTTTCACGGTGGTGCCGCTGGTGCC
The DNA here is from genome assembly GCA_035604215.1 of Fibrobacteria bacterium. GTDB lineage: Bacteria > Fibrobacterota > Fibrobacteria > UBA5070 > UBA5070 > UBA5070. The sequence continues at coordinate 1,270 of DATNIW010000009.1, forward strand.
GGGGCCGCCGATGTCGAAGGAGAGTTTGCCCGATTCGGTGGAGTCCGAGACGAAAGTGTAGGTGAAGGTCGAGTTCGAGGTATCCAGGGTCACCGCCTTGTCGAAGGCGCCCTCGTTGGCGTAGACGTTGATGCTGCGGGCCGTGTTGGCCGAGGCGTCGAAGGACAGAGCGTAGGTCACTCCCTTCACGAACGGCACGCCGGTCTGGAAGATCTGCACGTTCCAGGTGTCGGTACCGCCATTGGTCACCACGTAGGAAAATACGCCGTTTTGGACCGACGGGGTTCCCGCGGCGGTTCCATCCGCGCTCCATGCCGAAGGCGTCCATCCCGTGGTGCCGTTGGAGAAGTCGCCGTTGACGATCAGGTTGGTCGCCGACTGGAAGATGGCCTGGACGGTGTGCGGCGCGTCCATGCTCACGGAGAGAGCCGTGGCACTGCCCGATCCGGAGCCGTCCAAGGTCCAGTTGCCGAAGGTCCAGCCGTCGGCAGGCACGGCAGTCAGATTCACCACGGTTCCGCGGGGCACGAGCGTGGTGCGGATCGAGCGGGTCACCGAGCCCTGGCCGATCACCCCGACTTGGAGCGCCACGAGGTCGGGGGAAGGCAGCGAAACCTGGGCGTCGGTGGAAACCACGAAGTGGGTCGCAGAAGTGGCCGGCAACGTGTATCCGAAGCCGGTCGCGGTGACACCGGTGGGATCGGCGAGCTTCGTGATCACGGAATCCGTCGAGAAGCCGTAGGCCACCGCCGACTGCCATGCCTTGCCTGTTAGCGAGAGGGTGACGGACTGGGGGGAGGAGGACTTGTTGATCGCCACCACGTGGAGGAGTTTCGGACTCTTGGAATCCAGGCTCGCGTAGGTGGAGAAGACCGTGCTGTCGGGGTTGTCGGCCGCCACGTAGGTGTCGCCGAAGGCGTTGCCCTTGCCGTCGAAGTTGCGGTACAGGCGGAAGGCCGCCGCCAGATGTCCCGTGAAGGTCGTGTGCAGGTTGGCCGCCTCGAGATCGAGCTTTCCGAACACGCCCAGCACATCCGCCTCGGCCAGCGCTCCGGACCAGTGGTTTTCGCCGCCGTAGCTGTACTCGGTCAGGGCCAAGCGCGTTCCGGGCCAGGCGGTGTCGATGGACTTCAGGGTGCGTGCCAGGATGTACACCGGCTTGTTGCCGGTCATCGCGGATGGAATCCAGTCCTTCTCCAGGTAGGCGGTGTCCCACAGCGATCGCGGTGCCTGCAGGCGAGCCGCGATGTCGTTGGCGCTGCCGCCATCGGTCTCGTTGGAACCGTCGATGCGCGAGTCGCCCATGTCCTCGGGATACCAGTGGATGGCCAGCACGTCGATCAGGCGCATGCCGTCGGCGGCCGAACGGGCCTTCATCTCGCCCAGGAAGGCCGAGACGGCCCAGTCGTACTTGGCGGCATAGGTGCTCCAGTCGGAGCAAGGGGGCACCGAGGTCGGGGTCCCCGAAATGCACTCGATCATTTCCATCGCGCCGAAGCTCTCCGACCCGAACACCCTGGCGGAGGGGTCCACCGCCTTGATCGCCTTGGCCGCGGCTTCGCTCTTGTCCAGCAATTCCTTGAAGGTCAGGGGCTGGGGGTGGATGCGCACATGGGTTCCGCCCCAGAGCCCGGGTTCGTTGTCCAGCGAATAGTAGGGCACGCCGCCCTGGTCGGCACGGCCGAACTTCTGCACCAGGAAATTCACCTCCTCGTCCAAGTACACGACGGAATCCGTCGTCGAAGGCGCGAGGGAGAAGGGGCTTCCCTTGGCGAAGACCATCTTGTCCCAGCGGCTCGAGGGAGCCGCCTGATCCGCGGTCACCGGTCCGTTTCCGTCGGCCGCCACGTAACCCGCCAACTGGAGCTGCACGATGGGTGCGCGCCCCAGGCCCAGGTTGCGATCCACGAAGAACGCCACGGAACCACCGATCCCCGTGGGGGTGGGAAGCGGGTTCTGGGTGATCCAGTTGTCGCTGTTGAACTGCCAGTCGGATCCGGCGTTGGAGTAGTTGTTCTCCCAGTTGTAACCGGTCATGCGGTTGCCGCCCATGCGGTCGGAGCCCAACATCGCGGAATCCGCGGCCAAGTAGGGCGCCTGGGCGTTGGGCAGGGCGTTGATGCCGTAGATGGCCGAGCTGATGGCGTGGCCGGGACTGTCGGCGTGGATCTTGATCACGGGGGCGGCCGATGCCGATGCTGCGATGGCCGCGAGGGCCGCGACCGCGTGGGCGGAGTGTCTCATGATGATCGTTTCTCCTGGAACGTTGAGGTTCCAGGTGAACCTCCTGCTTTGTGGCGGCTTCCAGGGCCTGTTCACGGACGAATCCGTTCAGTGGACAGACCGCTTCCGGATCACGGCCATCGCGATCAGGGCAGGACTTGGGCGAACAGGCGGATGTCGTCGAGCCAGAACTCCGCATCGTCATAGACGGAGAACTGGAGATACAACGCCTGCGACGAGGCGCTCGACCAATCCGTTCCCCCGTCGACGGGAGCGAAATCGGTCGGGACCAGTGCGAAACGCGTCCAGTCCGATCCCGGCGTCACCGACTTGGCGTAGACGTGCTTCACGCCGTGCTCCATGCCGATCAGGTCCACGCGGACGGGGCCGTTTCCCTTCATCCAGAGCACCAGGCTGTCCATTCCGGACAGATCGACGGAGGCCCCGTCGACCACCCCGAAATGGAATCCCACCAAGCCGTAGCGGCTGGAACTCGCCACCGAAAACGCGAAATTCACGTGCAGGCTCGCGCGCCCCCCGTGCGCCTGCGTGGTATCGTACCCTTGCCCGAAGATCGAGGTGGTGACATCGGACGCGACCGTGTCCGCAAACACGGCGTACCACCAGCCGCCACCGATCAGGAGACCTAGGCGGGTCTTGGCCTGCGATCCTTCGAAATCGTCGACCAGCCAGCCCGGACCGGCCACCAGATCTCCGGCCGCCGTCGCGGGAACGAACAGATCGAAGGCCGCGCTTCCGTCGCGCGGTGAGACCCGGGTCCAGATGTCGGAGGTCGGCCACCCCGACAGGTTGGCCACCCCCGAATCGTCGGTGCTCGCCACGGAGCCCAGACCGTACGCCTGCAGTGTCGCGGCCACGGGGGCTCCCGCCCCCTCCACGATCCGGATGCGGCGAGTCGTCGCGGGAGACGCGACGATGTCGCCCACGGGACGACCCGGATCGCGGTCGACGAGAGCCTGGACGGAATCCGCTCCTACCTTGCCGGAGATCTCGATCCGCAGGGAAGCGACGGGGAGTCCGGCAAGCACGTAGCGACCTGAATCGTCCGCGGTGGTCTCCAACAGGGATTGCCCATCCAGCGAACGCGAAAGCCTCGCTTGCAGCAACGCCCCCTGGACGGGTCGCCCCGATCCATCGATCACCCTGCCGGAAATCGTCTCGCCGCCGAAACCACCGCCACCCATGGTCCTGTCCGTGCCGCAGCCGGCCAGGAACACCAGCGCGGCCAGAGCCGGGAAGACGGTGACCCGAATCACGACCGGAATTCCCGGAAAGCCAAGGGGAAGAACTCGAGGTTCAACTGCAGGACGCGATCGGGCGAACCGTCCTGTTCGGCCATGGACAGGAACCTGGCCACCAACGTCCGCAACTCCTCGCGCATGGCTTCGAACGTCGCCTTGGACACGGAGACCGTGGCCCAGGCGTGGTGACGATCGGATCGCGGGAAGCGATCCAGGGCCTCGCCTCCCAGATCGTGGACCTGACGCATGTAGCGGCGCGTCGCTTCTTCCGAATACCTGGACCCGGTCTCCACGCAGGGATCCGTCCGCACGATCCCCGAGGCCGTCCGGTGCGCCAATCCGAGGTCCAGCAGAAGGTCCAGCGAACTGCGGATCTCCGCGGCCTCGACCGGAGGAGCCAATCTCGCGCCCCATGCCGCCTCGGCTCCCGGCTGGAAAGGCTCGATTCCCAAAAGTTCCCGCACCGCCGCATTCTTCCACGATCCGAGGAAGGCGTCCTGGTCCTGGCGAAGCAGCTTGGCCGCCGACTCCTTGAACTGCGCCAACCGTGCGAACAACTTGCCGCGCGGGACCGATCGCGTTTCCTGGTTGTGTCGCACCAGCAGCAGGAAGTATTCCCGCTCGCGTTTTCGCAAACCGATGGCATCGGCGAAATTCATCGCAGTCTCCACCGAGACGTTCGATTTGTTGCCCAGGACCTGCGTGAAGAATCCGTGCGATCGGTAACCCACCTTCTGCGCGAGCGCCCGGTAGGAAAAGCGGGGATGGGATCGCTTGTAGGCCCAGTACCAGTCCTTGAGGAAGACGCGGTAATCCAGGTACCCGAACACGTTCGGCGAAGCACCGCTTTCCACCGGATCGGCCATGACCCACATGATCGCAAATTCCAACCCAGGGGGGAGTGGGATGAATTGTTTCTTCCGGTCAGTCCACTGAACGAACTGTCCCGCCAGCAGCAAACTCCAAGGACGGATTGGCGTTTTCCTTCGGCTCACGGGTCCTGATCTCCGTCGAGTTTTCCCGCCCTTTCTCCAGGCGCGTTTCGGAAAACCAGACCGGTCGCATTTTCCTTCGAGTCGCTCGGGGAGGGCTGAGCGGCTTGTCCAATCGGACAGGCTTCTCCCAATCCCGCCAACAAGCAACGCGTCGTCGATAGGAAGCAGAGATGAAAACGATCAAACTCCTGGTTTCCCCAGCCGCGCGGACCGGCGCCATGTTGCTCGCGGCTTGCGCCGCCTCGCTCGCGCAGACCCTGCCCACGGCGAAATCGATCGCCGGCGAGATGGGCGTGGGGTGGAACATAGGCAACACCATGGAAGCCCCCGGAGGTCCGACCTCGTGGGGCAACCCCTTCCCGACCCAGCAGCTGATCGATTCCGTCAAGGCATCGGGGATCAAGACCATCCGGATTCCGTGCGCGTGGGATTCCCACGCCAACCAGACGACGTTGGTGATCGACACCGCTTGGATGTCCCAGGTCAAGGAAGTCGTCGATTTCTGCATCAAGGACAGTTTGTTCGTCATCCTGAACATCCACTGGGACGGGGGCTGGTTGGAAAACCACATCGACTCCGCGGTCACGCGTCCCGCGATGCTGGCGGCGATGCAGTCCAAGCAGGGCGCGTACTGGAAACAGATCGCCACCGAGTTCCGGAGCTACGATCGGCACCTTCTGTTCGCGAGCGCCAACGAGCCGGCGGTCGATTCGCTATCGGCGTGGTACGTCCTGCTCGGGCTGCACCAGATCTTCGTGGACACCGTGCGCGCCACGGGCGGGAACAACGCATCGCGCACCCTGGTCGTCCAGGGGCCCAACACATCCCCCGACTACACGGCCGAATGGATGACCTTGCCCAACGATCCCTCCGGCACCGGCCGTCTCATGGTCGAGGACCACTTCTATCCCTACCAGTTCTGCCTGATGACCGCCGATGCGAGCTGGGGCAAGCCGTTCTACTACTGGGGCAACGGCTACCACTCCACCACCGACCTGGCCCACAATCCCACGTGGGGGGAAGAAACCTACGTGGACTCGGAATTCCTCGAGGTGGTCAACAAGTTCGGCCCCGATGTCCCCGTGGTGATTGGCGAATTCGGAGCGGTCCGACGGGACACCCTGACCGGCACGCAGAATCTGACCCTGCACCTCGCTTCCCGACGCCACTTCTACAATTACGTGGTTTCCTCGGCCGTGTCCAAGGGAATGATCCCGATCATGTGGGACGCGGGCGTGGAGGGCACCGACAACATGACCTTCTTCCACCGGGCCAACGGGGGAGTCTACGATCTGGGTCTCCTGAACGACATCCGCGCCGGCGCTGGACTCCCCAGGTTTCCGGGTGACACCTCCCTGGTCCCTGCGGTGGTGGCCACGGGCGCGAATTCCATGAAGGTCCTGTACTCCGCCAAGGATTCCCTCTGGGGACAGGTGAACCTCGGCGTCGTGAAACCCAACATCAGTACCTACGACTCCGTGATCGTGCGAGCCTACGTGAACGGAAACACCACCTACGACTCCGCAGGGACGACGCAAAACGGCTACGTGTCGCTGAGCCTCGTGACCATGTCGAACAACTACACCTGGAGGGAATGTCCCTTGGGGACCTTGACCTTCGATGGCTGGGTCAGGTACGGCATTCCCATCTCCACGGACGCTTCCAACAAGACGGCTCTGGTCCCGGCCGATCCCACGAGCCTCCAGTTCTTCGGTTTGCAGGCATACTCGAAGGCCTACAACGGAACCATCTACGTGGACTTCATCGCATTCAAGACGCCGGCAGGAACCGTCGACACGCTGTATTCCTTCGATCAGGACGTGCCCTCCACGTTTTCCGGGGACGTCGTGGCGGTGAAGTCGATCGCGACCAGCGCCGTGCCCGACCAGGAATGGTTGACCGCTACGACCGGATACGGCTCCACTTCGATCGCCTCTCGTTCCCTCTCCCGGAGTTCTCTTCGCGCGATCGCCTCGAACGGCGTCGTCCGGGCGAACTACGTCGCGAATTTCAACGGCACGGTACGGGCGACCCTGACCGACCTGCAAGGCCAGACCCATTTCTCCGGTTCGTTCGAAGCCAGGACCGGAGCCAACTCCTTCGAATTCCGCTCTCGTCTCCACGGGTTGGGAATCCTTCGGGTGGAGCAGGGGGCCGGCGGAGAGATGGAGAAGATCTACATCCCCTGAGACTCGATCTGAACACGGAAATCCGAGCCGAGGCCAGCCACGGCCGGGCGCAGACAGACTCGTCCTAAATTGCTGATGTGGAGGCACCGATGGGTTTCCAACCTGGTTATCGCATCCTTCCTTGGTTCGGATTGATCCTGGCGTTGCCTATCGCTTCATCGGCGACTGGGACATTGGATCTTTCTGGCACGGTGAACGATTCCTGGGGACACCCTTTGCCCGAAGTCCAGGTTTCGTTGGCATCGCTAGGCGGAAGCACGAACACGGATTCCACCGGTGCCTGGCGACTTTCAGCCACAGCCGATGGGATTCGATCCAAAGCATCTCTCCGCATTTCCCCCCAATCGCGCCGGTTGGAGTTGGAGGAGGGGCATCTTTCTCTGCGGCTCGAAGGGAGCGCAGCGGACGGAAGCCATCGGGGGCCCAGGACAATTTCAGTCCCAGGACGGTCGGGTGCGTCGCCCCGGGGAACGGCATCTGCCGATACGACCCCGGATACGCTGATTTTCACCTGGAACGGAAGGGCGAGGGCGCGGATCCCGGTGACATCTCCTGTTCAAGGCGATCTGGGAATATTGGTCATCGACCTGACCACGCCAACCATTCCTCTTCTCTCCGACACGGGCGGAATCGGTGACGTCACCACCTACGGTGGAGTCGGAAATGCGAATCCCAGCTCCGGCGGGGCATGCAACTACGGCATCACAGGGATCGCGAACTACGCGGCCATCCAGGTGAGCCAGGCCCCTGGTGACCTCCTGGGGCAGTGGAACGGAGGGCGCATGTGCGGGCAGTGTGCCCGTATCCGCGCCTGGACCTCCACCGGTTGGCATGCCACCGTCGCTCGCATCGTCGACAAGTGTCCCGATGATCGCTGCGGGATCGATCTGGGCGGATCCCCCGCAACGGACATCATGGGGGCGCTGCCGGGGCGCTACTCCGGAGACTGGACCTTCGTGCCATGCACAAGCTTGTCGGGAGTGTCGGACGGACCTCGAACTTTGTGGGTCAAGGAAGGCGCCAGCGCCTACTGGTCGCTGATACAAGTGCGGGATCCGCCTTCGGCAGTGGATTCTATGCGGATGCGATTTCCGGGAGGCACATGGAGTACCCTCTCCTGGGCGACGGAAGCGGAGAACTTCTTCACGGTTCCCGTCAATCTTCTTCAGGACACCACGGCGACTCTCCAAGTTGAGATTCACTACCGCATGGCAGCACCGGACACCTTGCAAACCAAAGCTGCCAGCTTCACCCACGGCGAGACAAGCATCGAAATTCCCTGAGGCGACATCAATCCGGGCAATTCAGGGCAGGGTGAATCGCTTCAGGATGGGCCATCCCACCGCTGCGTTCCCTTGATCGTGGCCTCCACCCTGCTTGGTGCACAGGGTCACCTGCACGCCACCGATGCAGTTGGAGTAGGTGGAACAGCCGTTGGCGTCCGCCGCCGACGGCGATCCCGAGCACTGGTCGACCAGCGCCCACTTCTGGAAGGAATTCACCGCCCCCACCCAGGTCATGGTCATCCCAGAAACCGTCAGGCTGCCCCCCGCGTAGGAAATGTCGGGATCGGCGGTGCCCCGGAAGGCGACCACCGTGATGGGACGACTGGGCTTGCAGGCGTCCTCCGTCTCCTTCAGGAGATCCGCAGCGGCCGGAGAAACAGCGGCAAACACGTCCGCCGCCTCGCAGCCGAGGTCCTGCGTCATCCCTCCGCCCATGGAATAGCCGACGGCGTACACGCGTGCCGGATCGATGCAAGCGACCTTTTCGACATCGGCGACCATCGACTTCGCGAAACCGACATCGTCCGCGCCGGAGACGCAGCATGGCCCGAAGTTCCACCCTGTACCGGTCGGCCCCTGGAGTCCGTTCGGGTAGGCCGACACGGCTCCGTCGGCGTCCGTCGCCGACTTCCAGGGCGATGAAGCCTCCTGCTGGGAGCCCGACGATCCCAAGCCGTGGAAATCGATGACGAGAGGAGCGCGCTTGGAACCACCGTATTCGGAAGGAATGTGGAGGACGTAGGTCCGGTTGGTCCCGCCCACGGAAACAGATTTGTTGGCATCCCCCGCCGCAAGCTTGACCGTCGGACAAGGAGCGATGGTCCCCGTGTCGAGCATGACGATTGGAATCCCCACCATGGAATCGGAGGCCATGCTATAGGATGTGTCGCGGAATCCCGACTTCGAAAAAAGCAGGACCGGATGGGAAGCCAGGGCCCTTGGAAGTGCGATATGAAGGGCGAGCCGGAGTCCTTGGGGGCCATCGACCACGGCCTGGACGATTTCGCCGCCCCCGGCAAGGCGAACCCGGAGGTATCCTGCACCACTCCCGAACCTGGATGGCAGAAGAATGCGCGCCGAGCCTGCCGAAGCGATCGCCGAACCCGACCAGGCAACGCGCCCCCCGATATCCACGAGGGAGATGCGCAGGAGACCGTCGTGCGGAGCATGGATCAGGAGTTCGCCACCGGACAGCTGCAGGTCCCACCTTGAACCTCCCGAGAGTTCGGACCCAAGGGCGGTGGTGGATCCAAGGGAGAAGGCTCCGTTGGCATCCGTGCTCGTGTGGATGGGTGTGGTATCCCGGACCGAGACAAGCACCCCCGCCAAGCCGGCCCCGGAGGTGTTCCGGACGGTTCCGGAAACACTCCAACCCAACACAGGAACGCTCGTCCAGAGGAGGACGCCAAGCAGGAAGCTGAATACCCGGTCGGGAGTCGAAAGCCTGATGGAACCGAACATGGGACCAACTCCTCGGGGCGATCATGGGATCTACAAGACTCGCACGGCGCTCGTCCTCAGGAATTTCCCATAAAGCACCCCAGATAGGATACCTGCGGTTGCATCCCACCACGCATGGTTTCTGCGCGCCTGGGATTGCTCTGACGAATGGAGCGAGAACCCCCACGATGCCATTGTGGTGCTCTACCATTTCTGCACGAACGAAGAAACCCCCGAGCTTGTGCCCGAGGGTTTCTCGACGGATGGAGCTGAGGGGATTCGAACCCCTGACCCCCACAATGCCATTGTGGTGCTCTACCAAAACTGAGCTACAACCCCGTCGTTTCCGAAGGACGTCGCGCAAGCGCGTCGGCCTTCGAGGGAGGTAAAGATACGGCAGTGCCCCCGGCGCTGTAAAGGGTGCCTCAGCGAAGGCCCACCCGCAGCACCTCCTCCAAGGTGGTGACGCCCGCCGCCACCTTGTCCAGGCCGTCCTGGATCAGCGGCACCATCCCGGAGGTGCGTCGCAGGGCGGTTTCGGGGTCGCCCCGGACGATGGCCTCGCGCAGCGGATCGTCCACCAGCAGGAGCTCGAAGATCCCCGTCCGACCCTTGTACCCCGTGCCGTCGCACTCGGGGCATCCGATCGGACGGGGGACCAGGGGAGGAAGCGCCGAGCCGGGTGGGAACTGGTGGCGTTCCTCCGGAGTGGGCTCGCCCGGAGTGGAACAGACGGGGCAGATCTTCCGGACCAGCCGCTGGGCCGCCACTCCAAGCACCGCGGATGCCACCAGGAATCGCGGCACCCCGAGGTCCGAAAGGCGAGTGATGGCTCCCACGGCGTCGTTGGTGTGCAGGGTGCTGAAGACCAGGTGGCCGGTCTGGGCGGCCTGGACGGCGATCCCGGCGGTTTCCGCGTCCCGGATTTCCCCCACCAGGATGACATCGGGGTCCTGGCGCAGGATCGAGCGCAACGCCCCGGCGAAGGTCAGTCCGGCCTTTTCCAGGATCTGGACCTGGTTGGCTCCCTTGAGCCGGTACTCGATGGGATCTTCGATGGTGGTGATGTTGATGTCGCGCGGCAGCATGCGCTGGAGCGCCGCGTACAGGGTGGACGACTTTCCGGATCCGGTGGGGCCGGTCACGAAGATCATGCCCTGGGGACGGTCGCAGAGGGCCTCGAAGACTGTGCGGATGCGCGGTGGCATGCCCACCTGTTCCAGGTCCACCACCGAAGCGTTCTGGCGCAAAAGCCGAAGCACCACCTTCTCGCCCGACCTCGTGGGAAGCGTGGACACGCGGACGTCCATGGTCTCGCCCTTCCACAGCCTCTGGATGCGACCGTCCTGGGGGAGCCTCTTCTCGGCGATGTCGAGTTCCGCCAGGATCTTGAGGCGGCTGGTGAGGCTCGCCTGCACCCAGCGGGGGAGCACCAGGAATTCGCGCAGCAGTCCGTCGCGGCGCAGCCGCACCACCACGCCGTTCTCCTCCGGCTCCAGGTGGATGTCGGTGGCCGCGAGCCGGAGGGCCTCGTCGAAGATGTGCTCGGCCAGCCGGACCACCGGTTCGGCCTGCGACTTGCGGCGGATTTCGTCGAGGGTGGAACCTTCTCCCACGGAGATCTCGTCTTCGGCGAGGCGGGACAGGACGCCTTCCTCGCCGTGCGCGGCCCGTTCGCCGCGCAGCACCGCCAGGGCGTGCTGGATGCGCTCGCCCGCGTTTTCCCAGGCCTCGGGCTCCGCGTCCAGTTCGGCGAGGTGGACGGCCCATTCCAAGGCCTCGGGATCGGCATCGGCGGCGAAGGCGAGGACGGTCCGGCCATCCTCCAGTCGGATCGGCAAGGCTTCCCGACGCAGGCAGAAGTCGTGGCCCAGGCGGCGCAGGAGATCGGGATCGGGGTGCAGGTCGGTGTCGGTGTCGGTCATGGGGGCTCACACGGTCTTGAGGTATTCGCCGATCTCCTTGAGGACCTCGGGGCGCGGCGCCCGGATCGAAAGGTCCTTGAGCTCGGACTTGGGGACGAACCGGATGTGGATGAAGCGTCGCAGGAGCGACATCGGGAGCTTGCTGCGGCTGCGCAGCAGGGCGGCCGGAACGCCCTTGTTCTGGTGTCCGGTGTGCAGGTCGCGCTTGGTCGCGATGGTGGACAGGATCTGCAGCGACCGGGAATTGACCACGACGCACTCCACCAGCCCGGGCACCCGGACGCACCGGGGATTGGCCAGGAAGCTCGCGATGAGGGTGTCCCGCGTGATGTTGGAGAGGACCAGCCCCTTCCAGTCCGGCGGGGGAGGCTTCCGCCCCGAGCCCAGGTCCACGCTGGCGGTGTGCTCGTCCAGCAGCGCGGGCAGGACCAGATCCGAGGCGTGGAAGGAGATGCCCCGGGCCTCGGCGGCCACGCCGGCCCTCGCGAGAACCTTGGCCACGGCGGGGAAAACGGGACAGCTCAGCTTCCATCGGCCCTGGTGGTCGGAGGCCCGGAACCAGAACAGCGCCATCTCCAGCCAGCCGGCTTCCGGTTGGGGGAGGCGCAGGGAGCGGCCCAGCGTCAGGAGCGCCGAGATCACGGGGGGGTCCAGCTGGAGCTTCCGTTGGACCGCCCACAGCTCCGGAAGTTCGGACATTCCCGGCATCTCCCGGCAGACCTGTTCCAGCCGATCGAATTCCTTCTGGCCCAGGAACTTGAGCAGACCCAGGTCGGGCTCCTGGGGGGCGCCTTCCTGCGACTCCCGGTGCAGGGTGTCCAGACGGTCGGCGAGCTCGTCGTGGATGCGCAGCAGCGGCAGGAGCCGGGCCATGCCCTTCATGTCGTAGGGGTCGGCCGTGTCCGCGAGGTGGCTGCTGCGCTGGCGCAGGCAGACCGCCTCGGCGGGCAGGACGGAAATCGTCTGCGGGTCCGGGAAGACCCCGGTTTCCACGGACCGGACCAGGCTCGCGCGGAAGGCCTCCAGGTCGGCCCCGGCCCAGGTCGCGAGCACGGCTTCGACCTCGGGCTGGAACGCCTCCCCGATGGACCGCCGCGCCAGCAGGCGGGACAGGTTCTGGAGCCGCTGCACCTTCTGGACGTGCGCCCGCCAGGTCGTGCCCACGTGGAGCAGCGTGCGCAGGACCTGCTCTCCCTGGGGATCCGATCCCGCCAGGGTCTGGAGGGCCGGCGACAGGAACCGTTTCTTGGTCTCCGGGATCTCGATGTTCTTGAGGATCTCGGCGATCCGCTCGCAGCGGTCCGGCTCCTGGATGGACGGGTCGGCGGCGACCAGGGACGGCTCGAAGCTCACTCCTTGCCGCGTCTCCATGCGCGCAGGTCCACGGTGTTGCCGCCCTTCTTCATCCCGCTGGCGCGTTCCAGGATCTGGCGCTCCTGGCGGGAGAGGCTTCCCATTCCGTACTTGGAGATCTTGGCCAGGATGGGATCCACGCGGGAATCGAAGAACTCCTGCCCGCTGACCAGTTCCTCCACCGCCTTGCGGGTGCGACGCTCCTCGCCCAGGTTCTTGCGCCTCGCCCACAGGTCGCTCACCGGTCCGTCCAGGGCCAGGAACACCCATCCGCCCAGGATCCCGAAGAGGTGGGTGAGGTGGGCGACGCCGCCGCCCAGGCTCCCGCCGCTCATGCCGGAGAGCAGCGCGATGCCGCCCATGATCCAGACCGCGATGCGGGCCGGCACCGGAACGATCAGGAACAGGTAGATGGGCACGTCCGGATAGAACCGCGCGAACGCGAGAAGGATTCCGTACAGGGCTCCGGAGGCGCCGATGATGGGCACGAAACCGGTGCCGCCCCACAGGTAGAACAGCCCGGAAAACATGCCGGCGGTGATGCCGGAGACCAGGAACAGGGAAAGGAACTTGCCTTCCCCGAGCCGTTGGGCCACCGGCTGCCCGAACACCCACAGGCACCACATGTTGAAGAAGATGTGGAGGAAGTTCTCGTGCAGGAAGATGTAGGTGAAGACCCGCCAGAACTGGCCGTGGCCCCAGACCTTGGCCGGAACCAGCGCGCCGTAGTAGTCCAGGAAGCCCGTCGGGAGCAGCCCGAACGATTCGGCCAGGGTCTGGATCGCGAACACCCCGACGCAGAGGATCAGGAGATTGCGCACCACTTTGGAGGACTGCGACGGAAACATCGTTAGCTCTTCCCCTGGAAACGTTCGCGAAGGGCCTGGGCGACGGGAGGTGGCACGAAAGGCGACACGTCGCCCCCCAACCGGGCGATGTCCCGCACCAGCGTGGAGGTGAGCCCCAGGTGCTCTTCCCTGCAGGGAAGGTATACGGTCTCGATCAGGGGGGCCATCCTGCGGTTCATGAGGGCGATGGATTGTTCGGCCTCGAAATCGCCCACTTGGCGCAGTCCCCGCAGGAACACGGTGGCGCCCAGGCGACGGGCGAGTTCCACCGTGAGTCCGTCCCAGGCCTGGACCTCCACGTCGCGGATGCCGGCCGACTCGAGCGAGGCCTGGAAGAGCCGGACGCGTTCCTCGGCGGAGAACAGCGGGGTCTTGCGGGAATTGAAGGCCACGACCACATGCAGCCGTTCGAACAGCTTCCGGCCCCGCGTCACCAGGTCCAGATGGCCCAGGGTGGGGGGGTCGAAGGATCCGGGATGGATGGCGATGGGCATGAGAGGTGCCAAAGCTAGAACCTGGACCGGTGCGCCGCTCCCCGGGCCCGCAAATTTCCAGCTCCCGGACCGGACGCCAGTTCGAGAGTCCTTTGTAGACTTCGAAACATGAGCGGACCGGCACCCAAGACCACGGATCCGGGAACGGCGGCCACGCCTTCCCGAGTGCAGCGCACACAAGGCAAGTTCGCCGAGGATCTGGCATGGCTCATGATGAGCTTCCGCCAGGTCCTGGAGGAACTGGGCGAAAAGGATCTGGCGGCCCAGCTGCCGTGGATCGGACAGGAGTCCGGCCAGGATTCGCCCACGCCCGACCGCCTGGCGCAGGCCTATTCCATCTGCTTCCAGCTCCTGAACAAGGCCGAGGAGAACGGCGCCGCCCAGATGCGGCGCGCGGCCGAGGAGGATTTCGGACTCGCGCACGAACGCGGGCTCTGGGGACAGGCGTTGTCCGATCTCGTCCAGTCGGGGATCGGGGTCGACCGGATCGCCGAACGGGTGGCCGAGATCTCCATCGAACCGGTCCTGACCGCGCACCCCACGGAAGCCAAGCGCGCCACGGTCCTGGAACAGCATCGAGAGCTCTACCTGCTCCTGGTGAAGATGGAGAACAAGATGTGGACCCCGGTGGAGCGTTCCCGCATCCGGGAAGACGTCCTGGACGTGCTGGAGCGACTCTGGCGCACCGGGGAGATCCTGCTCCAGAAGCCGGATTTGCGCGCCGAACTGCAGAACGTGCTCCACTACCTCCGCCAGGTCTTCCCCGAAGCCCTGCCCCAGCTCGACGACCGCCTGCGCGCCGCCTGGGACCACGCCGGCCTGGACGGGTCCCTGCTGGCCGACCCGTCGCGCTTTCCGCACCTCCGCATGGGCTCCTGGGTGGGAGGGGACCGGGACGGCCATCCCCTGGTCACCGCCGACATCACCCGCCTGGCGCTCACGGAGCTGAGGCTCTCCGCCCTGCGCATCCTCCGCGAGAAGCTGGTCCGCCTGGGCTCCAGGCTTTCGCTCTCCCGGCTCCTGCAAAGCGCCCCCAAGGAGCTCCTGGACCGCGTGAAGGCCCTGGCCGACGCGCTCGGCCCCCAGCTCGCCGAACCCCAACTCGCGAGGAATCCGGACGAGCCTTGGCGCCAGCTCGTGAACCTCATGATCCTCGCCCTGCCCCTGGACCCCGACGCTCCCGAGAGCGGGAAGGGCTCGCGCCACGCCGGATCCTACCGGGAAGGACAGGAACTGTCCAAAGATCTGGCCGTCCTGGACCGGTCGCTCAGGGCCGCAGGCGCGGGTCGGCTCGCCGACCTGGAGGTCTTCAAGCTGCGCCGCCACCTGGACGTGTTCGGCTTCCACCTGGCCCAGCTGGACGTCCGCCAGAATTCGGCGTTCCACGACAAGGCGGTGGAACAGCTCCTGGTCGCGGCCGGCTTCCCCGAGACGGATTTCGGATCCTGGTCGGAGGAGAAGAGGGTGGCCTTCCTGGAGGGCGAGCTGCGCAGCCTCCGTCCGTTCGCCCTTCCCGGCACGCCACTCGGTCCCCAGGCGCAGGCGGTGGTGGACAGCCATCGCGTGATCGCGGACCACATCGCGGACTGGGGCATGGCCGGGGTGGGCACGTTCATCGTTTCCATGACCCGGAGCTTCTCGGATCTCCTGACGGTGTTCCTCCTCGGCCGCGAGGCCGGACTCCTGGTGCAGACCCCGGACGGGCTGGTCTGCCAGGTCCCGGTGGCGCCGCTGTTCGAGACCATCGAGGACCTGGAGGCGTCGGAAGGAATCCTCTCCAGGTTCCTGGACCACCCCCTGGTCAAGCGGACGCTGGTGCATCTGCGGCCCCTGCGGGAGGAGCGTTCGGCCAAGCCCGTGCAACCCGTGATGATCGGCTACTCCGATTCCAACAAGGACGGAGGCATCATCGCCAGCCAGTGGCACCTTCTCCACGCCGAGCGCACGCTCACCCGCCTCGCCAGGGATCGCGGGGTCCGTGTCCGGTTCTTCCACGGCAAGGGCGGGACCATCTCCCGCGGCGCCGGCCCCACCCACCAGTTCCTGGAAGCGCTGCCTCCGGCGTCCCTGGCCTCCGGTCTGCGGGTGACCGAGCAGGGCGAAACCATCGCCCAGAAGTACGCGAACCTCATCTCCGCCGTCTACAACCTGGAACTCCTGTTCGCCGGGGCGGTTTGCAGGTCACTCCAGTCCAGCAAGGACGACGACCCCCTCCAGGACTCCATCCTCGCCTACCTCTCGGAGGCCAGCCGCAAGGAGTACCGGTCCCTGGTGGACGCCGATGGCTTCATCGACTTCTACGGCCAGGCCACGCCCATCGACGTCATCGAGGCCAGCCGCATCGGGTCGCGCCCCGCGCGCCGGTCCGGCCAGCGCACGCTCGGCGACCTGCGCGCCATCCCCTGGGTCTTCTCGTGGGCCCAATCGCGATTCCACATCACGGGCTGGTACGGCGTCGGCACCGCGCTGGAGAAGTTCCGGAGCGAGCGCCCCGACGAGTGGCTCCACCTGCGCACCTCGCTGGACGGCATGCCGCTTTTGCGCTACGTCCTGGCCAACGTGGAGACCACCATCGCCACCGCGGACACGGAAGTCTGGGACCTCTACGCCACGATGGTGGAGGATCCCGCGCTGAGGGAGCGCTTCCTCGCGAGGTTGCGCGCCGAATTCCGTCGCACGGCCGACCTTTTGGAGGAGATCTACGGAGCCAGGTTCGAGGACCGGCGCCAAAGGATGGCGCGAAGCCTCAACCTGCGGTCCGAGGCCCTGCGCAGACTGCACCACCTGCAGGTGGGGCTGGTGGTGCGGTGGCGGAGCCTGGCCTCCGGCACGCCGGAATGGGAGGAAGTCCTGCTCCAGCTCCTGGTCACCGTCAACGCCATCGCCTCCGGCCTGCGCACCACGGGCTGAGCGGAAAGGCGCATCGGGTGTTGATCGTCCACGTCCACGTCCGCCTCCACCCGGGAATGGAAGATGCCTTCCGCGCCGCGACCGTGGAGAACGCCCGACGGAGCCTGCTCGAGCCGGGCGTCGTCCGCTTCGACGTGGTCCAGGAATCCGGCGATCCCACCCGATTCGCGCTGGTGGAGGTGTACCGCGACGACCAGGCTCCCGCCGCGCACAAGGAAACGGCGCACTACAGGCGCTGGCGCGACGCCGTGGAACCGATGATGGCCGAACCGCGGCGGTCCGTCAAGTACCGCGAGATCCACCCGGACGCCCCGGCGTGGTGAATTTCGAGTTCTCCGCCCCCGGAAGGATCCTCTTCGGCGCGGGGAGATCCGCGGAGGCGGCGACGGAAATCGTCGGGTGGGGAGCGCGGATCCTGCTGGTGACCGGTTCCCGTCCCGAGCGCGCGGCGCCCCTGCGCGACGCCCTGCTCGCGCGCGGTGCCCGCTTGGAGGAAATTTCCCTGTCCCGAGAGCCGCACGTGGAGGATTTGCGCTCGGGAGTGGAAGCGGCGCGGACGTTCCAGGCCCAGGCCGTGGTGGCCGTGGGCGGCGGCAGCGTGCTGGACCTGGGCAAGGCCATCGCCGCCCTGGCACCCTCCGGATCGGACCCCTTGGACCATCTGGAGGTGGTGGGGAAGGGGTTGCCCTTGTCCGGGCCGGGCCTCCCGTTCGCGGCGGTTCCCACCACCGCGGGAACGGGTGCGGAGGCGACCCGCAACGCGGTGCTTTCCACGGGAACCGTCAAGGTGAGCCTACGCGGCCCCCAGTTGATGCCCCGTCTTTCCGTGGTGGATCCCGGCTATGCCGTCGGAGCCCCCCGCGATCTGACCGCCTGGACCGGCATGGACGCCCTGACCCAACTGGTGGAACCGCTGCTGTCGCGCTTCGCGAATCCAATGACCGACGCCCTCTGCCGACAGGGGATCCCTCTGTCCGTTCGGGCCCTGCCCGCCGCCTTGCGCGACCTCCACGACCTGGAGGCCCGCTCGGATCTGGCCCTGGCGAGTCTCCTTTCCGGCATGGCCCTGGCCAACGCGCGGCTGGGGGCCGTCCACGGACTGGCCGCGCCTTTGGGCGGCATGTTTCCCTGCCCCCACGGAGCCGTCTGCGCCCGGTTGCTGGTTCCGGCCTGGAAGACCAACGTCGCGGCGCTGGAACGGGCCGGCGGTTCGGTCCGGAATCGGTTCCAGGATGCGTCCCGCCTCCTGGCCGGGCGACGCGACGCGACGATCGCCGACGGTCTGGAGGTGCTGGAGACCATGGCCGCGGCGGCCGCGGCACCGCCCCTGTCGCGGTGGGGAATGACGGAATCCGACATTCCCGCCGTGCGCGACGCGGGGATGCGCGCGAGCTCCATGAAGGGGAATCCCATGGAGCTTTCGCCCGACGAGATCGACGCGATCCTGCGCGAAGCGCTCTAGTGCAACGTCCTGCAGGAAAGTCCGTTATCCGTTCGTCCTGAGGAGCCCATGGAATGGGCGTCTCGAGGGGCGGATACGGTAGCTGAACCTGCAGGACCCTGCTCTAGGGCTTGGGGGACTGGTTCCGGGTCCGCAGCCTGGTCAGTCCCGTGCGCTGGAGCCGGTAGGTCAGGGCGCGGCGGGTGATGCCCAGTTCGTTCGCGGCGCGGTCCCTGTGGCCTCCGTGGCGCAGGAGCAGTTCCCGCAATTCCTGGCGGTCGCGCTCGAGAGGGTCGGCGGAAGGCTTGGACTGGCGGCGCCGACCTTCCTCCACAAGGTCCTTGAGCTGGACTCCCATCGGGTGGAGGGCCACGAACCGCTCGATCAGGTTTTCCAGCTCGCGCACGTTGCCCGGCCAGTCGTAGCGCATCATCTCCTGCAGGCCGGTCGGGTCCAGGCGCGGCGACGGCTCGCGCAGCCGGGCGCAGACCCGGGCCAACAGCCCCTTGGCGAGATGCGGGATGTCGTCCATCCTCTCGCGGAGGGGAGGGACCCGGAAGGCGACCACGTGGATGCGGAAGTAGAGGTCCTGCCGGAACGTCCCCGCCTGGACCATGGCCCAGAGGTCCCGGTGGGTGGCCGCGGCCAGACGGAAATCGACGTCGATCTCCTCCGTGCCGCCCACGCGGCAGATGCGCCGTTCCTGGAGCACGCGCAGGATGGAAGCCTGGGCGGGATGGGACAGTTCGCCGATCTCGTCCAGGAACAGGGTGCCGCCCCCGGCCTGTTCGAACCGCCCCGTCCTCTGGGCGTGCGCCCCGGTGAACGACCCCCGTTCGTGCCCGAACAGCTCGCTCTCCAGCAGGGAGGGGGGGATGGCGCCGCAGTTGACGGCCACGAACGGACCGTCGGAGCGCTTGCTGCATTCGTGCAGGTGCCGGGCGCAGACCTCCTTGCCGGTTCCGGATTCCCCCAGGAGGAGGACCGTCGAATCCAGGCGGGACGCCACGCGCAGGCTCCGCAGGAGTTGGGCGAAGGGGCTGTCCGGGGCATGCAGGATGGAGGCCTGGGCCATGGACGGTGAAGATAGGTCAACCATGACCGGCCTCACCCCTCCCTCGCCGCAGGCGAGGGAGGGGTGAGGCATGGGAGAGCGCCGGGATTTATCGCCCCAAGGCGCCAACCGACCTGTGGCGGCCCGGTGGGACCTACATTTCCCCCCCTCATGTCCGAAAAGCCTCTGATTGTCCAAGGCGATATGACCCTCCTCCTGGAAACGGAAGGACCGGGGTACCTCGCCGCCCGCGACGCCATCGCCCCATTCACAGAACTTGTCAAAAGCCCCGAGTACGTCCACACCTACCGCATCTCCCACCTGAGCCTCTGGAACGCCGCGGCCACCGGGCGCACGGCGGAGCAGGTGCTGGAGGCCCTTTCCGAGCACAGCCGCTTCCCGGTCCCCCAGACCGTGACCCGCGAGATCACCCAGTACATGGGCCGCTACGGGACGCTGCGCCTGGAGCGCGTGGGCGACGACCTGCTGTTGACCGCCCGCGATCCCCTGACCCTGATGGAGGCGCGCCATGTGAAGGCCGCGCAGCCCTGGTTGCTGGACCAGATCGCCCCCGACCGCTGCCTGGTGGACGGGCGTTTCCGGGGTCATCTCAAGCTGGCCCTCACCTTGGCCGGGCTTCCCGTGGAGGATCTGGCCGGATACACGGTGGGCGATCCCCTCTCGTTCACGCTTCGCGACACGGCCCTCACCGGCAAGCCGTTCAACCTGCGCGCCTACCAGATGGAAGCGGCGGAGATCTTCTACGCCGCAGGATCAGCCAAAGGCGGGGCCGGGACGGTGGTCCTGCCCTGCGGCGCGGGCAAGACCGTGGTGGCCCTGGGTGCCATGAACCTGTGCCAGTGCCACACCCTGGTCCTGACCACCAACGTGATGGCCGTGCGGCAGTGGATCCGCGAGGTCCTGGACAAGACGACGCTGACGGCGGACCAGGTGGGGGAGTACACGGGCCAGATCAAGGACATCAAGCCGGTGACCCTGGCCACCTACCAGATCCTGACCTACCGCAAGACCAAGGACGAGTCGTTCCCCCACTTCGGACTCTTCCAGGCGCGGAAATGGGGGCTCATCGTGTACGACGAGGTGCACCTTCTGCCCGCCCCGGTGTTCCGCGTCTCGGCGGAGGTGCAGGCCACCCGACGCTTGGGCCTCACCGCCACCCTGGTGCGCGAGGACGGCAAGGAGGGCGACGTGTTCGCGTTGATCGGGCCCAAGCGCTACGACGTGCCCTGGAAGACTTTGGAGGCGCAGGGCTGGATCGCCACCGCCACCTGCACCGAGATCCGCCTGCCCCAGCCGCTGGCCCGCTACGTGGAATACGCGCAGGCCTCGGACCGGGAGAAGGTGCGCATCGCCTCGGAGAACCCCGCGAAGAAGGCGGTGGTGGAGGAGCTCATCGAGGCGCATCCGGGCGAGCCCATCCTGGTGATCGGACAATACCTGGCGCAGTTGGAGCAGCTCGCGGCTGACCTGGACCTCCCGCTGATCACGGGCAAGACCCCCCAGCGCGAGCGCGAGGTGCTCTACGGAGATTTCCGCGAGGGGCGGCTCCGCTGCCTGATCGTGAGCAAGGTGGGGAACTTCGCGATCGACCTGCCGGAAGCCTCGGTGATGGTGCAGGTGTCGGGGACCTTCGGAAGCCGGCAGGAGGAGGCGCAGCGCCTGGGACGCATCCTGCGGCCCAAGGAGGACGGTCGCCAGGCCCACTTCTACACGCTCGTGACCCGCGACACGCGGGAGCAGGAATTCGCGATGCACCGCCAGCTCTTCCTGGTGGAACAGGGCTACCAGTACAAGGTGGAGATCCGGGAGCCGGGCAAAGGAGACTGAAACGGCGCTGGGATGCTTCGAGGACGAAAAAGGCAAACCGCAGTCTTGCAAAACACGACTAGATAATCCATTGATATATTGAACTGGATGCAATCTCCTCGCTGTCCCATTCCGAAAGGCCGGGTGCCTGATGAAGTGGCCCGGTTTCAAGCCATCCCTGGGGCGATGGAGTTGGCGGGAAAACCACTGGTTCGGGTTGTGGCTTACCTGATCCAATTTCGGAGTCCGGAACATTGAGGACATCCATCAAGCTCCTGTTCTCCTTGGCTGCCCTTCCCGCACTGGTTGGTGCCGCCGGTATCGTGTCCTGGCAAGAGGTGGGAGGATTCCTTTCCACCAGCGCCACGTTCAAGGGGATCGCCGGTCAGGGCTATGAAACCCCACCCACCGCAAGCGCCGGAGCTCGGATCCAAAGCGGTTTCCTGGCACATCCGCTGCTTTTGAACAACGCCCCTTTCGTGGTTTCGGGCCTTCCCGACCTGGAGAAGTCGGAAGGCTTCGGGAAGGTCGCCATTCTGCTCGACGCGGTCTTCGCCGACATCGACGGAGACTCCCTGTCGTATTCCTCCTCGGATTCGGGAACCAGCGCCGTGGCTTCCGTGCATGGCGATTCCCTCCTTCTCTCCGGGATGGCGGGCATTTCAGGGACATCGCGCATCATCGTGCTGGCCACCGACGGATCGGACACCGCGAGGGATACCTTCCGCGTAGCGACCGCCACCGATGCCCTGGTGGCGAAACCCGAGGCCATCGAGAAGTCCACCGAACTCTCCGTGGTGATTCCCAACGCGTTGGCCTCGCCTGTTCGGGGCACCGGTCCGGGCCGGTTGGGCATCGGAGCCGTTTCCGACGGCTCGGAAGGCCTGTCGACGGACATCCTGCTTCCCGGCACGGCTTCCGTCTCCGTTTCCATCTTCGACAACCTCGGCAATCCGGTGATCTCGTTCACGAAGGACGTGGGTGCCGCGGTGCTGTGGGGCCTGGAGCGCACCCCGGACGGGCGGTGGATCCTCCCCGTGGGCTGGAACCTGCGCTCGTCGGGTGGCACGGCGGTTCCTTCGGGCGTGTACCTGTGGAAGATCGAGGCGGTCTGCGAGGATGGACAGAAATTGGAGGCGGTGAAACGCCTGGGCGTGAAAGGGAGGAACTGAGAGATGAGGAACGAACGACGGAAACCATGGAGCGCGGCCGGAATCCTGGCCTGCGCGATCATCGCGAACGCGGCCACGCTTCCCTACCAGGGACTGGCGACGGACTCGAAGGGCAATCCCTATCCCGACGGCAGCCATCCGGTGGTCTTCTCGCTCTACGGGGCGGCCTCGGGGGGGACGTCTCTCTGGTCCGAAACCCAGACGGTGGCCACCTCCAAGGGACTCTTCTCGACCAGCCTGGGCGCGGTGAAGGTGGTTCCCGACAATCTGTTCAACGGATCCGCGCTCTACCTGGGAGTCGCCTTCGACGGAGGTGCCGAGGGCGGTCGGCTGCTCCTGGGCACCCCGCCCTGGGCGAAAGCGTCGGACAGCTCCAGGGCATCGCATGTCGCGGACTCCGCCAAGGCGGTCGCGGGATTGGGAGACTCGGTGTCGCTTCTGCGCGCCAAGATCCGGACGGATTCGACCTCCCAAGCCGCACAGCTCGCCTCGAACCTGTCCACGTTGAACGCGCGGCATGTCGCGGATTCGGTCCAGATCTACATGCTCCAATCCATGCTGGCTCCACCTCCGTCGAGCGGCATCCCATGGCAGTCGGCCATCGTCTACGGATCGCTGACCGATACCAGGGATGGTCAAGTCTATCGAACGGTGAGGATCGGAAACCAGGTGTGGATGGCACAGAACCTGAACTTCGCGGGAACGGGCTCGACCATCGGGGTCTGCTACAGTGGCAGCAACGATTCGTGCGCGAAGTACGGGCGCCTATACATGTGGTCGGAGGCGATGGCGAATGCCGCTTCCAGCACCTCCAATCCGAGTGGCGTCCAAGGCGTATGCCCAACGGGTTGGCACGTTCCGAGCGATTCCGAATGGACGACTCTTCGGAAGTTCGTGGATCCGACAAGCACGACGGATGGCACCAAGCTCAAATCCACAGGCGGGTGGCTTCCCAATGGGACCATTTCAGGAAATGGAAAGGACACATACGGCTTTCGCGCGTTGCCCGGTGGTGGGAGCAACGCGCGCTCTGTCGGCATCTCCGGCAATTGGTGGACTGCCTCAGACACGATCCTGTCGAACGCAACATATCTAGGCATGTTCAACAGCACCACCAACGTCTCGAATGAAATCGACGGTGAGATCAACGATCTCTCCTTGAGGTGTGCTCAGGACTGAGTCGATCTGGCTATGCATTCACACCTTGGTGCGCTTTTTGGCAGTAATCCATGTCATGGGGCCACGCAGCGCAGCGAATTCCGTTGGGCCTTGTCTCCATAGTTTGCACTCAAGATGTTGTAGCCATCCAGCAACTGGGCTTCGCGGGCGGTGCTGCCGGTATTGTATTCCGTGGAGGTCCACCACCAGGCGCCGGAACCAAGGCTGCTGGGCTGGTAGTAGATGTCGGTGCCGTAATCGAAGCCTGCGGGCAGGCCGTTGAATCCGGCGACATCCAGGCCGTTGTTCGTCTGCCAGACGCCTGGTGCCGATGACTTCACTTCGTAGGCGGAGTTCGAGGGATAGGCGTTGTCCCACAGGGTGAATTCGTCGAGGGAAGGAACGTGGAAACCGGTCGGGCAGATACCGGGAGCGGGAGTCGCCGCGCCCAGCGAATCGGTGTTGTAGATCGCGGCCGCGCCCATGACCTCGGCCCAACTGTACAGCCTGCCGTATTTCTCGCAGGAATCGGCGCTGTTGGCCGCGCAGATGCCCAGCGTCCCTCCCGGACTGTAGTCCAGGTTCTGGGCCATCCAGGTCAGACCGCCGAATTGGATGGTCCGGTACGTCCTGCCGTCGCGCGCGTCCGTGAAGGTGCCGTAGGTGATTCCGGTCTTCCAGGGAATGGTGATGCGGTGGAAGCGGACCGTGTAGGTGCGCTTGGCCCCCGTCCAGGTGTTCACGACCACGACGGACCCGGTGGTGTCGACCACCACGGGAGTCGACCGATTCGCGGAACCGCCGTTGTAGGTCACGGTCTCGTAGGCGGTCGGGAGCACGGTGAAGGAAGGCGTTCCGGACCCGAAGGGCAGGGTGTCCACATAGCTGTCGATCGACGGACTGAAGGCGGGCTGGAGCGTCCCGTAGTCGACCGAGAGGCTGGTCAATTGCGTGGAGGTGTCGGGGATCGCCTGGAGTTGCAGCTGGTCGGACGTGGTGTTTCCCGCCATGTCCGTGGCGACCAGGACGAGCACCTGGTCGGTGGATCCCGCGAACGAGATCGCGGCGGAATACTTGCCTCCCGACCCCTGGGTCACGGTCACGGGCAGGTTGTTCGCCGTCAAGGTCACCCCCGACACTCCGTCGGAATCCGTCACCGTCCAGGAGACGGGGTAGGTCTTGGTGTCGTAGGGAAGGGTGGTGTCGCTCGTACCGGGGTTCCGGGTCACCTGGGGCGGCGTGGCGTCGGGCTGCACCACCACGTCCACCGTGCAGGTGTCCGCATTGCCCGCGCTGTCCACGGCGACCAGCACCAGGGTCGAATCCGAACCCTTGCCCGCCTTGGAG
The DNA here is from genome assembly GCA_035604215.1 of Fibrobacteria bacterium. Classification (GTDB taxonomy): domain Bacteria; phylum Fibrobacterota; class Fibrobacteria; order UBA5070; family UBA5070; genus UBA5070. Next base: position 26,194 of record DATNIW010000009.1, read on the forward strand.
AGTACGACCGTGTCCGCGTAGATGGAATCGGAGAGCATCGTCGCGGCGACGTGATTCACGAACACGGATTTCATCGCATCGGGGTCCCACACCTTCCACTTCGCCACGTACCGGGGCGTGCCGTAGGCCAGTTTCACCGGATTCCCGTCCAGCCACTGGATCACCGGCATGGACGTATCCTTCTGCACGTGCACCCGCACGGTGTCCGCGGTCGTGTTCCCCGCCCGGTCGGTGGCCGCGAGCACGACGGTGTCGGTGTACCCCAGGCTCGCCTTGGGAAGGGACAAGGTGTCGGCGTAGCCGGAACCTCCCAGGAACGACGCCTTCTTCCGGTTGGCGGTCACGGAGACGACGGTGTCGGAATCCGTCGCGGTCCAGGAGAGCACGACGCCGGGGGTTCGGAAGGGAACGGTGGTGTCTCCGGATCCGGAGAGGCGGACGACGGGATGGGTGGTGTCGGCCCGGCGCAGGATGGACGCCGTGTCGTAGACGAAGTTTCCGGACGTGTCTTCGGCGGCGAGATCGAAGGTGTTCATTCCCACCGCCAGCGAATCCGTCGTGGTCCAGGTTCCGCGGGAGAGATCGGTGGTGGGCAAGGCCTTCCCGTTCACGGAAACCGAGAGGATCCCGGAACTGGAGATGGTCCAGGACAGCGGGATGGTCTTGGCTCCCCAGGGAAGGGTGTCGATCTTCAGGGAGAGGGACGGATTCCTGCCGGTCACGGAGGGTTTCGCGGGAGGGAGTCCGCCTGAATACGTCGCGACCCTCAGGGTCAGCGTGTCCCTGGTGGTGTTCCCCGCCGAATCCACCGCGACCAGGACCACGGGCACCGTGTCCCGGGACAGGGAGATGGAACTGGAATATTCGGCTCCGACCCCGACCACCTGAGAACCGTTCACGCTCACCTTGACCACGGTGTCGAGGTCCGTGATGGTCCAGGAGACGCGGTAGGAGGTGGTTCCGTAGGGAAGCAGGGTGTCCTTCGTGGAGGCGTCCGCGACCACCTGTGGATGCGTGGTGTCCTTCTGGACCGTCACGTGCAGGGTGTCCGAGCTCGAATTCCCGGCCGGGTCGGTGGCCACGATGCGGATCGTGGTGTCGAAGCCCAAGCTGGCCTTGGGGAGGCTCACCGCGAGGGTGTAGAGGGAATCCGAGGCGGTGAGGGCTTTGCCCGAGGACTTCACCGAAGCGACGGTGTTGGAGTCGGTCACGATCCAGGACAACAGGACGCTTCCTGTCCGGAAGGCGAGGGTGGTGTCCGCGGAGCCCAGGCGGTGCATGGCCGGTGCGGTCAGGTCGGGCAGACGGCGCACGATCACGGTGTCCGCCGCGGAATTGCCGATCGAATCCTTCGCGAGCAGGATGAACGTGTCCAGGCCCACGGCCGCCGTCAGCGTGGTGGTCCAGATGGAATCCGACACGGGCGCGAAGGGAACGCCGTCGAGGAAGACCTTGGGGGTCCCGGTCTTGGCGGTCGCCGTCCAGGAGAGGAGGAGGGTCGAGTCCCTCCAGGGAAGGGTATCGATCCGGGAGAGGGAGAGCGGCGATTTCCGGGTCACCGTGGGGGGCGTGGGGTCGCCGGAGAGCTTGGGAAGGGTGATGGTCCGGGTTTCCGTCGCCACCTTCCCGTTCGAGGCGAACACCGTCGCCGACACCGCGTTGGGTCCGGCGGTCACGGGGACGTTCCAGCTCCAAGGCGTGCCGTGCAGCACGTGTCCAGCGATGGCCACCGAGTCGATTCCGCTGGGGGAAACCGGGGCCACGACCACGAGGAAGGTGGACGGGGATGCGACCAGGATGGTATCGAGAGGCGGAGCCACGAAGGCGATGGCTGGCGCGGCCGTGTCGGTCTTCGCATCCCGGGAGACGGTGTAGACGAAGGTGTCGATCGCCACGTTGCCTGACGGGGAGACCAGCTTGATGCGGATCGCGGCGGGAACGTCGACCGGGAAGGAGTAGGTGCCGGCGGAGTCCGCCTTGCGGCTGACCACGGTGTCGTTCCGGTAGACGGTATCCGTATCGGCGACCTTGAAGGAGACCGCGATCTGGCTGGTGCCGGACGGAAGGCTGTCCGAGGTGGACGGGATGCCGGTCGACAAGAGGAACCGGGGCGTCGTGGTGTCGCCCAGGGTCACCTTCGTCAGGGTCCATTGCACGGTTCCCGCGTTGGCTGTGGCGGATCCCGAATCCTTCCCCTGCCACCACGTGGCGATGTGCTCGTTGTCCACCGCCTTGTGCAGTCCGGCCACGGACATGGTCCAGTGGGCTCCCACCGGAATCCCGTCGAACCTCACGCTGTGCTGCCCGTACCCCAAGGTCGTGTCCAGGGGGGCCCTCCCGCCGTAATCCACTTGGAAGCGGACCGAATCCACCTTCACCACGGAATCCCCGGTGGCCATGACCAGGCGCGGGGCCAGCGAGATCGCACCCTCGGAAGGGGCCACCTGCCCCTTGTCGCGCAGGTCGCACGAAAGGATCGCGGAGAAGAGGACCGGGAGGACGAGCAGATCGAGCCGGGAAGTCGTCGATCTCACGACTTCACCAGCTCGCGGTCAAGGAGGTCGTGGACGGGCCGTTGCCTTGGGAACTTGCGGGTGCGGACCCCTTCAGCAGGAGGACAGCGGCAGCGGCCCCTCCCGCGGCGACCACTCCGCCACCCACCCACCAGGCCCAATGGCTTTTCCCGGTCGCGGCGTTTCGGTTGGTGGAATCCCGAAAGTCCATCAGATCGTTCACCGTCTCGGGGACCAGCCGGGTCAGCAACTGGTCGATGGTCCCCGCGTAGTCGCCCATGCTGGACCGGATCACCTCTCCCGTTCCCACCGAGACGAGACGCAGGCTCAGGGTGTAGGTGCGCCCCAGGAGTCCCACGGACCCCACCAGCATCCGATCCACGGACAGGAGTTTCCCGACCTCCACCGCGCACGCCGCCCCGTCGCAGGCTCCGCTGTTCTGGAAACCCTGCTCCTTCAGGATCTGGTCCATCTGGGCGCGTTCCAGGACCCGCTGGGTGCCGGCGCGTTGCAGTTGGTTGGCGATGGCATCCGAGATGACGTCCGCATCCGTGGCGGTCACCCCCTTGGCTTGCAGGGGCATGACCGCGACCGTCGGAATCTTGGCCACGACCTGCGCCATCGCGGGAGGCAGTGCGAACAGGACCAGCACGAGCGCACCGGAATGTACGGGGACCCTGCCCGAGGAAGGAAGTCGATGGAACATTGGATCCCTCCGAACGTGTCCGGTCCTTCGGAAGCCCGACCATTCCGTCCGGGTCGGACTCCCTGCGAACCAAAAAAGAATAGCATATCAACTATTCCCCCGGACAGGTTTCCGGCTTCTCGCCGAGCGGTCGCAAACGGCCGTTCCTATACTTCGACGGCGGAGGACCACGACCGAAAACGGGGAGGTCGCTCCGCTGGAGGATCCGCTTTTGACCGTTCGAGTCCGCTTCGCCCCTTCCCCGACGGGATATCTCCACGTCGGGGGTGCACGCTCCGCCCTCTTCAACTGGCTCTTCGCCCGCAAGATGGGCGGGAAGTTCCTCCTGCGCATCGAGGACACCGACCAGACCCGCTACAACGAGTCCGCCCTCCACGACCTGATCCGCGATCTCAAGTGGCTCGGTCTGGACTGGGACGAGGGACCGGAGATCGGCGGACCGCACGTACCCTACTACCAGAGCCGGCGGTTGGAACTGTACAAACGGCACTCCGACCTGCTCCTGTCCAAGGGGGCCGCCTACCGGTGCTTCTGCACCAGCGAGAGGCTGGACGAGCTGCGCCGCCGGCAGGAGGAGCAGAAGCTGCCGCCCGGCTACGACAGGCACTGCCGGGACATGGATGTGACGGAATCCGACCGGCGCGCCGCCGCCGGGGAGCACCACGTGGTGCGCCTCAAGGCACCCATGTCGGGACGCACGGTGTTCCGCGACCTGGTGCGCGGGGACATCGAATACCAGAACCACGTGCTGGACGACCTCGTCCTCCTGAAGACCGACGGCTTCCCCACCTACCACCTGGCGAACGTGGTGGACGACCACGAGATGGAGATCACCCACGTCCTGCGCGGCGACGAATGGATCCCCTCCACCCCCCGACACGTCCTGCTCTACGAGGCCTTCGGGTGGGAGCCACCGGTGTTCTGCCACCTGCCGGTGATCCTCGCGCCCGGTGGCGGGAAGCTCTCCAAGCGCAAGGGCGCCGCTTCCGTGGGCGACTACCGCGAGAAGGGAATCCTGCCCCACGCCCTCTTCAACTTCCTCGCGTTGCTCGGTTGGAGTCCCGGCGACGAACGGGAGAAGATGACGCAACAGGAACTGGTGGACAGCTTCAGCCTGGAACGGATCATGCCGAAGTCCGCGGCCTTCGACGAGACCAAGCTGGAATGGCTCAACGGTCAGTACCTCATCGAATCCTCGGTCGAGGCGCTCCTGCCGGAGGTCCGCAGGATGCTCGAGGAACGCGGCCTGGGTGCGGACGTGGCCGCCCGGCCCGAAATGCTGGAGCGTCATGTCCGGCTCCTCAAGGATCGCTCCAAACGGATCGCCGAGCTGGTGGACACCGGACTTTATTTCTGGAGGGATCCGGACAGCTACGACGAGAAGGCCGTCGCGAAACATTGGCAACCGCAAACGCCTGACCTTCTGCGTCGATTGCTTCCCGATCTGGAAACCGTGGCGTGGGATGCCGCGTCGTTGGAATCCCTCTACCGATCCAAAGTGGAAACCGAGGGGATCAAGTTCGCGGAATTGATCCATCCAACCAGGCTCGCCGTGTCGGGACTTCCCTTCGGTCCAGGTCTCTTCGAACTGTTGGAAGCGCTGGATCGGCATACGGTCGTCGCCCGCATCCAAACGGCCTTGGGGCGCTTGGGAGGCTGATCCGGCCCAAGTGGAGAAGGGGCCGAATTCCTAGCTTGGAGCCGTGACCAGCGACAGGGTGGATCAGCCAGGCGGGGATCGGATCCTGGCCATGGAGGGAGAGACAGCCTCGCCAGAGAACCTCGGCATGATCCAGATCGATGCCGAGCATCGCATCGTGTCCATGAACAGGTGGGCCGCCCGCGAACTGTCGGTGGACGCGGCGGATTGGATCGGAAGGCCCGCCCCCGACCTGGGCGGCGATCTCCTGGAAGCGGGACCGCTTTCCGACCTGCTCGACCACCTGGCCAATCCCTACGGGTTCGCCGAGTGGGAGAAGGAATTTCCCGGCGATCCTCCGCGCGTGGTGCGGTTGAGGTCGGTCGCCCAGGTGGAAGGCTACTCGATCCTCCTGGAGGACATCAGCGAACAGCGCGCCTTGGAGAGCCGTTCCAAGGGGATCGTCGCCAGCGCCAAGGACGGCATGGTGGTGGTGGACGAGAACGGGGTCATCGTCTGGCCGAACGGGCGCTTCGGGCAGCTCTTCGGCCTGCACTGGAGGCAGTTCAAGGGCATGCGGTTCCAGATGGCCATGGACCTGGTCTCGGAATGCTTCACCAACCGTTCGGACCTGATCCGATTCGTGCGCCAGGCGGAGCGGGGCGCGGAATCGCACGCCGAGGAGATCCTGGAGGTGACCTGGCCGCAGCGCCTGGTCCTGCAGGTCTCCTCGCGGCCCATCTCCTCCGAGCGCGGACGCAACATCGGCAGGGTCTGGACGTTTTCCGACATCACGCGGTTCAAGGACATGGAGAACGAGCTTCGCGTGTACGCCTCCGAGCTCGAGTCGCGCGTGAGGGACCGGACCCAGGAGCTGGAGAAGCGCAACGCCGAACTGGAGACGGCGCGGCAGAAGCTGGAGAAGGCGCAGCACGCCTTCGAGGAGGAGCTGGACATGGCGAAGCAGGTCCAGGACGGACTGCTTCCCGAAACGCTTCCGGACTTTCCCGGCTGGTCGCTGGCCGCGGAGTACATGCCCACCGGGAAGGTGGGCGGGGACTTCTTCGACGTCGTGCCCATGGACGCCGACCGGGTCTTCCTGGTGATGGCCGACGTGGCGGGTCACGGCGTCCCCGCGGCCCTGGTCACGGCCATGGCCAAGATGGCCTTCCTGCGCTACGTCAGGGCCCGCGAGACCTCGGTCGCCGAGATCCTGCGGCAGGTGAATTCGGACCTGTTCCGGGCGGTCCGGACCGACCACTACCTGACCGCCTTCGCGGGCATCCTGGATCTGCGCACCGGAGTGCTCAAATTCTGTCGCGCCTGCCATCCCTATCCGTTCCTGGTCCGGGCGGCCACCGGGACCATCGAGCGGCTGACCCAGCGGGGAGGATTCTTCGTGGGGATGTTCGAGAACGCGGCCTACGTGGAGGAGGAAGTCCGCATCGCGCCGGGCGACCTGCTGTTCCTCTACACCGACGGACTCCACGAGAGCATGGACGCCGCGGGGCGCCAGTTCGGACTGCAGCGCTTGGAGGCGTCCATCCTGTCGTCGTGGATGGACGGACCCAAGGCCACCATCCACAACGCGCTCGCGCAGCGGGAAGGCCACGCCATGGGCCGCTTTCCCAACGACGACATCACGGTCCTCGCCCTGAAGCGGGTCTGACTCCCGCTAGTCCACCAAGGATGAAGCAGCGGTTGCCGCTGGCTAGTCCACCAGGGGCGCGAAGAGCGGGTAGCCGGTGCAGAGCACGGAGACCTCTTCCTTGAGCGATGCCAGCTTGGAGGCGTTTCCCTTGGCCTGCACGGCCCGGTCCAGGATGTCGGCCACGACGTCGATCTGGGGGATGGAGAATCCCCGCGTGGTGATGGCCGCGGTGCCTAGGCGCACGCCGGACGGGTCCAGGGGCTTGCGCGGGTCGTAGGGAATGGTGGAACGCGAGCTGGAGATGCCCACATCGTCGAACAGGCGTTCGGATTCCTTGCCGGAGAGCCCCTTGGAGGTCATGTCCACCACCAGCAGGTGGTTGTCGGTGCCTCCGGAAACGACGGTGAAGCCCTTCTCCTGGAGCTTGGTGGCCAGCCGCTGGGCGTTCTTGATCACGTTCTTCGCGTAGGTCCCGAACGAGGGCCGGAGCGCCTCGCCGAAGGACACCGCCTTCGCCGCGATCTGCGGGATGTGGGGGCCGCCCTGCATGCCGGGGAAGATGGCGCGGTCGATCTTCTTGGCGAGGTCCTCGGAATCGGTGAGGATGAGCGCGCCGCGCGGACCGCGCAGCGTCTTGTGGGTGGTGGTGGTCACCACGTCGAAGATCCCCACCGGGCTGTCGATGGCCTTGCCCGCGATCAGGCCCGCGATGTGCGCGACGTCCGCCATGGTGTAGGCCCCGACCTCGTCGGCGATGGACTTGAACGCCTTCCAGTCCAGGCTGCGGGAGTAGGCGCTGAATCCGGCCAGGATCAGCTTGGGCTTCTCGCGCTTGGCGATCTCCCGGACCTGGTCCATGTCGATGCGTCCGGTGGTCTTGTCCACGGTGTACTGGGTGAACTTGTAGAGGATGCCCGAGGCGTTCACGGGATGGCCGTGGGACAGGTGGCCGCCATGGTCCAGGGCCAAGCCCAGCACGGTGTCCCCGGGCTGGAGCAGGGCGAAGTAGACGGCCAGGTTGGCGGGGGATCCGGAAAGGGGCTGGACGTTCGCGAACTTGGCCCCGAAGAGCTTCTTGGCCCGTTCGATGGCGATGCTCTCCACGACGTCCACGTTCTCCTGGCCGCCGTAGTAGCGCTTGCCGGGGTAACCTTCCGAGTATTTGTTGGTGAACACCGAGCTCATGGCGGCCAGCACCGCGGGCGAGACGTAGTTCTCGGAGGCGATGAGTTCCATGCCATGGATCTGGCGCAGTTCCTCGTGCAGGGTGGCGAGGTGGATGGCGGGGTCCTGGGACTGCAGGATGCTCATGGGGCCGTTCTCCTGGGTAGTGGTTTCACCGGAAAGAGACGGAAAAGTAGAACCCCGGGCACCGGATGGCGACGGTTCGGTACCGTTGCCCGAGTGGCCAGCCGCCCTTCGATACAACGGCCCATGGCCGTCACTCCGGGAACGGCTGGCTGTATCGAAGGTACCGGTACCGGGAGGTTCAGGCCACGACCAGGAGCTTCACCGGCCTGGAGGCCCCTCCGCGCACCCGGAAGACGTTGAACGGGGCGTGGCCCTCCTCCATGAGCGAGGTCAGTCCGTAGATGGCGTCCTCGTCGGCGGCGAGCTTGATGTCCTCGTCGGATTGGCGGGCCGGGGAGAAGGGATGGCTGTGCCAATGCCCCAGGATCTCCTCGCCGGTGCCGCGCAGGCGCTTCACGGCCGCGAACTGCTCGGAGGGATCCATGGTGTAGTGGTCTTCGGAGGCGTCCACGTTGGTCATGGGGATCGTGGAGGTGATCGCGCGATCCGCGGATCGGCCCACCAGGAGGCCGCATTGCTCGATGGGAGCTCCCATGCGGGCGAGCTTTTCCACCTCGGAGAGGACGCCCGAGGGAATGGTCCAGGTCTCGTCCACGGTCTGCGGACGGAGGATCCAGCGCCAGGCGTCGTGGACTTCGCCCAGTCGGGTGAAGATGCCGTCCACCTCCACCGACCCGTCGGAGCGCTGGAGAGCGGTCTCGGCCATGTTCCAGTTCCCGGCCCCGGCAGTCAGATCCTGTCGGAGTCCGAAGGAGCGCACGCTGCCGGCCAGCGCCACCGCCTCCGTCTGGACCTCGACCTTGAAGGCCTGCCGGTTGGTGCGTCCGCGGCCGAGCTTGAGGAGCCTCTGGGGGCTGTCTTCGTCGCCCAGGTGGTAGCGCGCCGTGTTTTCGCCGATCTCGACGCGGCCGTGGATCTCGCGCCAGTCGCCGGAGGCGGAGCGCCATTCCCCTTCGAGGGTCCAGTTCCCGTCCCGCAAAAGCCAGACGTGGTCCATGTCCCAACCGAGCTGGGACGTCTTGGGCGCCTTGTTCATCCAGATCCTCCAACCGCTCCACCACCACAAGACGGCGAAAGCGGAGCCCGTAAATCTACCGCTTCTTCAGCTCGCAGGCCGGTTCCTGGCCCAGGGGCGCGAGCTCGTGGATGTCGGGATGGGGGGCTCCCACCGCCCAGCGCGGGTCGCGCTTCACGTTCACGGTGCGCATCCGCATCCGCATGGAGTCGTAGACCAGGAGCCGGTTTTCCAGCAGGTCGCCCTTGCCCAGGAAGTACTTGACCGCCTCGGTGGCCTGGATGGTCCCGATGGTGCCCGCCATGGCGCCCAGGATGCCGGCTTCGGCGCAGGTGGGGATGGCTCCCGGAGGCGGCTGCTCGCGGAACACGCAACGGTAGGTGGCCGATCGCGAGGGGATGCAGGTGAGCACCTGTCCGTCCCAGCGCAGGATGCCGGCGTGGCTGAAGGGCTTGTCGGCCAGCACGCAGGCGTCGTTGATCAGGAACTTGATGGGGAAGCCGTCGGTGCAGTCCAGCACGAAGTCGTACCTCTTCACCAGATCCAGGATGTTGGTGTGGTCCAGGAAGAGCAGATGGGTCTCGATCTCCACGTCCGGATTCAGGGCGTTGAGCTTCTCCTTGGCGGATTCCACCTTGGGCCGTCCGATGTCGGGGGTCGTGTGGAGGATCTGGCGCTGGAGGTTGGAGCGGTCCACGACGTCGCCGTCCACCAGCCCGATCCGCCCGATCCCGGCCGCCGTCAGGTAGTAGGCGGCGGGCGAACCCAGTCCGCCGGCCCCGATCACCAGGACCGAAGCATTCATCAGCTTCTGCTGGCCCTTGCCCCCGATCTCCACCAGGGAGAGGTGGCGCATGTAGCGTTCGATCTGGTCGTCGTTGAGGGCCATGGCCTTACGACCCCCCGCCCATGAAGTACAGGAATTCCACCGCGTCGCCGTCCTTCACCACCGTGGTCTCGAAGGCCTCGCGGTCCAGGATGTCGCCGTTGTATTCCACGGAGACCATCAGCGGCTGCTTGATCATCTCGTGGGCGATCAGCTGGGTCACGCTCAGGCCCGCCGGGACGTCCTTCTGCTGTCCGTTGATCTGGATGCTCATCGTCTCTCCTCTGGATGGTTGTTGGAACGGATTCCGTTCCGGTTCGCGTTCGGGTCGGTGAAATTACGGGCGAGCGGGGATCGCGTCCAGTGCCTGACGGAAATCGTCCACCAGGTCCTGGGCGTTCTCCAGGCCCACGGAAACGCGCACGAGGCCGGGATCCACCCCCATGGCGGCGTTTTCCTCCGGCGTGAAGGACGCGTTGATGGTGCTCCACACGTGCAGCGCCAGGGTCCGGGTGTCGCCCAGGTTGGTCATGCGGCTCGCGACCTTCAGCGAATCCAGGACCGTCCAGGCGGATTCCTGGT
>DATNIW010000010.1:0-4876 GCA_035604215.1 Fibrobacteria bacterium
CCTGCGGGACGGGGAACAATCGCCCGGCTTCTCGATGAACATCGACGAGAAGATCCGCATGGCCCACCAGCTCGCGCGGCTGGGCGTGGACGTGATCGAGGCGGGATTCCCGATCGCGAGCCCCGGCGATTTCGAGGCCGTGCGCCGCATCGCGCAGGAGGTCAAGGGGCCCGTCATCGCCGGACTGGCCCGCATCACGGAGAAGGACGTCGACCGCGCGGCCGATGCCGTCGAACCCGCCGCGCGACGCCGCATCCACACCTTCAGCTCCGGATCGGACATCCATCTGGAGCACATGATGCGGATCTCGCGCGAGGAGAACATCCGCCGCAGCGTGAAGGCGGTGCAGCACGCGCGAGCCCGCGTGGACGACGTGGAATTCTCCGCGCAGGACACGACCCGCTCGGACCGGGACTACCTGGTGGACCTCTACACCGCGGTGGCGGAGGCGGGCGCCACCACCCTGAACATCCCCGACACGGTGGGCTACGCCATGCCGGAGGAATTCGAGGCGCTGATCCGCCATCTGGTGGAGCGGGTCAAGGTGCCGGGAATCGTCTTCAGCGTCCACTGCCACAACGACCTGGGACTGGCCGTGGCCAATTCCCTGGCCGCGGTGCGGGCGGGAGCGCGCCAGGTGGAATGCACCGTGAACGGCATCGGCGAGAGGGCGGGAAACTGCAGCCTGGAGGAGATCGCCATGGTCGTGCGCACCCATTCCAAGGCGCTGGGCGTGGACACCGGAATCGTCTCGGAGGAGATCTACGGCACGTCGCGCCTGCTGACCTCCATCACCGGCATACCGGTGCAGCCCAACAAGGCCATCGTGGGGGCCAACTCCTTCGCGCACGAATCGGGCATCCACCAGGACGGGGTTCTCAAGGCCCGCGCCACCTACGAGATCATGACGCCGGAATCCGTCGGCCGCGGCTCCCACAAGATGGTCCTGGGCAAGCACTCGGGAAAGCACGCCTTGCGGGACCGGCTCCTGGCCCTGGGATTCCACGCCTCGGAGGACAGGCTGGACGCCATGTTCGACAAGTTCAAGGATCTGGCCGACAAGAAGAAGGAGGTCTTCGACGAAGACCTGATGGCCCTGGTCTCGGAGGACGACGAATCGGGCGAGGTGGGGGACGACTGGACCCTGGTGAGCTACTCGGTGCTGTCCGGTTCCAGCGAAGCTCCCGAGGCGACGGTGGTGCTGCGCCGCGACGGCCAGGCGCCGGCCACGGCGAAGGCGACCGGCGACGGCCCCGTGGACGCGGTGCTCAAGGCCATCCGGGAGCTCACCGGCCGCACCATCGACATCGACACCTACCAGCTCAAGGCCATCACCGGAGGCACGGACGCCCAGGGCGAAGTCGCGGTTTCGGCCCGGTTGGGAGGGCGCACCCTGACGGGTCAGGGTCGCAGCACGGACATCATCGAGGCCAGCGCCAAGGCCTATCTCGCCCTGGTGCGCCGGGCGGCATCCATCGACATGACGGATCTCGTCATGCGCTCGGAGCCCTGAGGCCCGGACCGTATCCACCTCCCCGCGTGGGGGGATGGGCCGGAAGCCCGGCGGATCAATCCTCCTGGACGAGGCCGGAGATGCCGGGAAGCTCGGACTCGCGCCCCTTGGCGGCTCGGGCGAAGCGCCGCACCGTTTCGGCGCGTCCCGCCTCCAGCAGGGCCTGGAGGATGTCTCCGAGGGTGGCGAGCAGACCGGGGCGGTGCAGGAAGGGGTCGGGGGACCATGGACGTCTGGACAGGATGCGATCCAGTCCCTGCGCAGCCGCGTTCTCCACGTCGGAAGGCGGCAGGTCGAAGGCGGGGGAAGCCCCTCCCAGCCAGGCGCGGACCCAGAGACGCGCCCGTGCGCGCAAGCCCGCTTCGGAGGGGATCCGCGACGCCTGGTCCAGCAGAAGGTCGGAGGTGGACCGGTCGCCCTGGGAGCGCGCGGCCTCGGAGGCGGCAATGAGCACGACCGGGTTGCCCGCCTGGGTGCGGAGCAGGACGTCGAGGTCCTTCCAGCCCGCCGGGATTCCTTGTTGGATCCTCAACAGGATCAGGTCGCAGCGGGCGTCGATTTGACCCCGGGCGGTGGCGTCTTCCAGGAAGGACAGGAAGGGCATTCCCAGACGACGCGCGCTGCGCGCGGCCAAGTGGGCGAGCTCGCCCCGCTCCTTGCCGTCGTTGACGGCGAGAGCGACCTGTGCCGGAAGGGCTAGGGTGCGCTCGGCGAGCTCGAGGGCTTCGCGGGGGCGTCCCGACCGCAGGAGCAACTGGGCTCGACCGGATTGGAGGTTGGACCGCTCCCCGGCTTCCGCGGCGATTTCCAGGGCCTCCCATCCTTCCTGCAATTCCCCCTTGGCCGCCAGATCCAGCGCGAGGGCGAGGGCGAGCGAAGGCCACCAAGGCCACAACCGCCGCTCCCCGGAGGTCGCTCGCAGCGAACGATCCCAGGCTTCCCGCAGGGAAGCGGATCGTTCGGCGCCGTCGGTCCACCGCGAAAGGGTGGTTCCGAGCTTGTAGAGGTCGTAGGCGTCGGCCTCCCCCCTTTCCCGAACCATCCGGAGGATCCTGGCGTTGCGCTGGTGCTTGGACCTTCCGGCCGTGGCGTCGGGGGAGTACCCGTGGTGGACCAGGCGCACCGCGCAGACGGAGGGTTCCGGCAGTCCGGCCCCGGCCAGGCTGTCGAGGACCGATTCGTGCAGGGCCCGCCGGTAGCGGATGCGGGGATCCAGGCGGAACAGCCGGGGCAGGAGGACGGACCCTGGATTGGCGGTGCCGTCGAGCAGGGAGACGTTGACCAGCCTGCACATTCCGGGCTCCAGGATGGTCTGGCGGAGTGCGGGGATGGCGGCAGGATCAAGTTCCTCGTCGGCGTCCACCTGCAGGACCCAATCGCCCTTCGCGAGGTCCAGGCAGGCGTTGCGGGACGCGGAGAAATCGTCGGCCCAAGGCAGGCTCCCGACCACCGCTCCGAACGAGCGCGCGATCTCGGCGGTCCGGTCCGAGGATCCCGTGTCGAGAAGACAAATCCCGTCCACCGCCGCGGACAGGGATCCGAGGCAACGCGGGAGGTTCGCTTCCTCGTCGCGGGCGATCAGGCAGGCGATGAGCCGCATCAGACCCCGAATAGAACAAAAAGGACCACCCCGAGGTAGGGGTGGTCCTCGCGGAGGACGGAATCAGGTGGGGATCATCCCAGGAGCTTGAGCACTCCGGAGGGCAACTGGTTGGCCTGCGCCAACATCGAGGTCGCCGATTGCGTCAGGATCTGGTTCTTGGTGAAGTTGGTCGTTTCCGTCGCGAAGTTGGTGTCCCGGATCTGGCTTTCGGCCGAGGTGAGGTTGGTCACCATGTTCCCCAGGTTCGTCACCGTGGAATCCAGGCGGTTCATGGTCGAACCGAGAGTGGACCGCAGCGACAGCACCGATGTCAGCGCCGCGTCGATCTTCGAGATGGCGCTCTGGGCGGCGGATTGCACGGAGACGGCGCCGAAGGAAAGTCCCGAGGAGAGGTTCACGGCCGTGAAGGTGATGGTGGAACTCGCTCCCGCCGAGGCCGCGGAGATCTGGAACGAGAAGGTCGAGGTGTTGGACAGCAGGGCCGTGTTGTTGTAGGTGGTCGCCTCGGCGATGCGGGTGATTTCCGAGGCCAAGGCGGTGTATTCCTGCTGGATGTAGCCGCGATCGGTGTTCGAATAGGTTCCGTTGGCCGCCTGCACCGCCAACTCCCTCATGCGCTGCAGGTTGTCCGTGATCTGCGAGGTGCCGCCTTCGGCGATCTGGAGCAGGGCCAGGCCGTCGTTGGCGTTCTGCTGCGCCTGGGTGCTGCCTCGGATCTGGGATCTCAATCCCTCCGACACCGAAAGACCCGCCGCGTCGTCGGCGGCGCTGTTGATCCGCAGACCGGTGGACAGCCGCTGCAGCGAGGTCTGCATCGACATGTTGGTGTTGTTCAGGTCGTTCTGGATGCTGACGGAATTGACATTGTTGTAGATACGCACGACACGTCCTCCTTGTATGGTTTCCTCTCCGGAAGCATCCTTGCCTCCGAAGTCGGACACCCGGGCGGCTTTCGCCGATCCGGTCGTCCAGGACTCCTATCGGAACGCGAGGGGGGGAACTTGAGGAAAAAACAAACCCTCCGACGCGTTGGGCGTCGGAGGGCCTGTGGCGGAACCGCGGTCCCGACGGGACTTACTTCTTCTTGGCGGCCTTGGCCTTGTTGAACTCGTCCTTCAGCGCCTTGCCGGCCTTGAATCCGACGGTCTTGGAGGCGGCGATCTTGATCTTCTCGCCGGTGGCGGGATTCACACCGGTGCGGGCCTTGCGCTCCTTGACTTCGAAGGTGCCGAAACCGACGAGCGCCACGGTCTTGTCCTTCTTGAGTCCTTCGACGAGGGCTTCGAGGACCGCGGTGACGGAACGCTCGGCGGAGGCCTTGCTCTCCAGCTGGGCGATTTCCTGGACCTTGGCGACGAGATCAGCCTTGTTGCTCATGTTGCGTCCTTGTGCGAGAGTTGGTTGGTGGTTGCCTTCGCGGCAGCATTCCACCGCGTTTCCAAGGAACATATCACAGGAACAATGGCCTTGCAATGGGCTTTTCAAGGGATTTTTCGATCCTCAAGCCCTTGGAAAGGGGGCTGCGGGACGGAGGGATGCCGCATCTCCAGCGAAATCAAGGGTTTGCGCGAGGTGGCAGGTCCCGGGAAATCCGCTTCGCGAGCGCGTCCAGGAAGCGCAATTCCTCGCGCGTCGGCCGCAATCGCCGCAGCAGGGCCGCCAAGTGCCTCCTCCCCGCCTCGCGACGGGCCGGATGCAGGAATTCCTCGGTCCGCTCCAGCACGGAGGCCGTCCAGGTTTCGCGCAGGCTCGCCGAGGCC
>DATNIW010000011.1:0-8350 GCA_035604215.1 Fibrobacteria bacterium
GCCGAATGAGGCGACCACAACCGCCAACAGTGCCAACCATCCCCGTCGTTCCAGCATGCGCCCACCTCGTCCCAGCAAGATTTGGTTTCGAGGCACTGCCGGGCGGACCGGTGTCGAGCACTCCCGTCCATATAAATACAACATTGTGTTGATTAATGCAAGACCTTTTCATCGGGTTGCCGAAACCGGCGGTCCTATTCCGGTAAAGGGGCTCCGCGGAAAATGACCCATCATGCCATGGGAACGAGATGAGTGAAAAAAGGCTAGCGGTCCGCGAAACCAGCCTTTCCCCCTCCGCCCCCTCGGACAACATCTGACCATCGTCTCCACCACTGGCACAATCCATGGTGGGCTCTGGAACGCGGGTGAAACACGGACGAGGCTTCGTTCCAGGAAGCCTGTTCCACCAGCCACCAGCCCTCCAAAGGAGCCTCCATGAATCTTGGCAGAACTTCCCTTCTCGCGGCGATGACGACGCTTTCCGTCGCCTCCATCGCTTTGGCCGCTCCCTCGTCCGGCGGCGATCTCCTGGTCAGCCGCACGATCTACTCCGGGGACTCGACCACCATCCGGGTGGGTGACACCCTGCCGGGCGGCGCGGGCAATCTCGCGGTGGCGAACGGCAGCTACCCCGGCGTGTGGGCCAACGAGGCGTTGGACGGAAGTTTCGGGGTGACCTCCCCCATCATCCTGGACCGCGAAGCGGTGATGGGCGACAGTCTCGTGCTCCTGGACACGTTCGCCATACCGACGTCCAAGGCGGTGACCAGCTTCCCGTCCAAGTCGGAGCTGGCGCTGAACCTGTCCACGGACGGGAAGAGCGTGACCTTCATGGGGTACGACGCACCCGTGAACGCGCTGGACGTCTCCAACTCCAACACGCCGAACCACGTGGATACGACCAATCCGGTGAAGCTGAGCTACCCCCGGGCCGTGCTCCAGATCGCGGCGGCGGGTCCGGACGATTCGGTGATGGCGACCCCGGTGAACACCTACAGCGGCAACAACGGACGCGCGGCCATCCTGGACGCGACCGGAAGCCAGTATTTCCTGGTCGGGAACGCCGGAAACGGCGGCAGCCCCGAGCCCGTGACGGTGGTTTCCAATACCGGTGTGCAGGTGGTGGCTCCCGGAGCGGGCCCCGAGACCCAAGTGGTGGGACAGCTCAACGGCACTCCCGGCGCGGCCAACGGCTTCCAGTACGGCTTCTCCGTGGCCTCCTTGTCGCTGACCGCGGACAAGTCCGGCAAGGATGACAATTTCCGGTCCATCGCCATCCACGGCGGGACGCTCTACGTCGCCAAGGGATCGGGAGGGAATGGCATCAACACCGTGTACCAGGTGGGAGCCCAGGGCACCCTCCCGACCGCCGGAACGGCCTCCAGCACCGTGTTCACCATCCCCAAGGGATTCTCCACGACCCTCGCCAAGAGCACGACCGGCGTGGTCTACAACCCCTTCGGTTTGTGCTTCGTGTCCGACAGCATCCTGTACGTGGCCGACGAGGGCGACGGCGGCATCGCGACTGCCGCCACCAACGCCCAATCCGGTCTGGAGAAGTGGGTGTTGGAATCCGACAGCACCTGGCACAACGTCTACACCCTGAAGAGCGGCCTGAACCTGGGCACCAAGTACGCGGTGCCGGGAATGGCGGATTCGATCCTGCCCGCCAACGACGGCCTGCGCACGCTCTCGAGCCGCCTCGACGGCGACGGCACCGTCACGGTCTGGGCGGTGACTTCCACCGTGAGCGCCGAGACGGACCAGGGTGCCGACCCCAACCAGCTCGTGGTCGTCACCGACAGCCTGGCTTCACGCACCCTGCCGATGTCCGAGTCGTTCAAGGTCCTGAAGACCGCCCCTTACGGACAGGCCCTGCGCGGCGTGGTCTTCATTCCTTCCTCTTCCCTGGCCGGAATCGCCCAACGCGCCTCCTCCGGCTTCGGGCTGGGGATGCGCCGTTCCGGAAACATGGTGTCGTTCCTGTTGGTCGCCGCAGGTCCGGTACGGTTCGAGGTCACGGACCTCTCGGGTCGCGTCCTGGAAAGCCGCGACCTCGGGACGCTTTCCGCCGGAGAGCACTCGGTGGGGGTGTCGGGATCGCACGGCGTGCAGGTGGAGCGGCTGGTGGCCGGAGCCTCATCGCAGACGCTGGTGACCGCCGGGTTCTGACCGGATTGCGCGAGTCCCGGAGACGTGCCGATTGTCGCGCAAGCAAAAGCGCAGCGGCGCGTCCTTCCATTCCTTCGCGTAGTCGACGCCGATCCGGGGCGTGGACAGGATCTCTTCGGACGGAGGGGGCATGCCCGTCTCCACGCGGATCTTGCCGCCTCCGCAAAGGTCGGTGGCGTCGTCGGCGCGTTCGATGCCAAGGCGTCTGCAGAGCACTCCGGGGCCGCGATAGGGCGTTCCGGACTCCGACTCCAGAGGCTCCAGGGCGCGGATGAGCACGGCTTGCGGATCGCCTTCGGGCGCCACCACCAGGTTGAGCATGTGGTGCATCCCGTAGACCAGGTAGACGTAGGCTTTGCCCGGCGGGCCGAACATCGTGGCGGTGCGGGCCGTGCGCCCCTTGGCGGCGTGGCAGGCCAGGTCGTGGATTCCCACGTAGGCCTCGACCTCGACGATGCGTCCGCGCACCCGCCCCGGTCCGGAACGCACGGACAGGATCCGGCCCAACAGGTCGGGAGCGACGCGGTCGGCCGGTCGCTCGTAGAACGAGCGGAGCAAGATCTCCGGATGCGATTCCAGGTCCATCGCGAACGATCCCTTCCCCGTTCTCGTCGGCTGGCAGCTCGACCCACCGCCCACTTGGTAGATTCCAATCGTAGGAAGGTGCAATGAATCGGGCATCGAAACGTCTACTTTACCGTCTGGACGGTTGGGACGGGATGAGACCTCACGTGGATGTGAAGGGATCTGCGTTTGCAGGAAGGATCCGATGGAGAAAGAGGAGCAGCCAAGTCTGGATGTCCGGTGGGGTCTGCCCATGGTCGTTCTGGACAATCTGTCTCGTCCCGTCGAAGCCTTGCTCATCCTCGCCTGCGCGAGCATCTACGCGGGTGGGGCCTGGGGCTCCTTCCGATTCGCCGAATCCTTCGCCTACCTCCTCTTCCGGCTGAGCCTGCTCGGCCTGGACCGGGGAATCGTCTGGTGGCACGGACGGACCGACACCGAACAGTACCGCAGGGATCTGGGTTCCAGCATCTGGCTCATCGCGGGCACATCCACGCTGGGAGGAGCGGCGTTCCTGTTCCTGGCGGGGACCGCCCTGGGTCGGGTGCGCGGTCTGGAGCTCTCCAACGCGGACAACTGGTGCATCGCCTCGTCGATTCCCCTTCTCGCCATCGCCGATTTCCTCTACCAGGCCAACCTGAACCGCAAGGAGATGCTGGCCCGGATCGTGGGGAACAATTTCGCCATCCCCATGTTCATGTTCGGCGGCGCCCTGCTGAGCCGGTGGCTGGGACTTTCCTGGAGGCTCTCGGCCTGCTTCCTGTGCGGGAACGCGGCCAACGCGGTGGTCGCCATCTGGGCCTTCGTGGACAGGCACGGCCAGGAGCACCTGACGGTGGTCCCCGGTCGGCCGTCCAGACAGCTTCTGTCCTACGGGATGCCCATCCTCGGTTCCGACCTGCTTTCGGGGGTCGTCGCGCGGTTCGACCTGGTGCTCCTGGGCAGGATCTCCGGAATCCGCGCCGTGGAGGTCTACAACCTGGTCATGACCCTGGGCAAGAGCCTCCAGGCCATCCGGCAGTCGTTCGAAGGGCTCCTGCTCGCGGCCTTCTCGCGGGTGGGAGCCAACCGCCTCACGCCGCTGCTGCGGCTTCGATTCAACTACTCCGCCTGGGCGGTGGGAAACCTCCTGGGATTCGCCTTCCTGATGGTGGTGTTCTGGGGGAAGGATTTCCTGACCTTCCTGGCGCCCGAATACCGCGACGGCTACCTCTCGCTGGTGGTGCTGACTTCGTTCACCTACCTGAACGTCCACGGGGACCTGAGCGGCCTCATGCTGCAGGGACTCGGACGCAGCCGCACCTGGGGAGTGGCGCAGCTCGCCGGGTTCGCGGTCAACATCGCCTGCAACCTGTGGTGGATCCCCATGTGGGGAACCTTCGGCGGCGTGCTCGCCTTGGGCGTCTCCTTCCTGGTCCAGGGCGTCCTCTGCCAGATCTTCCTCTCCCGGCTGGCCGGCGAGGTCGGCCTGTGGAGGTTGGACTACCTGCGCAGCTCGGCGGGATTCGCGCTGCTCCTGGCGGCGGCTTCGGTGGCATCGGTCTGGATGGTGGGGAGCTGGATCCGCATCCCCTCCTTCTTCCTGATCGGCTCCATCTGGTTCGCCCTCTACCGGTCGGGCTCCCTGGAATTCAGGGAGGGCATGGAGACGCCGGAGACCCTCTCCGGCGAGATCGCCCAGGCCTAGGCCAGGCGGGAGGTCAGACCTTCCAGGTGAATCCGGAATTGAGCAGCTTCGCGAGGTCTCCGGTACCCTTGGCCGCCTGGGCGGCATGGATCTGGCCGTCCATCAGTTCGTCGTAGGTGGGCCGCTCCACCGAGCGGAACACGCCCAGGGGAACGGGCATTTCCGGAAAGGCGAACCGGGAGAGGGTCCACGCGAGGGTTCCCGACTCCTCCTTGGCGTCGTGCACGAGGACCTGCGAACGGTCGGAATCCGTCATCTCGCGCGCGTCGATGGAGAAGCCCTTCGCGTAGAGGCCCTTGGTGTCGTTCGCCCAGGTCAGAGGCTTCCCGTCTTCCAGGTACAGCGCGTTGAGCTTTCGGGTGTCGGGTGCGTAGAAGGGATCGTACACGCCGTCGTTGAAGATGACGCAATTCTGGAGCACTTCCACGAACGCCGTGCCCTTGAACTTGGCCGCCGCATCCAGCACCGATGTCAGGTGCTTGATGTCGTTGTCGACCGTGCGCGCCACGAACCCCGCTCCGGCCGATAGCGCCACGGACAGCGGCGAGAGGGGCTGGTCGATGCTGCCCATGGGACTCGTCTTGGTCTTGATGCCCATGGCGGAGGTGGGGGAGAACTGGCCCTTGGTCAGTCCGTAGATCTCGTTGTTGAAGAGGATCACCTTCAGGTCCACGTTGCGGCGCAGCGCGTGCAGCAGGTGGTTGCCTCCGATGGACAACCCGTCGCCGTCGCCGGTGATCACCCAGACCTGGAGGCCCGGATTCGCGGCCTTCACGCCCGTCGCGACCGCCAATGCGCGGCCGTGGATGGTGTGGAATCCGTAGGTGTCCATGTAGTAGGGAAAGCGCGAACTGCACCCGATGCCGGAGATGATGGCGAAGTTCTCGCGGGCGATGCCCTGCTTGGGGAGCACGGTCTGCAACGCGGCCAGGATGGAATAGTCCCCGCATCCGGGGCACCATTTCACCTGCTGGTCGGAAACGAAGTCCTTCTTGGAGAGGACGGGCAAGGTCGGAGTGGTCTCGATCATGGTTCTAAGCCCCCACTGTCTTCTGGATGGCGGTGACGAGTTCGGAGATCTTGAAGGGCTTTCCGGCCACCTTGCCGAGCCCCTGCATGGGGAGACCGAACTTTCCCGAAAGGAAAAGCCGGAGCTGGCCCACGTTGAGTTCGGGGACCAGCACCTTCCGGTACCTCCCGATCACGGATTGGAGGTCGATGGGCAGCGGATTGATCCAGCGCAGGTGGACATGCCCGACCTTGAGCTTGCCGGCGGCCAGCACCCGATCCACCGCCGAGGAAACGGATCCGTAGGTGCCGCCCCAGGAGATGACCAGCAGATCGCCTTCCGGCGATCCTTCCACGAAGGTCTTTCCGACCACCGAGGACACGGATTCGATCTTCTCGTACCGCTCCAGGGTCATCCGCTGGTGGTTTTCGGGATCGTAGGAGATGTTCCCGGAGGGGCTGGACTTCTCCAGTCCGCCGATGCGGTGCTCCAGACCCGGTGTGCCGGGAATGGCCCATGGGCGGGCGCCGTTCAGGTTCCGCTGGTAGGGCTTGAAGGTGGCCGGGTCGGTGGGGTGGCGCACCTCGAACTTGGGGAGATCCGAGATGTCCGGGATGCGGAACGGCTCGGCCCCGTTGGCGATGTAGCCGTCGGTGAGGAGAAGCACCGGAGTCATGTATTCCACCGCGACCTTCGCGGCTTCCAAGGCGGCCCAGAAGCAGTCGGAGGGCGTCTTGGCCGCGATGACGGGAATCGGCGAATCGCCGTTGCGACCGAACAGGGCCTGCAGGAGGTCGGATTGCTCGGTCTTGGTGGGAAGGCCGGTGGAGGGGCCGCCGCGCTGCACGTCCACGATCACCAGCGGAAGTTCGGCCATGACGGCCAGGTTGATGGCCTCGGACTTCAGGCAGAGGCCGGGTCCCGAGGTGGTGGTGAGCGCGAGGTTTCCCGCGAACGAGGCCCCGATGGCGGAGCAGATGGCGGCGATCTCGTCCTCGGCCTGGAAGGTGCGCACCCCGAAGTGCTTGAGGGCCGCGAGCTCCTGCAGGATGTCGGAGGCGGGTGTGATGGGATAGGAACCCAGGAAGAGCGGGGTGTGGGATTGCACCGAGGCCGCAACGAAGCCCATGGCCGCGGCTTCGTTGCCCGAGATCCGTCGGTAGGTGCCGGGAACCTGGGGCGCCTTGCCCACCTTGTAGGTGGTGCTGAAGAGCTCGACGGTTTCGCAGTAGTTGTAGCCGGCCAGGAGGGCGAATTCGTTGGCTTGGGCGATCTCCGGCTTCTTGCCGAACTTCTGCTTGATCCATTCCTGGGTGGGGGATGGACTGCGGTCGTAGAGCCAGTACATCATGCCCAGGGTGTAGAAGTTCTTGCAGCGGGCCGCGTTCTTCCCCTTCACGCCGGAGGGTTCCACGGCGCGCACCGTGTTCGCTGAGATGTCGAGCTTCACCACGCGGAAGGCCTTGAGCTTGTCGTCGTCCAGGGGATTTGTGGTGTAGCCGGCCTTTTCCAGGTCCTTCTCGTGGAAACCGTCCTCGTCCACCAGCAGGATTCCGCCCTGCTTCAGGTCGGCGATGTTGGTCTTCAGCGCGGCGGCGTTCATGGCCACCAGGACGTCGATGTCGTCTCCCGGGGTCTTGATGTCGCAGCTCGCGAAGTGGAGCTGGAATGCGGACACGCCCGCCGTGGTTCCCGCCGGTGCGCGGATTTCCGCGGGAAAGTCCGGCAGGGTGGCGAGGTCGTTGCCCAAGTGGGCGGCGGCATCCGTGAACTGCGTTCCGGTGAGCTGCATTCCATCGCCCGAATCGCCGGCGAAGCGGATGGTGACGCTTTCGAGTTCCACGGAATCCTTGCGTCCGTCGGCTTCCAGGATCGTCTGACTTTGGTCGCTCATGGGTCCTTCTTGGTTGGAGGGGATCGACATCTTACGATCCCCCGCGAGTCGACTCGGAGAGTCGAATTACGAAACCGTCTCAAAATAACAGATTCCGCAGAGAAGAATATCCGTTTTTATCCGCACTCGCCGCTTTTGCCCGCAGACAGGCCACAAGTTCGTTCGCGGGTGTTCGCGCATCGCGACATCCCCATTGGGCCTTGGAATCAGGTCGACAGGGGTCCGGAGACGGGCTTTCGGCGCGCCAGGGCGCCTTGGATGGTGGTCCGGATGGAACCCACCAGGAGGGGGTGGTCCCAATCGTGGGGGTGGACGGCGATCCGGAGAAGCGGTGCGCCCCTCCACGCCCGCAGGGCCAAAGGAGCGAAGATCCGGGACCCGATCCGCCGCAGGGGATCTCGAGAGGCCCAGGTGATGACCGGCGATTTCACCGGGGGACGGTCGCGGAAAAGCAGCCCTTGGTGGTTCTCGGTCCAGGAGAATCCCCGCTCCCAGAGGATTCCCGGAAGCTCGACACGGTGGAGCCAGGCCGGCGGGACGAATCCGACGGGCCTCTCCAGGCCGCAGGCGTCCCAGATCCCCAGTCCGTCCTCCAGGCGATCGCGCTGTCCTTCCGGGGAAAGCGAAAGGAATTCGCCCTCGCCTGCGGTCAGAAATCGTCTTCGCAGGAACTCCGACGGCCCCCGGGAGGCGGATCGGTCCCGGGACAGTTCCTGGTGGAAATAGCCGTGGAGCGCGAGTTCGTGACCCGCCGCGGCCAGTTCGCGGAGCCTCTCCAGGAACCGGGGGTGGTCGGAAAGCGGCCAGGCCCCATGGAAATCCGGCACCACCAGGAGGACCGCAGGCGGGAGTCCCAGCGCGTGGAATTCGGAAAGGATCTCCTCCACGGCCACCCCGTGCCGAGGCGACACGTCGTGGAGGGAGACCAGAAGGCTAGGCGCGGGCACGGACCAGCTCCATGCAGGCCTCGGTCTGCGCCTGGAACATTTCGTCCCAGGTGGGCCAGGCCTCTCCCCAGGCGCGC
>DATNIW010000012.1:0-57281 GCA_035604215.1 Fibrobacteria bacterium
ACGGAGACAATAAGCAGCTTGCTGAATTATTAGATGAACGACCTGATGCAATTCATGATTTCCGGTACTCAATTCTTCAAATTGTATCAACTTCGTTAACTCCACGAGAAGTCATTAAACTTGAAGCACAACACAAGGAAAAGCTTGGCTCAAGAGCCCACGGATTAAACAGCAATTGAACAAAGTAACAACAAGATCTCAGGACAATCCAATTCCACCGCGATTACGGGTTCGATGTATTGCCGATTCACCGCGGCGCGGTGAATATGGTTCCTCATGCACACCTCCCGGGGGGACCAGCAACAATCAGCAGCAGAATGGCCTTTGGTCGTGAACAATAATTCTAACCAAAACTGATGCAATTGCCTACACCTAAATTCGATTCACATTTTGCGATATCATAATATGATAAATTCCAGATCTCAAACAACCAAGGACTTGCCATGAGCTTTACGCTATTATTGATCGCTTTTCAAATTTCTGGAATCAAGATCGGCCCTCAATCATTTTGTCACGAATATCATCTGCGGGCTAAATCTACAGTGATTCTAGAAACTCAGCCAAAAAGCGACATTGATATGGTGCGGATCTTCGAAAACGACACATTGCTGATGGAAATTGAAAAATCAAATGCTTCAGAGATTTCAAAATCTTCTGATAGCACCAAAAATGCTCTGTTTTCTTTGCTCCCGATAAAAAGCGATAAATCAAATGAATTCTACAGGACCAAACAGGTCGTCAAACTTATAGAAAGTGGCAAGCTGTTGATCTTCAACAAGCGAACCGGAGTGTTTCTGAAACAAATCAATCGAATAAAATATACCGATCATTATTGTCCTTCTGGCACGTTCTATTGGGATAAATATCTTTTGAATGATCTATTGCTAATTGATATGTCTGAAGCTAAATCTTCATAAAACAATACCATGCAATCTTCTTCAACCAAGACCTTCTCCCCCCATCGAGCGAGGCCCCGAAAGGGGCCAATGCGAGTCCGGCAAGCAGCGGCGAAGCGGCGGCGGATCCAAGGGGGGCGAAGAGATTCGCAGGGCGCCTTGGCGCGCGGGATCCCCAAGGGTCCTCGTCAGGGTTCCCATGGGCGAACGCCCATGGGAGGGATGGGCACACCCTTGGGCCGCCGGGTACAGGGGCCGCGGCTGGCCCCTGTAAATGAGCCGCGCCGCAAGGCGCAACAGCCGTGCGCAGCACAAAAGCCCGCGTAGCAACGAAAGCCCAGCGCAGCCCAGCGAAAGCAACGCTCTTGCCCCGCCGGAAAAGCTCATATACATTCCATCTATGAATATACTACGGAACGTATCATGGGCATCGTAAACCTCGACGACGACCTGCACGATCAGATCCGCAAGGCGAGCACCGTCTCGGGCCGGTCCATCAACGCGCAGGCCGCCTTCTGGATCCGGATCGGGCTGTTGTGCGAGCTGAACCCAACCCAGAGCTTCCAGGAGATCGTGGTGCGGGAACTGCGCTCCGCCGGCGTGGTTCCGGAGGCAATCCAGGTGGCGTTGGCTTGACCAAGCGTCCCGGCGAAGTCGAATTGATGGCACAGTCGGGGAAGTTGCTGGCCCAGGTCTTCGGCCATCTGGATCGCCTGGGCCTGGTGGGGATGACCACAATGCAGGTCAACGATCTGGTCGATCGGCTCATCGTGGAGGAGCTTGGCGCTCGCCCCGCGAGCAAGGGGCAGTACGGGTACGCCTACGCGCTCAACTCCTCCCGCAACCAGGTGGTCTGCCACGGCGTTCCCTCCGCGGCGGAGGTGTTGGAGGACGGGGACATCGTGAACTTCGACATCACGCTGGAGAAGAACGGATGGATCGCCGATTCCAGCAAGACGTATTTTGTCGGAGAGGTGTCGCCGGAGGCCAGGCGGCTCGTGCGGACGGCCTACGACGCCATGTGGAAGGGCATCAAGGCGGTCCGTCCGGGGGCGATGCTCGGCGATGTGGGTTACGCCATCGAGCGGCACGCCAAGAAGAACGGATATACGGTGGTGCGGGAGTACTGCGGTCACGGCATCGGTCGCCAGATGCACGAAGCCCCGCAGGTGCTGCATTGGGGCAAGCCCGACACCGGTGTGGTGCTGCGGGAGGGAATGGTGTTCACCATCGAGCCCATGATCAACCAGGGTCAGCGCGCCATCCGCACCGAAGCGGACGGATGGACGATCGTCACGCGCGACGGCAAACTCTCCGCCCAATTCGAACACACCGTGGCCGTCACCAGAACCGGCGTCCGGGTCCTGACCCTGCGCCCCGAAGAAACCCGCTGAAGTCCCCGCAGTGGATCGGCCGCGCCGCCAGGCGCAAAAAGAGTATCGTGCAATGACCCTTTCTTCCCCTCCTCGCGACCAAACCCGGGAACTCGATCCTCCTCACACGATGGGCGCAGAACTTGAAAAAATCTCGTTTCCTCCTGGCATCCCTGGCTTTGGCCCTCCTGGCATCCTGCGCCGCCACGGGGCCCATCCCCTGGAATCCTTCGGTCCGCTACGACACCCTCCAGGACGCGCGGGACGCGCACAGCTACTTGACCGTGCGGATCGGGTCGCAGAGATGGATGGCGCAGAACCTCGCCTTCGGGCAGCCGGGCTCGTGGTGCTACGGGAACGACAGCGCGGTGTGCGAGGAGATGGGCCGACTCTACACCCGGAACCAGGCCGAACACGCCTGCCCCGCCGGCTGGCATCTGCCCACGGGCCCGGAGTGGGACACCCTTTTCCACACCGTGAAATGGGCCTACGCCATGGACAAGCTCCGGTCCCGCACCGGATGGGACTTCCAGAACGGATTCCATCCCTTCTGGACCCTGGCCAAGTGGGTGCGACCCATCGCTGGGGGGGCGACGGATCCCCAGCTCGATCTCCTCGGCCAGGACATCTACGGATTCCGGATCCTCCCTTCGGGGATCCGCTCCTCTCCCGACGGCATCGGCGAAACCGCGCTGCAGCTCGTGAAGGCGCAGAATGTGGCCGAGAAGCAGGAGTTCGCCCTCGAGGGCTCCCAGGCCTATTTCTGGTCGGCCACCAGCTACGACGAGACGCTCCCGTCGATCCGAAGCATGTTCTCCGGCTTCGCGGTGGTCTCCCGCAATCCCGCCTTCGACGACTACGGGTTCAGCGTGAGGTGCGTGGAGGATTCCCGGGGCAACTGAACCCGAGGAACCGGCCCGCCCTCAAGGCGCAGGGCAGTTCAAGCGGCTCAACGCCGCGCGGATCGCGGCGTCCGACGTGGATCCCGCGGCCGTCGCCGTGCACGAGGTCTGGCGTCCCTCGGCGTCGAGCACCAGCCCGACCTCGTAGCGCAGGAGGGCGCCTGCCATCCCGTCCAGCTCGCCCTTCGCGGTGGTCTTGAGGGTCGCGGACAAGGTCCTTCCCGATCCCTCGTCCAGGGACCAGCCCGAGCGGGCCAGGGCCTTGGCAAGGTCGATCCTCCAGGTCTCGGAGGCCGGGGCCAGCTTCAACCGGAACGATTTGACGGTTCCCGTCCAGCGGACGGCGACCTTCCGGGGTTCCGAGGAGAGGGCTCCGGGTTGCGTGCGCAGGGTCCAGGAATCGCCGCCACCCGATTTGGGATGGAGCACGACCCTACCGGACGTGTCGGTCCTGCCGTTCGCGAGGACCGCACCGCCGGGGCCGTCCAATTCCAGGACCATGTCCGACACCGGCGCTCCGTTCCACGAGGCCCTGGCGGCCAGCGTCGCGGATTCGGGATGGTCGCGGGAGACTTCCACCGTGTCGGGACCCTCCAGCTTCAGTCCCGTGCGCAGCACCCTCGCGAAGGAATCGCGGACCGGTGCGGAGAGGGGAAATTCCCGGGAACGCGCCTGGGGCTCGCCCAGCGCCGCCTGGTCGCGACCGTCCTGGAACTTGCGGCGATCCATGTCCAGGGCCGAAAGCTGCTCCGCGGCTTCCTGGGGATGGCTGGAGTTCAGGGCGGCGCGCAGGCGCTTGATCCGGTCCACGGCGTCGCTGGCGGCGGCGTCCATGGCCGCGCGTCCCGGGGCGGCCAGGTCCGAGCGTTCCAGGGTGGCCAGGGCGTACCAGGTCGCCCCGTCCTGGGCGGTCTGCACGATCTGGATTCCCGCGATCTGCTCGTCGGACTTGACGTTGTCCTGGTCGGTGGCCGACTCTCCCGAGCGCCCGCCTTCCTCCCAGCGGGAATCGCTGGTGCTGGACCGGATCCTGGCCCGCACTTGACGGGAAATGTCCGCCATGGAGGCCTGGCGCGCCTTGTCCGCGGTGGGGCCCGATCCCACGCCCACCCAGCAGGTGGACGGGGGGCAGGCGGGCCACTGGCTCGTCACCGCCCAGTCGGGCGGGGCGGCCACGACGAAGGTGGCGCCCGCCAGCAGGGCCGACCACCATCGTCCCATCTACCCCTCCACCAGCTCGATCATCAGGAGCTTGCGGTTCTTCAGGAGTTCGCGGACCTTGACCCCCGGGGCCTCCAGCTTCTGCCGGAACACCCGCGAGATGGCGCTGGTGCCGGAGAACTTGTCCCGGGGCGCCCACACGATGTAGTCCTCGGTCTTGTCCGAGGAGATGTTCACCTTGTGCTCGGGGAACTGCTTGTCCATGAGGTCGTCCAGGGCGTCGGACAGGTCCTGCTTGCGCTCGGGGGTGAAGTTCCCGTTGAACTTGACCACCACCTTGTACTGCACCCCGCGCACGGCGTCGGTCTTCCAGTAGTTCTGCACCTGCTGCAGCACCTTCTCGATGGCGTCGTTGGTCGCTTCTTCCACCAGCACCTGGTCGGTGGTGTTGGGCCGCGTCTGGGAGTAGCCCGTCTCGGTGCCCAGAAGCCTCGCCGTGGAAGTCTCGTAGGCCTTGACCACCAGGCTCGCCTTGCGCCCTTCCGCCACCGGAGAAACGTCTCCGGCGTAGGTGATGTAGACGTCGGCGCCCGTGGCCAGGGCGATCTGGTAGGCCTGGTCGTCGTCGCTGCCCTTGATGTTCCCGATCATCTGCGTTTCGGAGCCCAAGGCGTCCTGCCCGCGCGGGGAGACCACTTCGTATTGCCGGTTGGTCAGGTAGCTCTCGATGGCTCCCGCGGTCTGCTGGGCCAACGGATTGGTGCCCAGCACGTCCAGGGGGCTCTTGCCCTTGGGGACGTCCGGAAGCACCATGAGGACGGGGTTGCCCGCCCCGGCGGCCAGGTCGGAAGTCGAGGAGAGCACGCCCTTGGAGACCAGGAAGTCGTTGAGCGCCCCCTTGTCGATGCGGATCATGCGGGTGACTTCGTAGGTGCCGTCCGGGAGACGGCGGGTGGAGGTCACATGGTCGGCGGTCCAGGTCACGTATTTCTGGGGATGGGAGTAGATGTCGTCCAGGACCCGTTGGGCGCTTTGCGTCTCGTCGTCCGTGGTCACCAGCTTGTCCGACCAGCGGAACAGCACGAACTGGATGGCCACGCGGGGGATGTCGGCCTCGGCGTCCTCGGGCTCCACGCCCACACCCGTGGCCTTGATGGTCACCTCGGTGGGCGAGAAGCTCTCCTGGAAGGAGGCTTCGTTCCCCATCGGGCGTGGCGGGGGCTGCGGCTTCTTGGCGAAGGCGGTCCCGGCCAAGGCCAAGGCCAGGGCTGCGCTCAGGGTTTTGAACGTGTGCATGGCGGGACTCCGGGGGTTCAGTGCAGGCCGTTTTGCAAGGCGCGGTCCAGGTCGTCGAAGGCCGTCTGGGCGGCGGCCTTGGCCTTGTTGGCCTCGATGGCGGTGCGCGCGGCGGCCAGGGCTCCGTCGGCATCGAGCTTGGCCAGCGAGTAGACGGTCACGGTTCCGTCGCCCTGGTTCATCTCGCGCTTCTCCACCGTGCAGCCGGCCAGGTTCATGTCGACCAGGGTCTTGCCCACCACCTGCGAGAACTCCAGATTCTCCGCCTGGGTCCCCTTGCCCGACTGCTCCTGGAAGTCCTTCACCATTTCCTGGACCTTCTGGCCCAGTTGGCGCGCGACCTCGCGGCAGGCGCGGTTGTCGGCGATGTCCTTGGCCAGTTGGAAGGTCTGCTTTTCGGCTTGGGCCGAACCGTAGATCTGCCCGTTGGAGGCCTTGGGAGGATTGAGGATGAAATCGGGAACGGCTTGCGGCTTGGGGCCGCAGGAGGCCAATAGGACGGCCGCGAACGCCGCCGTGGGGAGGATTCTTCTGCTCTTCATGATGGTCTCCGTTTCAAGGGGCTCCCCATAATCAACACTCGCCGGAGGTCGGGGTCAAGCGGGAAAATGGGCCTTGTGACGTCCGTCACGACGACGGGAATCAACCGCCGCCGCAGTGCGTCCCGAATGGAACGGGTCCCGAGACCGAGCCGCCGCTCCCCCTGCTCACCCCTCCTCGGATTCCGTCGCGCCCTTCCCCGCACGCAACCGGGTCCACAGGCCCCAGACGGTGCGCGGTTGGGGGAAGGAGAGGTCGTGTCCGACCTGCGCGGTCCAGGGGTCGGGCTGGGCGTGCTTGGCCTTCAGGAAGGCCAGCATCCCGTCGCGGGTGGCCGGATGGCCCCTGTCCCGGCATTGGCGCAGCCATTCGCACAGGAAATGGGCGGCGCCCCGCAGGGCGTCGTCGTCGGCGAAGCGGCGGGGGAACAGGGATTCCGCCGATCCCGCGAGCCGCACCCTGCCGTCCTGGACCCGGATCTTGGAGTCCGCGAGGCCGGCGAGGTCCTTCCAGCGGTCCATGGGAGTGTCCACAAGGACCGCGTCCCAACGCGCCGCGGGCACCGAGGCGGGCGCCTCGGGTGCCACTTCCCGCGCCTTGGCGGTGGCGTCGGAGGGTTGGAAGTCCGCCATCACCAGGACCAGGTCGGCCACCGACAGCCATTCGGAGGAGGCTCCCGCCACCACCACCATGGAGATCCCCCGCTGGGCGAGTTCCCTGGCGCGGGCCACCAGGGGAACGACACTTTCCCCGGTCGGAAGGAGCAGCGAGATGCGGCGGTCCCGGGTGAGGAAATTGGCCGCCGAAGCGTCTTCGTCCACCAGCAGCAGCCGGGCCCCCGTGGCCAGTGCCTCGTGCAGGTTGGCCGCCTGGGAGGTGGCCCCCGAGGCCTCGTCCACGGAGAATTCCGACGGATCCTGCCCGGGCAGGCGACGGAAGAAGGGGGACAGGTCGCAGAAGGACACGGCCCGATCCTCCTCGACGGTGACGGATTCCGTCCCCACGGCCGAGCAGGCCAGGGCGAGCCCGTCCTTGGGTCCCAGCTCCGACGCGGCCTTTCCCAGGGCCTCCAGGAAGGTGGTCTTGCCGTGGAAGGCGGATCCCACCACCACGGTGATGCCGCGCGGGATGGCGAGCCCCTCGAGGGACGAGCCGTCGGCGAGCGCCAGGGTGGAAACGAGCCCCTGGGGCACCCTGAGGCGGACCGCGCCCGGAGGCGGGCGTCCGTCCGCCTGCCGGTGGGTGGCGGAGCCCTGCGGCAGGAACGCCGCGAACCCGCGCGCGTCCATGGCCCTGCGGACGCGATCGCGCTTGCGCAGGTGCTCGGCCAGCTCGCGGACCTTCTCCGGGGGCAGGCCCCCGGCGATCTCCAGGGCCAGTGCGGGGACGCGGTCCGCGAGCACGGCGGCGGCCGGTTCGGACAGGATCCGTCTTCCCTGGGCCGGGAACGAGAAGGAGAACCGCAGCGTCAGGGACCTTCCGCAGGCGCAGGCGGACCGGGGACGGATGGTCTCGTCGGGCCGCACGGTGCGGACGCGGCCTCCGGGGCCGTCGCCGGCGGGCAGGGACTCCGAGGGCAGGCGGGCGGAGAATTCCCGGAGGAACAGGTCTTCCAGCGCCAGCCTCTCGAACGGGTCGGCGGGCAGGACCATGTTCGGGTGGAATGACGGGTGGAGATCCAGCCGCATCCGGGATGCGGGGGCGTAGGGATCTCCCTGGATGTGGTCGATGGACAGCGAAAGGTCCCGGTCCGGATGGGTTCCGGACAATTTCCGCAACTGGCCGAAGGGTTTGCCGTCCAGGTCGCGCAGGTACAGGCGCAGTTTTCTCAAAGGCATCCTTCTTTCGTCGCACCGGGGGTCTTCAGAACTTCCAGGAAACCCTCGCGTCCACCCCGTCGGCGGTGGGACCGATCTCCATGGCCACGCCCGCCTTGGCGGCGGACGATTTTTCCAGGCGCAGGATGTCCAGGGCCGCCACCAGTCGCAGGACCACCAGGGTGCCTGCCGACGAGTACAGGGCCACTTGGCTCGCGCGCCAGCGACGGTACTGGTTTTCGAATTCCTGGAGATGGAGGTTGTTGGCGGGGTTTTCCGGACTGCCCCAATCCCAACCGTGGGCCGCGTCGTCGGGGAACTGCGCGGTGGTGGAAAGGCCCGACAAGATCTGCGCCTGGTCGTAGGAGTCCTGCCTGCCGCCCACGGGCCTCCGACTGCGGTAGCTGCGCATCAGGGAAAGGAGGGCCGGATCCGGGCTGGAACCCAGCGACGCTCCCGCGTAGCGGTCGGCGATCTCGGCGGCGCTGGCCAAGGCCCCGTTGCCGTACTGCCAGGAAATGAACAAGGCGGCCCATCCGAGCAGATCCAGGGCGTGGTAGGCGGGCGCGCGGCCCTGGTAGCCCGCCCAGGTGTGGCCCGCGCCGGGAAGGAGCAGGGAAAGACCCACTGCGGAAAGCGTGGAATGCCCGCCGGTGGTCGCGGCGGTGTCCACCGTGATGATGGCACCGGCGGGCCCGAACGAGATGCTCGTGGAGGGAACCACGATCGGTCCGCTTGCCGGTGCGGGTCCAGGAGCCGGGACAGGTCCGGGGACGGGACCAGGCGCCGAGGCGGGACCTGGTGCCGAGACGGGTCCGGGCGGGACGGGGGCGGCGGCGGCGGCTGGAGCCACCGGAATTTCGGCGCCGGCAACGGGCTGAACCGTCGGCGCGGACGCTTTCGCGGAGTCCGCCGTCGACGGGGCGGCGACGACCGGGGCGGAAGAGTCCCGCGAGACCGTGGAGCTGGAATCGGATGGCGAGGCGAGCAGGAACGCCAGGAACAGAGCCGTCATCAGAAGGTCCAGTCCAATTGTCCCTGCAACGTGGCCGAGGTGGATGTCCAAGCGAGCCCGCCCTGGACCCCCAGGTGGTCCAACCAGGAGGTCTGCAGATGCAGGAGCTCCCGATTCATCCGGCTGGCCTGCAACGCCGCGTCGAAGGCGGCGGCCATGTGGTTCAGGATCATGCCTCCCAGGAACCATTTCTGCATCCGGGCCAGTTGGTCGGACCGCTCCCGCAGGGCCAGGTAGTGCTGCTGTTCGGGTGTGGTTCCGTAGGGGTTGGTGACGACGGAGTCGGGATTGATTCCCGCGGTCGAGAGCGCGGTGTAGTAGGCCTGGATCATCGCTGGAGTGACCGTGTTCGTGTAGTCGTCCCAACCGGTGGCGAACTCGGGGTAGTTCCCGATCAGGCTGTAGAAGGAGGTGAGGTCCTTGATGTTGTGGGATCGGAAGGAGAGGACGGCGTCCTGGCTCCATGCGCTCGTATCGGTGGAGGAAGGGGGTGCGACACCGCCCACGGAGTATTGGCTCGCGAACTTGCTGGAGTAGTACCCGTTGGCGGTGGTCGGGGCGTCGACGCAGGCGTTCCATTCGCTGCTTTGATTGGAGGAGCCCAGCAGGGAGTTGCAGTAGCTCTCGCGTTCGGGGGCGGTGGCGCTTATGACCGTTTGGGCGTGGGCGGAGTCCAATCCGCTGCTGTCTCCGTAGAGTTTCTGCCAAGTCTGCTCGTAGGCCTGCTGTCTCCAGTGGAGGGCAGCGTATTGCTCGGCCTGGCGCTCCTTTTCCCGAGCTTGCACGATCACGACTTCGTACCAGCCCACGCCCAACCCGATTTCGGTGGCCGCGAAGAAGGTGGCTTTGATCCAGGATCCGCAGTAGACCTGGCCGGCACCGGGGACGATCAAGGAGAGGAAGAAGGCCTTGCGCGGAGACCGGTACCTGCGCGCCGCTTCGGGATCGGTCTTGAGCTTGATCTCGAGGGCCTTGTCCTCGTCCTCGGGGGTGTCGATTTCCGACGGTTCCGGCACCGGCACGGCCACCATCGAATCCGGTCGGGCCTGGTAACCCGGAGGAGGGCCGTGCCCGTGGTAGGACCGCGGAGGGCCGGTGGGCCCGGGAGGGGCGGGGTTGGTGTCCGGCCGGCTTGGGGCGGCTGCCTGAGCCTTGGATGAATCGGGCGAAGCCGGGGAAGCGATGGCTGCCACGGGAGTCGCATTCGAGGAAACGGTGTTCCTCGCGGTGGAGTCGCCTTCCGGGATGGGGGCGGGAATCGCGGGGTTGGTCTGCGGATGCCGATCGGAGGCGAGCGTGTCGGCCGTCGTGGGCGAGGGGATGAGGTCACCGGGTTCCGAGTGGGCGGCAACACCAAGGCACAGGGCCACCAGGAACCAACCCGACACGGTGGGAGCAGGCATGGAGCGAATGTACCAAGCCCGCCCCTGTTGCCGGATGCCTTCCACGCGAATCCGAGCGGAAATGATCCTGGCTGGGGAGGGGGCAGTCGAAGCGAAGGGGCTCTCGGAGTCCGACCGACTCGTACGCGGCGGTACGACGCGGGAGGCGAGGATGGGCACCTGAGCGAGAATGCGCCGCCCCTGCCAGGATCTCAATCGAAGCCCAGGACGTGCCGCATGGTGTACAGACCCGGTTTTCGGCCCGCGACCCATTTCGCCGCACGCACGGCGCCTTCCGCGAAGGTGCGGCGGCTCTCCGCGTGGTGGTGGATCTCGATCCGCTCGCCTTCCCCGAAGAAGGTCACCCAGTGGTCGCCCACCACGGAACCGCCACGGACCGCGTGGATGCCGATCTCGCCATTCGGTCGTTCGCCGGGAAGGCCTTCCCGGCCGTAGACCGCGACGTCCGCGAGTTCGACCCCGCGGCCCTTGGCCACCGCCTTGGCGAGCATCAGCGCCGTTCCGGAAGGCGCATCCTTCTTGTGCTTGTGGTGGGCTTCCACGATCTCGGCATCGTATCCGCGGTCGCCGAGGACTCGGGATGCCGTCTCCACGAGTTCGAGCATCAGGTTCACACCCACCGAATAGTTCGCCGCGGCCACCACGGGCACGTGGCATGCCGCTTCCCTCAAGGCGGTCTCTCCGGCTTCGCCCATGCCCGTCGTGCCCACGACCAGTCCCATTCCGTGGACGGATGCCGTGCGCAGCACTTCGATGGTGTTCTCGGGGCTGGAAAAGAGGATGGCCACGCGGTGTCCCGCCGCCACCTGTTGCAGGCTTCCGGAAACGGCGACCGTCACCCCCTCCACGGGGGAGGGCGTTCCGGTCGTCTCGGGTCGATCGACGAGTCCCTCCACCGGAATTCCGGCGACGAGGGCGGCCTCCTGGAGCGCCCGGCCCATGCGACCGAGCGCGCCCACGATGACGAGGCCAGGCTCCATGTTCAGCCCGCGGACTTCACGACCCAGACCTTGACCTTGGCTTCCACGTCGGCGTGCAGCCGGACCGGGACGCTGAACACGCCCAGGGCCTTGATCGGCTCTTCGAGGACGAAATGCGCCTTGTCGATCTGCAGGCCCGCTTCGGCGAGCTTCTCGGCGATCTCGTGCGATCCCACCGATCCGTAGAGCTTGTCGCCCTCGTGGACTCGGACGGAAACCGTCACCGACATGCCGGAAAGCTTCTTGGCCAGCTCCAGCGCGTCGTCCTTGTGCCTGAGGTCGCGGGAAACCTGCCGTTTCCTCTCGACTTCCAGGTGCCGCAGGTTCGCGTTGGTGGCGGGAAGCGCCAGGCCTTGGGGCAGGAGCCAGTTGCGGCCGTAGCCGTTCTTGACCTTGACCACCTCGAACGCCTTGCCGAGACCCTTGATTTCGGATTTGAGGATGATGTTCATCGCGTTCTCCCCCCGTTCACCGCATGGTCTCTGCCACGAAGGGCAGGAGACCGATGATGCGCGCGCGCTTGATGGCCGTGGCCAGCTCCCGCTGGTAGTCGGAAGACGTTCCGGACATGCGACGGGGGACGATCTTGCCGCGTTCGTTCACGAAGCGTCGAAGCAGCTTCTCGTCCTTGTAGTCGATGTGGGCGATCTTGTTTTCGGTGAAGAAGCAGCTCTTCTTGCGCTTGCGTCGGATGGCCATGGTCAGTCTTCCTTGTCCGAGAGGTCCGGGTCGTCCAGGAGCTCCGGTTGATCCACGGGATGGAGCGGGGGCAGTCCGGAAGGATTGTCCACGACGGTGAGAAAGCGCAGGATGGTCTCGTCCAGCCGGAGCATCCGCTCCAGCTCCGCCACCAGGGTTCCCTTGGCGACGTTGTAGTAGTAGACGGTGTAGTCGGCGTGGCTGCGTCCCTGGATCTCGTAGGCGATCCGGCGCTTGCCCCATCGATCGATCCGGACGATCTCTCCGCCGGCGGAGATCAGCGTCTCGAACTTCTTGACCGACGCCTCGATGGCGGCGTCTTCCTGGTTGGCGTCGACGAGGACGACTGTTTCGTACAGCTTGGCCAATTCGGCCTCCCTTTGGACTTGGGCCCCCGCGCGACGCGGGAGCAGGGTGGTTGCCTCGGACCGGAGAACCCGGAGACCGAGAGGGCGGCAATGTTAGAAAACATTTCCGCCCCGCGTCGGATTCAGGGCGTCAAGCGCAAGGCGTCGAACAGGACCGGGCCGGAGCCGGCGGGAACGTTGACGGCCATGCGGATGGTCATGTCCGAAAAGGTCTGGCCCAGGAGCTGGTTGCCGAGATACGCGGGAATGGACATCGACAGGTTGTTCCAGGTCCCCAGAGGGAGGCCGGTCAGGTTGAATTGGCCGACCCATTGGTTGTAGAGCCCCAGCGACGGCACCTCGATGTAGAACTGCAGGGATCCGTAGTAGTAGGGATTGACCATCGTGGAGAGCTTGACGGAGACCTGCAGATTGCCGAATCCGGAGGCCACCGACTGGCTGAGGTTGTCGGTCTCGATCTCGGTGTAGTTGTTCGGGACGAGCGACATGGAGGACTGGCCCTCCACGTGGTCCGAGGAGCTCGCCGTGGACACCGCCGGGCCGCCGTAGGAAACGGTCCAAAGCGACGGGTCTTCGAAGCCCATGGCGGCGGTGCCCGATGGCGGCGGATCGTCGAACTGGCCGAAGACCCACGGGGAGGTGCCCGCCTCGACGGCTCCGGCATCCGGACTGGTGCCCTGGAAGAGCTGTCCGGGCAGGTAGACGACGCCGTAGTCGATGGCGGGAGAACCCGGCAGGAGACTGAAGTTGGAGTTGCCGGGGTTCGTGAAAAGGGGGTCGGTTCCCGCCGGAAGGTTGTGCGACCACGCGAGTCCGATGGACTGGAACTGGGAAGGATTCGCCGGACTGGAAGTCGAGGGGTAGGAATACTCAGGACCGGTCGTCAAGCCGCCTGCGAGGATGTTGTCCTCCATCAGACTTCCCGACAGGTTGGTGATCACCCGGAAATTGGCGAAGGCGCTGAGTTCGATCCCCGTGTTGTTTCCGATCCGGTTGTTGAGCGAATTCGAGTTGGTGGCGCCGGCGTTGTTCACCAGGCAGTTGAATCCAACCGCGTCCACCACGTTGTCGAGGACGTTGTGGAGGACGTCGTTGTTGGAACTCGCCTCGTCGAGATAGACGCCTGTCATGCCTTGGTTGACGAGGTTGGAATCGATGGTGACGCTCCCGGCGGGATGGATCGGGAAGTCGATTCCCGCCGCGTCCGTGCTGTTCGTGGCGCCGAAGCCGGAGATCCAGTTGCGCCGGACCACTGCGCCGTCGGTGTATTCGGTCTGGGCGTCCACGCCGCAGTATCCGGAGAGGAAGATGTCGTTTCGAGCGACCAGGGCTCCCGCCGCCTCGAGGGAGATGTTTCCCTCGTTCTGGCCCATCCGCGTCCCGTCTCTGATGTAGTTGTTGTCGACGGTGTCGCGCGCACCGTTCATGTCCACGCAGCGGCCGTCGCAGCCGATGATCGTGGAATGGTCCAGTCGGCTGTCGGCTCCCATGACCAGGCCGGCATGTTGGGAATAGTCCCACTCCGTCTCGTTCCACCTCAGGATTCCGGCTTCCTCGACGGTGATCTTGTGGTATTGGATGCGACTGATCGTTCCATTGGGCACGGGGACCACCCCCTGCATTTCCAGGTCGTGGATGTTCCAGTTGGACACGTTGTTCAGCACGAAGGCCGCCGACGAGGATTGCACGCGGATGGGCAGCTGGTTGGGGTCCGATCCGTCGGTCTGGAGCCAGATCTTGCCCGTGGGAGCATCCCAAGCCCACCTCCAGGCGTCATTGATCAGGTTCTTCGATCCTTCCAGGTAGAATGAAGTCCCGACGTCGGCCGACCAGTTGCCGTCGCTGGGAATCCCGACCTGCCCCGCGGTGCCCGACGAAGTGATGAAGACGGAGTGGGAGGTCAGATGGTATCGGGCGGAGATCACCGCGCGGGCACCGGCGAGGCTGACCGCCGGGATGGAGGGATTCTTGAGGAGAGTCGCGTTGGTTCCCGAGGTGGCGGTCAGGAAGGTGTGGATGGAAACGGCCTGGTTGAGATCGGGGAAGGCGGCTTCGGGAAGCGGCGTCGAGTCGTTCCAGAGGCGGATCCCCCGTTCGAAGTAGCTGGTCTCCGCCTTCTGGTGGGCGATGGCGGTGTTGTAGCCGAACGGCGCGTTCCAGAGGTTGCCGGAAACGCGCGTCCACACCACGTTGGAGCCCTGCCGGATCACCACATGCTCGTTGGCGTGCCCTTGGACGACGATGGGATTCCCCAAGGCGCCGCTGGCGGTGGAGACGGTTCCGGTCGCCGTCGCCGTGTAGGTGCCGGCGCGCAGGTCGCAGACGTCGCCGGGGGAATGGAGGGAGGAAACGCACTTGTCCAAGGTCTGGAAGGGCTGAGAAAGCGTTCCGGGGGCGGCGTCGGATCCGGCGTTGGCATCGGCGTAGAAAGTTGTGGCGCCACTGGTGCCGAAAAGAAAGAGGGTTGTCGCGGTGCAACGAAAGAATCTTTTCATGGAGCTCGCCTCCTGTTGGGGGATGCCCACCATCATAGCTTGTGCGCGACAGGTTTCAAGCCCAGGAATTCCGCGTCCGGAAAACGAACACGCCCCCTGAACCCTCAGGAAGCCAGCTGTAGGGACCTGGCCAACAGGCAGGGAACGAACTGGGATCGGACACCGGGACGGTAGTCGTCGCCCCAGCCCTCCAGTTCCGACAGTGTTTCGAAGATGTTTCCCGACAGGGAGACCCGGTCCACGGGGGTACGGGAAGCTCCCTGCACCAGGAATCCCTGTACGCCGATGCTGATGTCCCCGGAAATGGGATTGCACCCGGTGGAACCTTCCAGCTTGACGACGTGGAGAACCTTCGGGAACGACTGCTCGAGGCCGGCCTTCGGACGTCCGCCGACAAGCTCCACCTGGAGATTGGAGAATCCCGCGGACACCCTGCCCGTGTAGCTCCTGACCGCGTCGCCCGTGGGCCCGATGCCGTCCCGGGCCGCGGTCTCGAGGTTGTGCAGGAATCCAGCGAGGATCCCGTCGTCCACGAGACGACGGGGAGAGGTGGGCAGGCCTTCGCCGTCGAAGAACCTGGAACCGGACATTCCCGCCAGATGGGGCTGGGTCGACAGGTGGAACCCTCGGGGCGCCAGGCGCTGGCCCAACCGGCCGACCAGGCGGGACTGTCCTTTCTGCACCGCGTCGGCCAGGAAGGCGCCCAGGAAGATCGACAGGAACTGTGCCGCTATCCGTTCGTCGAAAAGCACCGGCACCGGGCCGGAAGGGATGGGCCGCGCACCCAGGAGTTCCACCGATCGCTCCACGGCCTCGCGAGCGAGTCCTTCGGGATCCAGTCGGGATGGATCGCGCCAGCTGATCCCGTCCCAGCCCATCTTGTCGATCCCGTCCTGCCGGGAGACCACCCCGATTCCGAAGGACGCCGATCCGGAGCGGCGTTCCCCCAGGAAGCCCTTGGAATTCGCGAGCAGGGTCCTTCCCGTGGAGCGGGAAGCTCCCAGATGCGGGATGTTCACCACGCGTGGATCGGTTTCCCTCGCCCTGGTCTCGGCGGCCAGGCAGGACTCCAGCATCGCCTTCGGGTCGAAGCCCTCCACCGCCGGGTTCCACAGGTGGAGGTCCGCGGAAGGGGGCGTGCCCGCGACCGTCGCGGGTTCCGGCAGGTGGAGGCCGATCGGGTCGGTGAACCGGGCCAGGGCCACGGCGTCGCGGGCGCAACGACGCACCGCCTCGGGCGCCAACCGCTCGGTGAAGGAGTAGCCGGGCCTGCCGTCGACCAGCGCCCGCAATCCCAGGCCGGCGGAATCGGAGCGTTCCAGGTTCTGGACCTTGCCTTCGAAGGCGTCCAGGGAAAGGCTCTCCGATTCCTCCCAGATCGCGTCCGCTTCCTGCGCTCCGGCGGCGCGGGCCTCTTCCAGGACCAGCGCGAGCGCGTCGCCCGGCTTCATGCTTCCACCGTTCACGAACGGCCTCCGACCAGGATGGGGTCCACCAGGAGGGAGGGCTGCCCGACGCAGACCGGAATCTGTCCCGAAGCCGCGCCGCAGGTCCCCGGGGCCAGCTCGAAGTCGCTTCCCACCATCCGGATCCTGGGCATGATCTCGTGTCCCTTTCCGGTCAGGGTGGCGCCGCGGACGGCCTCGCCCACGCGTCCGTCCTTCACCAGGTACCCCTCTTCCACGGCGAAGTTGAATTCCCCCGTGGCGGGGTTCACGGAGCCTCCGCCCATGCGCACGGCCCACAGGCCGGTGCCCATGGAATCGAGCATGTCCTGGACGCTGCTGGTTCCGGGGGCGACGAAGGTGTTCCGCATGCGCGAGACCGGCGCGTACCGGTAGCTTTCCCGTCGCGCGCTGCCCGTGCGGGGCAGGCCGCATTCGGCGGCGCCGATCCGGTCGGCGAGGAAGCCCTTCAGGATCCCCTCCTCGATGAGCACGGTCCGGGCGGTCGGGGTCCCCTCGTCGTCGAAGTCCAGCGATCCCCACGCGTCGGGGATGGTTCCGTCGTCGATGGCTGTGAGGCACGGCTGCGCGACCCTTTCGCCGATCCGGCCCGCGAAAGGCGTGGCCTTGCGCCGCAGGGCCTCGGTCTCCAGGGGATGTCCGCAGGCCTCGTGGAAGATCACCCCCCCGAAGCCGTTCCCGATCAGCACGGGCATCTCGCCGGCGGGGGCGGGCTTCGCGTCCAGCATCCTCGTGGCGCGTTCGGCGGCGCGGCGAGCCTGCCCGTCCACGTCGAGACCCTGCAGGAATTCAAGCCCGCGACGCTCGCCCGGGGCCTCGTTTCCCGTCTGGCGGTGGCCTTGGTGCTCGGCCACGACGGCGACGGTGAAGCGCGTCCAGCACCGGTCGTCTTCCCTGTCCAGGCCCTCGGAATTCAGGATCAGGATCCGGCTTCGGCGGTGCAGGAGGGTGGAGGAAACCTGCACCACGCGCTCGGACACGGACCGTGCGGACTCGTCGGCCCTGCGGAGCGCGTCCAGGCGTCCATCGATTCCGGGATCGTCCGGATCGACGCGGGCCGGGTCCGGCGGGACGCTCCCGCGCCCGTCGATGGGGTCGCCCAGATCCAGCCCGGAGCCGTCGCGCGGCCGGGCCGCGGCCATCTCGTCCACCACGCGCAGGAGGGCGTCCTCGGATTCCCTGCTCGTGTGCGCGTAGAGCACCTGGCCCCCGAAGACCATCCTCAGGCCGATGCCGAATTCCGTCCCCGCGGTGGCCGATTCGATCTTCCTGTCGCGCAGGAGCATCGAAGAGAACCGGGTTTCCTCCACGAACAGTTCGGCGAGATCGGCCCCGCGGGACCGTGCCGCCTGGAAGATCCGTCCGGCGCGCTGGCGATCCATCAAGCGGCCGCGCAGGCGCCGCAGCCGTCTCCGCCAGAACAGCCCGAACTCGGCGCCGGGCCGGTGCCCGCGGCCGGGCCGGGCGCGTCCGACTTCTCTCCCGATTTGTAGCTCTCGCTGCGGTAGTCGGTCGAGTAGAATCCGTCGCCCTTGAAGATGAATCCCGCACCTCCGGAGATCACCCTCTCCATGCGGTTGCCGGTGGCCTCGTTCACCACGTCCGGCGATTCGGACATGCGGTGGAAAAGCTCCCGGGTGTAGCCGGTGACCGGATCTCTGTAGACGTATGTGGGCACTTTGGGTCTCCCTCCGTTGTGTCGATGGAGGAAAAATACAGGGGTTGCACGCGATCGGCACTCGATGCCTCCGAG
This sequence comes from Fibrobacteria bacterium, assembly GCA_035604215.1. Lineage (GTDB taxonomy): Bacteria > Fibrobacterota > Fibrobacteria > UBA5070 > UBA5070 > UBA5070. The sequence goes on from DATNIW010000012.1 coordinate 18,165, forward strand.
TGCCAATCGCGCGACGTCGGTCGTCCGGAACCGCTCCGGCTAGAAACCGATGCCCACAGCCACGGCGGCGATGGGACCCGAGCCGGTGTAGAGGTCGAGATTGCTCTTGGCGGTGTTGGACAAGGTGCCGCTGACGATCGTCGAACGCCTGCTGGTGATGACGGTGGACCAACCCGTGGTCAGGACCACCACCAGGCCGTCCGTTCGCCGGATCTCGTAGCCAACCTGCGCGTCCACCCACTGGATGGGATTGATGTTCACGGTGTTCTGGCTGGAATTGCCATCGTCCAGGGAGGCGGAATCCACTCCGGAGGCCCGCTTCCAGGCCAAGCCCACGAAGGGAGAGTCGAAGGCGCTGGAGGTGAACCAGCGCACCCCGAACCCGCCGCGCAGGCCCGCGTTGCTCCAGGAGCCTCCCGCGTCCAACGCCAGCTGCTGGACGGGGTACCAGGTGGCGCGACCTCCCAGGATGCTGGAAAGGGAATTCACGCCCAGCTCCAACCCAACCACGAACGGAGCGGCCTTGCGCGGGTTGGCGGGGGGAGGCGTCGAGGTGGTGTCGAAGACGGTGCGGTCTCCCATGGCCTGGGACACGGCGGTGGCGGCGAACACGATGGCAAGGGTGCGCAGTAGGGTCATAGGGGGAGAATGTACCTCGCCGCGTCCGAACCCGCCCCCGGTTGCGCGGGGGAGGCCGGGGCGGAACGGGCGGAGGAGGACCCGGCTTCCGGTCTATTCCGTGATGGAGCGTCTCGTCTCGTCGGAGACGTAGGGGTTCCCCTGGGCGTCGAGCACGTCGAAGCCGCCGTCGTCGAGCTTCAGGATGATCTGCAGCGGATTCCCGTTGCGTGGATTGGAGAATTCCACGCTCTCCACGCCCGAGGCCAGGTACACCGGCTGGAAGGTCGGCGGACTGGATCCGTCGTAGAGGAAGGCGTCCTTGGCGTCGCCGGAGATCTTCACGATCCGGGAACTGTCGGGACTGGCGAAGGATTCCAGGCTCGGGGCCTCCGTGGAGGCCACTTCCACGGGGTCCTCCGCCGAGTTGGCGGGGATGTAGGTGCCGTCGTTGTAGCAGTACAGGTCCCCGATGTGGTTGGGATCCTGCCACCACCAGAAATTGTCGTTCCAGAAGCACCAGCGCCCGACGTCGTCGTCGTACCACCACCAACGGCCTTCGTAGTCGCGGGTCCAGAAGCACTGGTCGCCCACGTACCATCCGTACCAGTTGAAGCCGTAGTCGTCCACGTAGTGCCCGTAGGCGAAGCCGTCGTCGCGGTGCCAGTAGTAGCGTCCGCGTTCGGATTCCTCCGCATTGGCGTGTTCCAGGCGAGCGAGGTACTCGGGGCGCCCGACAACGTTCATCTGGTTGCGCACGAAGCCGTCGTTGAAATGGCGTGCCGAAACCGGATTGGCGTGCAGGACCGCGTTGTCCAGCCCGCGGTCCGGGTGGGGAACCTTCGTGTGCTCCCTGCTGGTCATGACCATTTCGGACCGGTCGGTGATGTAGCCGGGCTCGGACTTCACGCCCAGTTTCTGCAGGCGCTGGCGCACGTAGCCCTGGGTGTACGGATGATGGGCGATCGCGTGGGCCGCGTGGTAGTTGGGTTCGGCGACGTGGCTCTGCCGCTCGGGCAGCTGGGCGGGCCGGGACGGCTCCGCCGAGCCGGGAGAGACGTCCCACTGGATCCTTCCGTAGGTCGCGGGATGGTACGGCGCGGCTAGGACGGGGCGCTGGGTGTGGACCGGCGGACTGTGGAACTGCGTCCCCTGGGGCTGCGCCGCCGGTTGCGCGGAGACCCTGGAGGGCCTTCCCATGAAGATCACGACGGGCGCGCGCTGGGGGGCCGGTCGCGAGGGAGCCTGGGGTCGAGGTGCCGGCTGCTGCGCGCGCTCCTGGTGTTCGCCGCCTTGGCCGCCGCCCTGTCCACCCTTCTGGTCGTCCCCGCCGTGGCGGTTGTCCTGCGCGTTCACCGCCAGCGCGACGAGAAGACAGGCGCAAAGCACGGGTATGGAAGATCGTTTCATCGGTTCACCTCGCTGAGGGGGAGCATGCCAGGGAACCAATTAACAAAGCCGCGCTCCCGTCGCCGGGGGATCGGTCGCCGATCCGGGCGGGTGGGGGGCGGGCGGGCGCTATTTTCCCAGCGCGTCCAACTTCTCCTTCAGCACGTCGGGCGTGAAGGGCTTGACGATGTAGTTGGTGGCGCCAGCCTGGATCGCTTCCAGGATGCGGGTCTTCTCCGATTCCGAGGTGACCATGATCACCGGGATCTTGGCCGTGTCGGGATTGGCGCGGATGGCCTTGAGCGCCTCGATGCCCGTCATGTTGGGCATGTTCCAGTCCATCAGGACCAGTTCGTAGGGGGCCTTGCCCACCTTGGCCACCGCGTCCTGGCCGTCTTCGGCCTCGTCGACGTCGGTGAATCCCAGGCTCGCGAGGGTGTTCTTCTGGATCCGGCGCATCGTGCTGGAATCGTCCACGAGAAGGATTTTCATCGGCTGCGCTCCTGGTTCACTTCTGCTCGGTCACGGCGATGCAGACTTCCACAACGAAGTCGCCGTGCGAGCAGTTGAAGGGGATGACGATGCTGGGGATGTCCTTGGGCGTGGTCACCTTGTGGTTGGTGCCCACGACCACCGACGGCAGCGAGATGGTCACGTTCAGGCCCTGCAGGTCGGCCTTCGCGGCGCCCGCGATGATGTTGGCGAGCTCGCCCACGGCGTCGGTGACGTCGGCGTCGATGGTCGTGACGTTCAGCCCGATGAAGGCCGAGACGGTCTGCAGAGCCGTCTTGGTGGGGAAGCTGATGATCACCGCGCCCTTGGCGCCGCCCGAGAGCCCGATGATCCCCGACACGTCGTGGGTCAGGCTGGGCTCGGCCTTGACATAGGGGGCCTGAGGCGTCGGCACGGTGTTCACCATCGTCTGGAACGTGGAGATGGTGGCCTTCAAGAAGGGATTGATCAGATCTGACCGCATCGCGGCAACTCCCCGGAAGAGGTGGAACGTCCGGACTCTACCACCTCGCGACGAGCGCAGTCAAGCGTCCGGTCGCGATTCCTTCGCGGCTTCCCGGGAAAGCCTGCCGAAGAAGCTCCCACCGGGCTCCATCCCCGTCGTCGCCTCGCGGGCCAGCGCGCGCAGGGCGCGGGCGAACGGCGAGTCCGGCTCGGCGCGGAAGGCGGGTCTGCGCGCCAGCGTGTGCCGGTCCATCCCCTCCTGCCGGGGAATCCATCCCGCCCAGGCGGGTTCCCAATCCAGGAACCTTCCGCACACCTGGGAGAGCCGCGAACCCGTCCGGACCGCCTCCTCCTCGTCGGACGCGAGGTTCACGCACAGCTTGGCCGGCAGGTCGCGGCGATGCGAGCGCAGCACCTTCATGAGGGCGTAGGCGTCGGCCTGGGCGGTCGGTTCCGGGGTGGTGACCACCAGGAGCCGGTCGGAGGCCAGGACCAGGTTCAGGGTGGTTTCGCCGATGCCGGCTCCGGTGTCGACGACGGCGAGGTCGTATCCGGACTGGAGTCGGGAGAGGGCCAGGGAAAGCTCTCCGAGCCGAGCGGACGGCAGGGCGGAAAGATGGGCGACGCCGGAAGCCGCGGGGAGCAGATCGACCCCCGCCTCCACGGCGAGCAGGGCATCCTCCGGTCCGCAACGTCCGGCGAGGACGTCGTCGAGGTCGCGGACCGGGTGCAGGCCACACAGGATGTGCAGGTTGGCCAGGCCCATGTCCCCGTCCACCAGCAGGATCCTGCGTCCCAGATCGGCCAGGGCCAGCGCGACGGAAAGCGCCACGTGGGACTTTCCCACGCCGCCCTTGCCGGAGGCGACGGCGAGGGTGGGACAGGCGAGATCGGAGCCCAGGCGCCCTGGAGCGGTGGGGGTCCATCCCCGCAGGGAGTCAAGTTGGTTCGGCATCGTCGTCTCCCAGGAGCATCCGCGCGAGTTCCTCGGGAGAAGCCTCCGCCATGGCTTCGGGGATTTCCTGTCCGAAGCACAGGGCCGTCACGGGAATCCGCTCCCTGGCGGCCAGCGTGCACATCGCTCCGTGCGACTCGGCTTCGTCGATCTTGGTGAACACGAGCTTGGTGGGTCCGAGGTCCCGGTAGGCCCTGACGGAAGTCGACGCGTCGCGCAGACGGGTGGTGGAAGACTGCACCAGGACGAGGTCGGACGGTCGGATCTTGTCCACGAGGGCGGAAAGCTCGAGGAAATGCACCTGGTTGGCCGGAGAGCGCCCGGCGGTGTCCACGAGCACGACGTCCAGCGCCTTCATCTGCTCCAGCGATTCGTCCAGGTCCGTGTCCGTGAACACGACGCGCAAGGCCAGACCGGCCACGTCGCAGAAGGTGCGGATCTGTTCCTGGGCCCCGATGCGGTAGGAGTCGCAGCCCACGATCCCGACGGAAAGCCCGTCCTGGCGGGACAGCCGGACGGCGAGCTTCATCAGGGTGGTGGTCTTTCCCACTCCGGTGGGGCCCGCGAACAGCAGCCTCTGGTTGCGGCCCCGCGCGAAGCGCAGCGGGGCGCAGGGCATGCGCGAGGCGAGCGAGCGGAGGACCGCGGCTCTGACCGACGCGGAGTCGTCGCGTCCGGATTCGCGCAGCGCCAGGCCGGCCTCTTCGCAGGTCTCGCGCGCCAGGTCCTCGGCGAAATCGGAAGACAGAAGTCGTCTGTACCAGGGGAGGAGCGGCGCCGAAACCGGCAGGGCGCCGGTCTGGTCCTTCCAGTGTTCGGCGAGCATGCTCACCACAGAGCGGAGCTGCCCCACCTCGTCGCGGACCGCGGCCATGGCCCGGGTGGGAGCCTCGGCCGCCTTGCGGACGGATTCGATGCCGTCCTGCAACGCGCGCAGCTCGTCGCGGGAGATGGCGGTGGCGTCCTTGCCGGAATCCCCCGAGGTCCGGGGACGGGCGTCGGAGGCGTTCCGGAGGGGCTCGCCGGGGATCGCGGGGAGCCGCCGCGAACCTGGACCGTAGGCCGCCGCGGAGGGGGGCGGAGGCTCCGACGACGGATTCGCGAAGAACCGGTCCTCGAGGCCGGCGGTGACCTCCCAGCGCTCCACGCCACCAAGCAGCGAGCCCTTGATCTTCTGCGTCCGCAGGATCAGGGCTTCCGGGCCCAGCTCCTCCTTCACCTGGAGGAGGGCCTCGCGCATGGTGTCGGCCTGGAACTTCCGGATCCGCAAGATCTGTACCCCTCAGGTCGTCGGACCGGGGCCACGCCCGGTCTCGAGAGCCTGCACCGTCCCTCGCGAACGCACGGAGACGCCAGGGACGATCTCGGCGTAAGATAGCACCGAAAGCTGCGGGAACGACCCCTCCAGCAGCCTGCGGAGGTGCGGGCGCAGGCCGGGCGAGCAGACCACCGCCGGAGTCTCGCCGGAAGCTGTCATGGCCTCCACCAGCGGGCGGAGGCTCTCCAGGAGCCTCCCCGCCACCTCGGGCCGCACCATCATGCGCGGACCGCGGTCGGTGGCCTGGATGGAGGCGTCCAGGACCTGTTCCAGTCCGGGCTCCAGCGCCAGGACGGGAAGCACGCCGTCGGAATCCGACAACTGCTTGCAGAGGGTCCGGGACAGGGCCTGGCGGACGTGTTCCGTCAGGACCATCGGATCCTTGACGGATTTCGCGTGGTCGGCGAGGGTCTCCAGGATGGTGGGAAGGTCGCGGATGGAGAGCCGCTCCCGCAGGAGGTTTTCCAGGACCTTCTGGACCTCGCCGTAGGAAAGGAGGGCCGGAACCAGCTCCTCGACCACGGTCGGATGGACCCCCTTGACGTTGTCCACCAGGGCCCGCACGTCCTGGCGGGTGAGGATCTCGTGGGCGTGGCCGCGGATCACCTCGGTGAGGTGGGTGGCGAGCACCGCGGGCAGTTCCACCACCGTGTAGCCCGCCAGGTCCGCCGCCTCCTTCTGGGTTTCGGTGATCCACAGGGCCGGAAGGCCGAAGGCGGGCTCCTTGGTCGAGATGCCGGCCACCTTGCGCGTCACGCCGCCCGGATCCATGGCCAGGTAGCAGCCCGTCATGAGCTCGCCGTGTCCGATCTCCACCCCCTTGATGCGAACCACGTATTGGGCCGGCTTCAGCAGGATGTTGTCGCGGATGCGGATCGGGGGGACGATGATCCCCAGCTCCGAGGCGCACTGGCGTCGCAGGAGGGTGATGCGCTCCAGGAGATCGCCGCCCTGGTTGACGTCCACCAGGGGGATCAGCGCGTACCCGATCTCCAGTTCCATCTGGTCCACCGCCAGGTAGTTCTCCACCCTGTCCTCGTCGGTCGCCTTGGTCGCCGGCTTCTCCGCGGCCTTCGCGGAGGCGGTGCCCTCGTCCCGGAGGGACTTGCTCTTTCCGTAGGCGATGGCGGCGGTTCCCGCCGCCAGGATCAGGAACGGCACGTGCGGCAGCCCGGGAACCAGCGCGAGGCCTCCCATGACGCCCGCGGAAACGTAGAGGGCGATCGGGGACTGGGTGAGCTGTCCGGTGATCTCCGCGCCCAGGTTGGACTTGGAGGCCGCGCGGGAGACGATGATGCCCGCCGCGGTGGAGATCATCAGGGAAGGGATCTGCGCCACCAGCCCGTCGCCGATGGTGAGCTGGGTGAAGGTCCGCAGGCTCTGCACGGCGCTCATGTCCAGCATGGCCATGCCCACCACGAATCCGCCCAGGATGTTGACCGCGGTGATGATCAGGCTCGCGACCGCGTCTCCGCGGACGAATTTGCTCGCGCCGTCCATGGCGCCGAAGAAGTCGGCTTCGCGGGAGATGTCGGAGCGGCGCTTCTTGGCCTCGGTCTCGTTGATGATCCCGGCGTTCAGGTCGGCGTCCACAGCCATCTGCTTCCCGGGCATGGCGTCCAGGGTGAACCGGGCGGCCACTTCCGCGATGCGGGTGGAGCCCTTGGTGATGACCTGGAAGTTGATCACCAGGAGGATGACGAAGATGATGGCTCCCACCACGATGTTCCCGCCGGTCACGAAGGTGCCGAAGGCGTTGATCACTTCGCCGCCGATCCCCTGCGAGAGGACCAGGCGCGTGACGGCCACGTTCAGGGACAGCTTGAACAGGGTGACGACCAGGAGGATGCCGGGGAAGATGCTGAAGTCCAGCACGGACTTGATGAACATGCTGACCATGAGGATGACCAACGCCGTCATGATCATCATGGAGAGAAGGATGTCCAGGAGGAAGGGCGGCACCGGCAGCAGCATGATCGCGATCACGCCGATGATGCCCACGATCAGGATCTGGTCGCGCCGCTCCCCGATGAGCCGGAACACCGGATTGGACCAGGCCCGGTCGGCCTGGTCGCGCATGGTCCGGGCCGCCGTGGAGCTGCTCACGGGCCGCCCCGGTGGATGGCCACCGCGTCCGGACGGTCCAGGCCCATCCCGTAGGTGGAGACCACCTCGGTCGCTCCGTTCAGCAGCACGAGGCGGCCGTTCTCGGTGTCGGCCACCCAGGCGCGGTCGGGATTCGTCGGATCGCCGACGACTGCCCGCGGACCGTTCACGGTGGTGGCCTTGGTTTCCAGCACGCCCGAGCCGTTCATCCGGAGCACCGCTCCCGGTCCGCCCACGGTCGGATCGCCCAGGTCCGCCACCCAGACCTTTCCGCCTCCGGCCCAGACGGAAACAGGCCGGAACACGGAAGTGATCCTGTGCACCACCTTGCCGGTGGAATCGAATCCGACCAGTGCCGGTATGCCCAGATCGGCGACCCACAAGGTGGATGTGACATCGTCCCAGGCCAGGGAAACCGGCCGTTGCAGGACGGCGCGGATGATGGTGTCGAGCTTTCCGCCCGTGGTGCGGCCCAGGAATCCGGAGTCGGCCGAGAGGAACCAGGCCCGATTCCACCCGTTCTGGTCCACGTCCACCGCCTGCACGGGTCCGGGAAGGGAATCGAAGGAAAGTGTCGCCCCGTCCACCCGGTTCAGGATGCCTCGACCTCCCGATTTGGCGGATCCGCCCACCCAGCAGAAGGAACCGTCGATGTCGCAGGCCACGGATGCCGGATGGCTCACCGAATCCTTCAGCGCCCGCGGCACCCCGGTGCTGGTCCATTTCCGGAGGATGCCCGCCCCTCCGTCCACGGCCACCAGCGTGCCTCCTTCGCGCACGGGATCGATGTCCAGGGCCACGATGTCGGAGAATCCGAGCAGCCGTTGCACCATCACCGCCCGGTTCCCCACGGTGAGGGCGACCTTGGTGAGTCCGGTCCGCGTCCCCGTCCAGACGCTTCCCTTTTCCCGATAGGTGCACAGGCGGACGAACCAGGGGATCCTTCCCGCTCCCAGCGCGTCGGAGAGCCAGATTTCGACCGTGGTGTCCACCAGGCTGTCGGCGGGGGCGTTCCAGCGCAGGATGCTGTCGCCGGGCACGCCCGAGTTCCAGGCCAGGGTTCCCGCCACCCCCACGTTGGCGGGAATTCCCGCGTCCCAGCGCGGTTGGCGCGAACCGAAGTTGTCGTGCCAGCGGAAGCGGAGCAGGGCGTTCTCGCCGGGATGCACCGCGACCACGAAGGTGTCCGACCGTGGCAGGATGGTCCGGGTGGCGTTCGAATCCAGGGATGGACCTTCGAGGAGGGAATCCACCTGGGGCAGGATGTCGCCCACCGAGACCACGTACTGGCTCCGCTGCTGTCCGTCGGCGAAGTAGCGCAGGGTGTCCCGGGGAGGATTCTTTCCCGTGGTGTCGGGGCGGCCCGGAAGCGTGTCCCAACGCAGGACCGCGGTGTCCTGGACGAGGTTGGAGTCGGCGTCGCGGATGAAACCGTGCGAGATCACCGTGGCCCTCCCGTATCCCCAGGCCAGCAGGCTGGAATCCTTGCCGCACCGACGCAGGATCGCGCGCACCACGACATTTCCCCCGAGGTAGTTCCCTCCGGGGTCCGGAGATTCGATGGTGACGGAGAGCGCGGGACTGGTGGCATCCAGCGGCCAGCTGCAGGCCCCCAGGAACCCGGTTCCCAAGAGCAACGCCAAGCACCCGACCAGGGCGCCTGCGCGGACCGGGGAGGTCCGGGGTGGCATGGACCGCGCGCTGCGCAGGACGATCGCGAGCAATTCGGCGACCGCCGTGTAGAGGTCCGCCGGGATTTCGTCGCCGGGTTCGGTCTGGGCGAACAGCGCCCGGGCCAGCGGGGGGTTTTCCACCAGCGGCACCTGCGCCTCGGCGGCGATCTCGCGGATGCGCCGCGCCAGGTTGTCCGCACCCTTGGCGACCACCACGGGGGCGCGATCCTCTCCGACGCGATAGCGCAGCGCCACGGCGTAGTGGGTGGGGTTGGTGACCACCACCGTGGCCCTGGGGACCTCGCGCATCATGATCCGGCGGTGCATCTCGTGGCGGAGCTTGCGGATCTTCCCCTTGACGTTCGGGTCGCCCTCGGACTGCCGCGCCTCGTCCTTGACCTCCTGCTTGGACATCTTGAGGTCGTCCTTCCACTGGCGCTTCTGGTAGATCCAATCCGCGATTCCCAGCACCACCAGGACCAGGGCCATCTTCAAGACCGCCTCGAATCCGATGGAGACCATGGTGGCCACCTGGGTCGCGAACGGCCAGGATGCCATTTCCAGGAAGGCGCCGTGGTGGGCCCACGCCACCTGGAACCCGACGGCCGCCACCGCGACCATGCGCACCAGGGCCTTCCCCAGTTCCACCAGCGCCTTCTTGCCGAACAGCCGCGACAGGGAGAAGTGGAAGGCCTTGGAGATGTCGGGAGCCACGGTGCCCGGATGGAACATCCAGCCGTGGGAAGCGATGGAGAGCAGGACAGAGGCCAGGATGATCGGGATCACGACGGGCGCCACGATGCCCGTGAACAGGTGGGCGGCGGGCATGAGGGAGACGTTCAGGTCGTCGGAACCGGGTCGCCAGGTGGGAATGGCCCGGAAGCACTCGACCATGAGGCTCTTCAGGGAGCCCGTCATGGCGGCGCCGAACCAGTGCAGGGCCAGGCATCCCACCAGCAGGGTGAGGGCCTGCTGCAGGTCCTGGATCCTGGCGACGCTTCCCTTCTCCTTGGCCTCGTTGACCCGCTTGCCTGTCGGGTCCTCCGTCTTGCCTTCGTCCGCGGCGGCCATGGGTTCACCTCATCGCCAGGAAGAGGTTGCCGGAAATCCGCCAGATCTCGTCCTGCCAGCCGCGGAAGGCCCCCAGGATGTAGGGAAGGCCCAGCGCCGTCACGGCGCAGGCGGTCATGATCTGCAGGGGCATCGCCAGGATCCACGTGTTGGCCTGGGGCATGATGCGCGAGATCACCGCCATGAGCAGGGTGGTCATGAGGAGCGCCATCAGCACCGGACCGGCCATCTGGAATCCCAGCAGGATGGCGTTGCCGGTCAGCGAGACGGCCATGGGGGCGATCCGGGACGCGTCCGGGTGGGCCAGTCCCAGGGGGATGGTCCGGAAGGAATCGGCCAGGCAGGCCACCATGTGGAGGTGTCCTCCCCCCGCCAGGAAGGCCACCGTGGCCGCGATCCCCAGGAACTGTCCGAAGAGGTGGGTGGACTCCCCCGTGGTCGGATCGAACAGCTCGACCATGGAGAATCCCGCCTGCATGTCGATCACGGCTCCCGCGAGGTCCGTCACCTGGAACACCAGGGAGAACGCCCACCCCGCCACCATGCCCACCGCCAGTTCCCGGATGGCCAGGCCGGCGAATCCGAAGACGGAATCCGGCATGTGCATGCCCGTCCGGGACAGGGTGGGGAAGATGCAGATGGTGAGGGCTGCCGCCAGCCCGATGCGGACCTGGGCGGGCACCGAGACGCTCCCCAGCACGGGAAGGAAGGTGACCATGGAGGCGATGCGGACCAGGGCCAGGGCTCCGAGTTCGAATTCCCCGGTGGCCAGGGTGGTGATTTCCTGGAGCGGTTCGGGAGGGATCATGCGTGCACGGTCCGGAACAGGGAAACCAGGTGGACGAAGTAGTCGCGGAACAGGTGGATCATCCAGGGGAAGGCGAAGAGGGTCGCCGTGCCGCCGGCCACGAGCTTGGGAAGGAAGGTGAGGGTGGCCTCGTTGATGGACGTGGCGGTCTGGAACACCGAGAGGAGCAGGCCCGTGAGCAGGGTCACCACCAGGACGGGGGCCGCCAGCATCATGGCCACCATCAGGGTCTCCCGCACCAGCGCGACGATGTCGGCTTCTCCCATTCCCCGGATCTCCTACTTGAAGCTCGTCACCAGGCCCTGGGTGATCAGGGTCCAGCCGTCGACGAGGACGAAGAGGATGAGTTTGAGGGGAAGGCTGACCATGACCGGCGGCAGCATCATCATGCCCATGCTCATGAGCACGGAGGCCACGACCATGTCGATCACCAGGAACGGCAGATAGATCAGGAAACCGATCACGAAGGCCGTCTTCAATTCCGACATGACGAAGGCGGGGATCAGGACCGCGTTGGGGATGTCGTCGACGGTCGCGGGCCGGGGCGTCTTGGCGACGCGCACCATGACCGCCAGTTCGTTCTCCCCGCACTGGCGCAGCATGAAGCTCCGCATGGGCTTCATGGCGCGTTCCAGGCCCTCCTTGTACCCGATCTGCTGGGCGAGGTAGGGTTGCAGGGCCGTGTCGTTGATCTGGGTGATCTGGGGCTGCATCACGAACCACGTGAGGAGCAGCGAAAGCCCCACGATGATCTGGTTGGGCGGGACGGTCTGCGCTCCGAGCGCCTTCTTGACGAACCCCATCACGACCACGATGCGCGTGAACGGCGTCATCAGCATGATGATCCCCGGAGCGATGGAGAGCACGGTCATCAGGAACACGAGCTGCAGGGTGATGGAAGCTTCCTGCGGGCTCCTCGCCTGGTCGATCCCGATGGTGACCTTGGGGAGGACCTGCGCCGAAGCGGGGGCCGCGAGCAGGACCGCGAGGACGACGAAGGGCATCCATCTGGCCAGTCGGGTCATCCGCCCACCCCCTGGGTCGACGGTTTCCGGAAACGCTCCATGAAGGTGTCGAGGGTCGCCGAAAACTCCCGCGCGGTGGTGCGGCCCGATCCCGAGTCCGCGAGGATCTCCGCGGCCGAGGTCCCGGTGAATTCGGCGATGGCAGCCACCGACGAAGCGGCGAAGGCGACGGCCACGACGCGGTCGTGGATCCGGACCAGGCAGATCTGCCGACCCGGCCCCGCGGGCGACGTTTCGAGGATGTCGACCATGGATCCCCGCTGCCCCGAAACCGTCTTCCTGCGCACCCGGTGCAGCACGACGAGTCCACCGAAGGCGACCAGGACCAGGAAGGCCAGGCCCGAGACCACCTGGAAGAGGCCGTGGGCGAGAGATCCCGGGGAAAGCGAAGCGGGGGCGTCGGCGACACCGGGGGAGACTCCCCTGTCCGCCGCCTGCTGGGCGGCCCTCAGTCGCGAGGCGGAGACGGAATCCGGGGCCGCGGCCTGGGCGGAGGCGCTGTCGGCCCTGCCCGCGGGCGCGACCACCGCCTGGGAATCGTCGGGGAGGGACGTGGAAGCGATGGCGGAAACCAGCAGGAGCAGGGAAATCACTTGGTGGGCCTCGCCCTCTCCTCGGGGGTCACCAGCGTGGTGATCCGGATTCCGAAGTTCTCCTCGATCACCACCACCTCTCCGCGGGCGATGACCTTGTCGTTGACCACGAGGTCCACCGGCTCCCCGGCCATCCGGTCCAGCTCGATGATGCTTCCGGGGCCGATCTCGAGGATGCGCCGTATGGAAAGCTCGGTCTGGCCGAGCTCGATGATGACCTCGATGGGCACGTCGAGCAGGCGTTGGACGGACGGATCCCTGGAGTCGACCCAGGAAGTCGCCGAGCCGGACCCGCCCGCAGGGGCGCGCGCCGGTGCGGCGGCGGGGGCGGCCTCGGAGATGCCTTCGGTGAAGTCGTCGGTCCGGGCGAAGTCGGACTGGCTCGATCGGGCGCGGTCGAGTTCGGACGCGGTGGCCATCAACTCCTGGGAGATCGTGAGCACGGCGGAATGGGCCGGGAATCCCTGGACGTCCATCTCGACGGGATAGCAGCACGAGCCGGGCGCGGGAGCGCCCTCACCCACCGAAGCCCGGAACACCAGGCGCTGCGACCATCGTTCGGTCTGGCTGGTGGTGAAGGCTCCGGCGAGCTGGCTGCCGAGTTCCTGCAACGCGTCCCGGTGCTCTTCGGTCCAGGTCGCGCCGCCGTCGCCCATCACCATCAGGTCGGCGAGGAGGGCGCCCGCCTCCCGGGCGAGGAGCAGGGAGATCTCTCCCTTTCCGCCTTCCGAAAGGGTGAAGCGGATCGCCAGCGGAAACGCGGCGGACGGGCCGGGCAGCCGTTCTCCCGGCGTCATCCCGCAGGCGCGGCCCAAAGCACCGCGCAGGGTCTGGCGGGCGCAGGAACAGAACACCGCCGTCAGGTCGTCGGCGAAGGAGTGGAGTTCAGTCGACATCGCCGACCTCGCGTTCGATCAGTGATGTCACTTGGACGCACTTGCGGCCGTGGATCTGGCCCGGCTTGCAGAGGAAGCGGCCTTTGCCTCCCGCGGCGAGGACCAGGTCGGCGCCGTGCGACTTTTCCAGCACCAGGGTGTCGCCTTCCTGCAGGCCCAGGATCTGCCGGAGGGACAAGGCCGTCCGTCCCAGGATCGCCTTGAGTTCCACCGGCGTTCCGGCCAGCTCCCGTTCCACGATCTTCCTGGTGTCGGCGGTGGATCCCCGGTTGCTGGAGATCCAGTTCTCGGCGGAGAGGTTTCCCATCACCGGCTCCAGGAACATGTAGGGCATGCACATGCTCATCAGGCCCGAGGTGTGGCGCGAGCGCAGCTCGAAGGAGATGAGGATGACGGTTTCCGACGCGGGGGCGATCTGCACGAACTGGGGGTTGTTCTCGTAGCTTTCGATCTTGGGGTGGAAGATCCCCAGGTACTCCCATGCCTCCTTGAGGTCCATCAGGAGCCGCTCCACGATCTTGTTCATCACCGAGCGCTCGATGTCCGTCAGCTCGCGGTTGTACTGCATCGCCTTGCCGGGTCCGCCGAAGAGCCTGTCGATCATGAAGAACACCAGCGAGGGGTTGATCTCGAAGATGGCGTTCCCCGAAAGGGGCTCCATCTGGAAGATGTAGATGCAGCTCGGGTTGGTGACGCTCATCACGAACTCGTTGTACGTCAGCTGGTCCACCGACACCAGTTCCACCTCGATCAGCGTGCGCAGGTAGGAGGTCAGGGTGGTGGACAGGACCCGCGAGAACCCCTCGTGGAGGTTCTGCAGCACCCGCATCTGGTCCTTGGACACCCGATCCGGACGCCGGAAGTCGTAGAGACTCACCTTCTTGTCGTCCGTCTGCCTGGCCGCGCGCTCGGCTCGGGCCGCCGATCCGGACAGGAGCGACGCGGACGCCGCCGCGGTCGCGACGGGGGGCGGCGGGGCCGAGGCTCCCACCGAGGCGAGGAGGGCGTCGATCTCTTCCTGGGACAGGATGTCGCCCACGGCGGTCTCCTACTGCACCAGCCACTCGGTGACCAGCACCGCGTGGATCTGGATCTTGTCCGGCTTCAGCATCTGGTTGATCTCCGCGCCCATCTGCATGGCCAAGGTGTCCTGCGCCTTGGGGTCGCTCACCTGCTGGAAGGACGCGGACGACAGGATCCGGTTCACCGTGGCCTCCACCCGCATCATCTGCGGCTCGATGTCCTTGGGGAGGTCCTTGTACTTGTCGGCGTCGTATTCCAGGCACAGGGACGCCTTCAGGTAGCGCTTCGCCTCGGTGCCGGCGATGGTCACCGTCTTGGAAAGCGGCTTTTCCATGCACTGGAGGTTCTTGGGGGTGGAGCCGGGCTTGGAATCGTCACCGTTTCCGGAGCCGTCGTCGTCGGAGGACTTGGCCTGGGCGGCCTTTCCGGCTCCGTGGTCGGAGATCCCCAAGAACCGCACCACCCCGAAGGCCAAGCCGGCCTGGAGGACCAGCACCACGGCCACGGCGCCCAGCATCGGCCCCATTTTCCGTCCCGTCCGGGGCTTCGCGGCCTCGGCCGGTTCGTCCTTCTTCTCTTCCTTGGGCGCTGCCGACATGTCTTGTCTCCTCGTGTCCGGAGATTGTCGCACTCGCGAGCGGGGAAATCAACCGCCCATCGTGTTCAGGGTCTGCAGCATCTGGCTGGAGGTGGTGATCACCTTCGCGTTGGCCGAATACGCCTGCTGGGTGGTGATCATCTCCGTCAACTGGGCCGCCAGGTCCACGTTGGATCCCTCGAGCGATCCAGACGCGATCGTGGAGGTGCTCTGGCTGCCCGGCCTGCCGTAGACCGGCTCGCCCGAATTGGGGGACTGCCCGAAGACGGAATTCGACTGCTTGGTCAGGCCTTCCGGGTTCGTGAAGTCGGCCACCTCGACCTGCGCGAGCGACTGCGTGACGCCGTTGGAGAACTGGCCGGTGATGATGCCGTCGGTCCCGATGGAGATGCTCTGGAGGGATCCCATGGTGTGGCCGTCCTGGTTGGTGGCCGCGGCGGTGTTCGCCGCGTCGAACTGGGTGAGGCCCGTGAACTGTCCCGAACTGCCGGGATTCAGGTCGATCGCCATGGGCACGGCGCCGTCCTTGGGGTCGATGGTCAGCTTTCCCGCGTTGTCGTCGAAGGTGAACGAGGAAACCGTGCCGTCGGCGCCGAAGGTGATCTTTCCGGAACCGCCCGACACGACCTGTTCGGAGCCCGCGACGGTGGCGTTCCAATACCACTGGTTCGCGACCTGCGACTTCGTGAAGGTCACGGAGATGTTGTGCGGGGCCCCGTTCGCGTCGTAGGCCGTGATGGACGTGGTCGCGGCTCCGGCGTCGGTCGCCTTCTGCTGCTGGGTGAAGCCGAGATTCGCGTTGAAATTGGCCGGTGCCGCGGAGGCGGCCGGATTCGGGTCGGTGGCCTGGATGGACAGGTTGGTGAGCGCGAACGCGGTGCCGGGCAGTCCCCGGACCACGATCACCCCTTCCGGCATGTTGTCGGCGGCACCGGGGGCGTTCAAGGAGACCGTGGGATTGTTCTCCAGGGTGCCGTCCGTCTGGGGCAGCTTGAACTGGTTCTGGATGGAGGCGAGCAGGTCGCCCATCGTGGTGGTCCCGGCGGTGTAGGCCAGGGCGCCCTGGGTGGTCGCGGCTCCGCCCACCGAACCGGAGACGTTGATCGTGTCGCCGGTCGCCAGGCCCAGCGCGTTCCCGTTGCTGTCCACGACGTTGGACAGGAGATCGGTCGCGGCGGCGGGGCGCAGGAAGGCTTCCGAGGATTTGGTGCCGCCGGAAGCGATGGTGGACGGGAAGGAGAAGGCGTTGGCCACCAGGGAGTCCGAGGTCGGACGCACGCTGGACACCTGGAGCTGCGAGACGGCGGTCGCTCCGGCCGTGATCTGGAGTTGGCCCGTCGCCGGGTTCACGGCCACGGTGGTGCCCGCCGATCCCGCCGTGGTGCTCAGGAAGGTCTGCAGCGAGGTGGCGAGCTGGTTGAGGGTCGTGCCCGCGACCACCGGGAAGGTCGCGGTGACGGTGTTGCCGGTGCCGACGTTCTGCGCGGAGAAGGTCAGGTTGTCGGTGGCTTGGATCAGGAGCGGTTGGCCCTGCGCGTTGGAGAGGCTGGTCAGGGCAAGGGTGCCGTCGGTGGGTGCCAGGAACCGGGCGCTGGTGGTCACCGTCCCGTCCGCGGCGCTGTTGGAGTTCAGGTTGCGGGAGAAGTCGATCTTCGTGGTGGCCTTGGCGGGGGCCTGGGTGTTGTAGGGGATGGTGAGATCGGTGGGCACGGCGGTGGGCGGGATGACGCCGTTGCCGTCGGCGTTGTACCCCTGCAGGATGAGCCCGCTGCCGGGCATGACCAGATGGCCGTCCGCGTCCAGCGAGAAGGATCCGTCGCGGGTGAAGCTGTTGTCGGGTCCGTTGGCCACCACGAAGAACGCCGAGCCCTGGATGGCCAGGTCGGTCGTGTTCCCGGTGGTCTGGAGATTGCCCTGTCCGAACTGCGTGTCGATGCTTCCGATCCCCACCCCGAGGCCCATCTGGAGGGGGTTGGTCCCCCCCAGACCGCTCGCCATGGCGCCCGGAGCGGTGGCTCCGTTGAGCGTCTGGGACAGGGCGTCCTGGAAGGTGATGCGGCTCGCCTTGTATCCCGTCGTGCTGACGTTCGAGATGTTGTTGCCGATCACGTTCATTTCCGATTGGAGGCTGCTCAGGCCGGAAATGCCTGAATTCAGTGACTGCATCATGGCTGGGGTCCTTTGCGAGCGGTGTTCAGGATACGGTGTAGAGGGAGGAGAGGGACCAGGCGTTGTTCCCCGACAGGAGGACCGGCTGGCCGTTGGAGTCGAACCCGGTGCCGTCGATGGTCACCTGCTTGTAGGCGGCGCCCTGCTGGGTGGTTCCGTCGGCGCCCACCAGTTGCAGCGTGTAGGTGCCCGCGGGAGCCTGGGCTCCGGAGCTCGTCAGGCCGTTCCACTGGTAGGATCCGGTGTAGGAACCGGAGCCGTCCGAGGTCAGGATGGACGAGCCGTCCGCGTTCTGCCCGGCCGTGGAGAAGCTGTCCACCACGTTGCCCGAGGAATCCAGGATCTGCCCCCGGGAGACGCTGGAGGTGGCGTTGAAGGTCCACGAGGTCCCCGAAGAGCCGTCCGCGAGCGTCGCCGAGGCATCGCGCAGCTTGGCGGTGTGGCCGATCAGGGCGATGGCTTCGGTGGCGGCGACGCTGTTGGCGGACCCCGACGCGTTGGAGCCGGCGGCGACCTGGACCAGGTCCGAGAGGTGGTAGGTTCCAGAAGCGGTCTGCAGGGTGGTTCCGTTGGCGTCCTGGCCGACACCGGTGACCGCGCCCGTGGTGTAGGCGTATCCCGTCGAGGCTCCGCTCGCCGAATCCTGGACGGAGAGGGTGTAGGTCCCGGCCGCCACGGCCGCGCCGGTGTCGTCCTTCCCGTCCCAGGTCACGGTTCCGTTCCCGCTGGAATCGAGGATGCTGGACCCATCCGGGTTCGTCCCGTCCAGGGGCAGGGTGCGCACGGTCTTGCCTGTGGAATCCTGGATCGCGAGCACGGATCCCGCGGCGGCCTGGAGCTGGATGGAATCCGTCTGGCCCGAGGCAGGTGCGGCGATCGACGCCTGCTTGAACTGGACGCTCTGCCCGAGCAGCGACACCGCCGACCCCATGGAGGCGGAGTTCGCGGCGGTGGTCTGGGCGGCGGTGGCGTTCGTGATGGTGGTGCCCAGCGACTGGATGGAGGTCTGGATGTTCTGCAGGGACTCCAGCGAGGTGAACTGCGCGAGCTGGGCCGCCATCTGCTGGTCGTCCGCGGGAGCGGACGGATCCTGGTTCTGCAGTTGCGTGATCATCAGCTTCATGAAGGCGTTCTCGTCCAACGTGGAACTGCCCGCGGTGGCCGAGGTGGTGGTATTGGCCGTCGAAGGGGTGGAGCCCGTCTTCTGCAAGCCCTGCACGTAGTTCGGGATGTTCAGGGAGGGCGCGACTGGCGTGGTGGTCGTGGTCATGTTCAGCTCCAGATGTCGAAGGTGTTGAGTCCATTGCGTCGGCCGGTGTCGACCCCCAGCGCGAGCGGCAGCGCGACCAGGACTTCCTCGTCGCTGGGTTCGCCGCCTCGGCCGTTCCCTCGGCCCGCGTCGCCGTTTCCATCTTCCCTGCCCTCGGCGCCGGAGCCCGCGGAACCCGCGTCCTTCTGGCCGATGGATACGGACATCCTTTCCAGGTCCATGCCGTGCTTGACGAGCGCGTCGCGCAGCTGGGGCATGGAATCGAGCATCGCCTGGCGGACCGGCTCGTTCTCCACGACGATGTGCGCGTGGACCTTGTCGTTGTCCGTCATTCGAAGCGACAGCCTGACCTCGCCGAGCTCCTCGGGCCAGAGCCGCAAGGACAATTCCCGGCTCCCGGACGACAGTTGGACCTGGACCTTTTCCAGGATCTGCCGTCCGATGAATTCGCTGGCCGGACCCCCCGGCGGGAGCTGCTTCGCCAGGACCTCGGAGGTCGTGGTCTGGGAATCCTTGGGGCTCGAGTCCTGCTGGAGCCCTTGGAGAACCTGGAGCGCGGGGTCCGTGGGAGTGGACGGCGCGGTTGCCGGGGTCGGAAGCACCTTGGCAGGAGCCGCGTTGGCAGGCGCAGCGACCGCGGAGGCGAGCGAGGCGGTGGTGTTTTGTCCCGAGGCGGAAACGGCGGAAGCGGTGGGGACGGATGGCGGAAGCTGGGGGGTCGCGCTCGGGGTCGTCGCAGCCAGGACTGTTGCCGCCGTCGGTGCGGTCGGAACCGGAGGCGCGGTCGCGACGGATTTCGCGGCGGAGGTCGGGGAACCGGGATCCAACTGCGCTGGTGGGTTCGTGGCGGCGTGGAGCTCGGCCTGCGCCGATTCCAGGAGCTGGAGGTATCCGTTCGGCAATTTCGCCGCCTTCTGTCCGCCGACGGCCGTGCTCGCGCTGGTCGGCGAGCCGTCCAGGTCGTCCAGCGGCCAGGGACGGGGCAGGAGGAGGGCGGCGCAATCGGCGACCTGGGATGGATCCGTGCCCTTCTGCAGGTTGCGGCTCGCGAATTCCAGCGCGGAATCCAGCTGGCGCAGGTCCATGGGACTCAGTTGGGCGATGTCTTCGGGACGCACCTGGAAGCCCAGTCCCTGCAGCAGGGATGCGATGTTCGCGCAGAGGGTCGGGTCCAGGGGAGCCTGGGACGGCGTGTCCTGTTCCGGTGAGGACGTCTTGGCGACATCGCTCGAGGTGCTGGTGACGGAGGTCTGGACCAGGAGGCCGGAAATCGATGTGCTGCCTGCTTGCGACAGGGGTGCCGCGGACAGCAGCATGTCCAGGACATGGAGGAACCCCACCGTGGAGGGCGCCTGGCTCCCTGCGGCTCCGGGCGCACCGTTGGCCGGGTTGCCGCCGAGCGCCTGGGGGATGCCCAAGGCCTGGACCGGAGTGGAACTCGGGGTTTGGCCGCTGGCCGGAAGGGTCAGCAGTTGGAGGAGCGAGCTGCTCATGGTTTCGTCTCCGTCTTCGCGGAAGGCGCCGGTGCGGTCCCGGTCGCGGTCCCCTTCTTCGCATCCTTGGAGGTGTCGACGGCCGCATCCTTGGGCCGCACGGGTTCGGCAACGGTCGCGGGGGGACTGCTCGGGATGGACCTCGAAGCGCCGGCCAGCAGTTGGGACACCCGAGCCGCCCTCTGCACGTCCAACTTGCCCATGGCGGCGAGGATCTTGGCGCGCGGTCGGTCGTCCGGGATCTTGCGCAGGATGGCGGTGACCAGGATGTCGTCCAGGGCGGCGAGGATCTTCGCCGCCTGGTCCGGCTTCATGCCGGAGAAGGTTCCAGCCAGCACGGTGGTGCGGGCGTTCTCGAGGGAATCGCCCTTGCCCAGGATGCCTTCCAGGCGCAGGCGCTCGGCGCGGATGGTGTCCCGGATCCGGGCGTCGTCCTCCCGGAGCATCTGCACCCGGGATGCTTCCTGCATCGCCTCCGCCTCCCGGCGGTCCAGGTCGGCGGCACGCAGGAGCATGGCCGAATCCGTCATTCCCATCCGGGACGTGTCCGTCGAGGTGCGCGTGGCACCCGGGATGTCCTCGGGGCGTTCCAACAAACGAGCGCGGGCGGCTGGGTCCTGCGCCTCGGTCCCGAAGACGAGGCGGACGTTGCCGGTCCACAGGAGCACTCCCAGCAGGACCACGGGAAAGCTCACCACGGCGAGCGCCACCAGGGCGATGATGTCTTTGATCTTCAACACGGTGATGGCACCTCACGCAAGCCACGGGCCAAGCGGTCGGGGCACCCCGTACGGGCCCGTTCCGGAGGGGAGCCGGGCAAGCTTTGCCCGCCCTTGCCCACCCTGGAGGGTAGGAACTACTCTGGGCCGATCATGTTCGATCTTCCCGAAGCCGCCGCTCGCCGCATCGTTCGACTGGCGTTGGAGGAGGACATCGGGACCGGCGATCTCACCTGCCGACTCGTGCTGCCGTCCGGCCACCGCAGCCGGGCCCGGGTGGTCGCCAAGCAATCGGGAACGCTCTGCGGGGTGTCCCTGGCGCCCCTGGTCTTTTCTGAATTGGGTGCCGTGGACCCGGAGTCGGGCGCCTCGGAGGTCGAGCTGACGCTTTTGCGGGAGGACGGTTCGACGGTGGCGCCGGGAGACGAGGTCCTGCTCCTGGAAGGACCCACCCGAGCCATCCTGGAAGGGGAACGGGTCTTCCTCAACCTCGCGCAACATCTTTCCGGGGTCGCCACCCAGGCTCGGATCCACCAGGACGCCGCGGGGGCCTCCTGCCGGGTGCTGGACACCCGCAAGACCGCGCCGGGCCAGCGCGAGCTGGAAAAATGGGCCATCCGCGTGGGCGGGGGGGCCAACAATCGCATGGGACTGTGGGACGCGGTCTTCATCAAGGAAAACCACGCCCAGGCCGCGGGAGGCGTGCGATCCGCCGCGCTGCGCGCCTTGGAAAAACGTCCGGTGGGTGCCGATGTCATCGTGGAAGTGCGCTCCCTCGAGGAACTGGATTCCGTGCTGGACCTTCCCCTGACGCGCGTGCTCCTGGACCACTTCGCCCCGGCCGAGGTCGCTCGATCGGTCGCCCTGCGCGACGCGCGCGGAGCGGGATTTCCCTTCGAAGTTTCCGGCGAGATCCGCCTGGGCACCCTTCCCGCCTACGCCTCCGCCGGCGCCGAATTCGCTTCCCTGGGCGCGCTGACCCATTCCGCGCTCCCATTGGATCTATCTCTGCTTCTGGAGGGGACGTGACGGGCATGCGACGCGCCTTCGCCGGATTCGGCGTCGCCGGGAACTTCGCCGGCCATCTGGAACAGGCGGGCGAGATCCGCGATTTCGCCGCCCTGAAGGCTTCGGGCCAGGGACCCAAGGGGATCTTCCCCTTCCATCTTCCGATCCCCGGGAACTTCCTGTCCACGAACCCGATCTCCTCCTCGCTGCTCGCGTTGCCCGACGGAGCCCAGGTCCAGGGCGAACCGGAAGTCGCGCTCTTCGCGGATCTCTCCTGGGACCCATCCGGCCGGGTCCGCATCCGGCCCACGGCCTTCGCCGCCTTCGACGACGCCTCCATCCGCCGCGAAGGTGCCGCCAAGATCAGCCACAAGAAGAACTGGGGACCGGGATCGAAGGGTCTGTCCGACGTCCGCATCGCCCTCCCCGGGGGTCTGGTCCCGGGCTGCACCCTGGACCGGTTCCGCATCGCGTCGTTCCTCGGTCGCGACGGCTCCTGGCAGGCCTACGGACAGGACAGCCCGGTTCTCGGCTACACCCTCTACGGCCCTGCGCTGGTGGAATGGATGGAGCAGAAATTGACCAGCCAGGAGGACGAGGGCCCCCTGGAGGATCTTCCCGCCCTGCTTTCGGCCGCCGCCCGCCCCGACAGGGCGGTGATCACGATCGGCGCCACGCGCTACACCCCGCTCGGCGAGTCCACCTACCTGCAGGAGGGCGACCGGTTCGCCGTGGCCGTCTACGACCCGGAACTGGTTTCCGCCTCGGAGCTTCCGGGCTTGGCCGAGCGGCCGGCGTCGCGCGAGGGTCTGAGCCTCCTGGTGCGCGAAGTCAGCAAGGCGTAGGGGTGAGGCACCGTTCGATATCTGGCGTCCCCGGCCCGCTCGGACTGAAGTCCATCGCTCGGCAACGCCCTGCGGGCGGTTGGAGCCGGTCTTGATCCGAGCGCAGCGAGGTTGGTCCAGCGAAGGGCTTCAGCCCAAGCCCGATGAGTGATGTGGCCCCCAACCGGTTCGGCTTGAACCCAACGCTCGCGGTGGTCCGTGCGGCGTCAGGCCAGTAACTTGGCCTCCGTGGGCAGCGATCGCGACGTGCTGGTCGTGGGGGCAGGCATCGCGGGCCTTTCCGTGGCCCGCGAACTGGCCCTGCGGGGATGGCGCCCTTTGGTGCTGGAGAGGGACCGGGCCGCTTCCCACGCCTCCGTGGCCGCGGCGGGGATCCTGGTCTCCCGCGGGGCTGTGCGATCCCGGGTGCCCGGCCGCATGTTCTATTCGCGATCCCTGCAGGCCTATCCGGAATGGGTGGCGGCGCTTTCCCGCGAGTCCTCCCTCCGGGTGGACCTGGAGGAAGGCGACGACTGGTGCTTCTTCTGCCACGGCGGCCGTGCGGACAGATTCCGCCACAAACTGGAAGAGGAATCCGACCCCTCGCGATGGGAGGAGACGGAGGCGGCGCCCCGCGCCCTGGCGAGCCTGCTGCGCGACCGCCCCTGGAGGATCTTCCGGTTCCCCGGAGAGAGGTGGATCCGTCCCGCCGAGCTCCTGGCGGCCTTGCTGGAGTCGGTGCGGCTCGCCGGGACCAGGGTCCTGGAGCGTTCCGGCCCGGTGCGGTTGGAACGCGGTGGCGAGGGTTGGGTCGCCACCTGCTCCCTCGGCGCGTTCCGGGCGCCCAACGTCGTGGTCTGCGCGGGGCCCTGGACGGGTTCCGTCCTGGAGTCCGCGGGTTGGAAGGCGAACCTGGTTCCCGTGCGGGGCCAGCTCGCGCGGATTCCCGCCCTCCACGGCCTCCCCGCCATGGTGCACCTGGAGGACGTCTTCTACGTGGTGCCCCGGGGCGAGTGGTCGGTGGTGGGCGCCACCATGGAGCACGGGGTCCTGGAGGAGACCACCACCCCGGCGGGCATCGCGGATCTCCAGGTCCGCCTGCGGCAACTGTTTCCCCGGCTCGATCTCTCCACAGCGGTGGAGTCGTGGGCCGGAATCCGTCCCCGTACCCGCGACCGGGTTCCCCACGTGGGTCGGCTGGAACCGGGATTGTTCGTCGCCTCCGGCCACTACCGTTCGGGGATCTCCATGGCCCCGCGCACCGGTGCCGTGATCGCCGACCTCCTGGACGGCACGGCCCTGGAGCCGGACGCCTTGGACCTGGATCCGTTGCGCCCCCATGGGGGCTGGAGGAGATCGTGATGCTGGGATTTTCCGGAATCTGGGGCGCATTGGCCGTGGTCTTCGGTGCCTTCGGCGCCCATGCCCTCCGGTCCAGACTTCCGCCGGACCTGATGGCGGTCTGGGCCACGGGTGCCCAATACCACCTGGTCCATGCGGTCGTTCTTCTCGCCCTCGCCTTGGCCGATCGGGCCGGTGTGCCTTGCCTGCGCCTTCCGTACCGGCTGCTGGCGGCGGGTTCCGTCCTGTTCTCGGGCTCGCTCTACGCCTTGGCCCTCTCCGGGATCCGCGGGTTCGGCGTCGTCACGCCTGTGGGCGGCGTGTTGTTGCTGTCGGGTTGGCTTGCGTTCGCATGGGCGGGGACCTTCCGGCGGGGCGGAAGTCCAAGACCGAAGCGGAGCAGGTCTCCGGAATAGATGGCGCTGGGCAGGACTTCGCATTCGGCCCAGCAGCCCGGGCATTTTTCCACCCAGTCCCGCGCTTCCCGGTAGATCGGGGAGGAAGACATCTCGGAAAAGTCCTGGCGGGCAAGATTTCCCACCCGCGCCGGATTGAACTGGCAGACGGGAACCGAGCCGTCGGGCATGAGCCGAAGATGCCGACCCAGCGCGGCGCAGGGCGGAGCCGTCGCGGCGACCTTGCCCAGGCGCTGGGCCAGACCCTTGCGGTAGTACGCCTTGGCCAGGCGCACTTCGGGACTGGAACCGGATTCGAGTTCTTCCATGGCGGCGAGCAACCTTCCCTCCGCGTCGCGAGAGAGTGTCGCCAGCGGTGTGAAGTTCCCGATCTGGCCGCGGGAGCTCTCCTCGTCCCAATCCTCGCTGTAGGTGCCCGAGGCCTCGTAGGCGAGCACCACCTGGTGCTCCACGCCCAGATCTTCCAGCAGACGGGTAAGGGGATGGATGTCCGCGATTCCCGACTCCTCCACGATGGTCTGGTTCACGGACAACCGGATGTTGCCCGGCTTGCGGAGCGCGGACACGGCGCCCAGGGTCGCCATCACGTTCCGGTACGCCCCCTTGTGCCCCCGGATGCGATCGTGGTTCTCCTCGCACCCGTCCAGGGACACCAGCAGATGGAGGGGAATTTCGGGGTCGCGTCGCCGGCAGTATTCCACGATGGGGCCGGTCAGGAAGCCGTTGGTGGTGATGTGCAGGGCCAGGGGACGCAGGATCCGTTGGGCGGAGGTCGCGATGCGCGCGAAGTCGGAACGGACGAAGGGCTCGCCTCCGGTGAGCCGGACCGCGTCCAGTTTCGGGAGCTTGTGGTAGACAGCCTCGATGGCGGAGGCGTCCAGATCCGAGCGGCCGTCGCGCTTCCAGGAATCGCACATCTGGCACCGGGCGTTGCATCGGTAGGTCACGATGTGGGTCAGGAGCCGAGGGCGTTGCACGCCACGGACCATCTCGAAGGCGAGCGAGCCGGCCCGTCGGGCGAGTCGGACGGCGGTGGTTGTGTTCGGCATGGGAGCCAATATGCCCGGTCCCGGGGATCCAGCCCAGGGCCGAAGGCGTTTTGTCACGGTTTTGAAAAATGATGCCCCGTTCGTGGGATCCGGTGGCTGTCCGTCGCGCCACCGAGTATCATATGCCGCCAGATGCAGTGCGCTTCCAAACAGTTGGCCGTGGTCAATCTCTGCAAACGAGGGCGACGGACCAGGCTCCTGCTGGGACTCTCCGGACTTCTGGTCACGGTTTTGGCGGGGGCTTGGATGCTGTGGTCCGATGTGGACCCCCTTTGGAGGTGGGTTCTGGTGCTTCCCCTGTTCGGGAGCTTCCTGTGCGTCCTCGAGGCCTGGACCAGCACCTGCGTCGTCTTGGCCGCCTTGGGCGCCTGGGACCTGGGTTGCGGCACCCAGCGCGTCCCCGACCAGGGACTGGAGACGGCCTTGCGGTGCCGGTCCCTCAAGCTGATGGGGTTCTCGTTGCTCCTTTCCCTGGTGCTCACCAGCATCGCCGTCTGCACCTCCTGCCATTAGGCCAGAGTTCCGGGCACCGCAGGCATGGAACTCAGGACGGAACCCCTGCGAGGGGGATCGGGCGAAGCCCACATGCGACGGGACGAGGAGATTTTCCTTTCCATGGAGTCCGACCCGGCCACCGCCTCGCCCGACGCCCGGGTTCCCCTCTTGCGACTCTACCTGTGGGACGAGCCCACCGTGAGCCTCGGACGCGGACAGACGCATGAGGTGGCCCTCGCGCCCCGTTGGGAAAAATGGCGGAAGGATCCCTCCTCGGACCCGCTCGGACCTGCCGCGGTGGTGAAGCGCCCCACGGGCGGCCGCGCGGTCTGGCATCAGGACGAACTCACCTACTCGGTGGTCTTCCCTCTGGACCATCCCGTGTTCCTGGAGGGGCGACGTGGACCCGAGGAGTTTTTCGGGGCCTGGCTGTTGGAGTCGGGGCGAAGGGCGGGGATCGAGGACCTGACGCTGGAGCGCGGAGGCTCCAGCCGAGACCCCTTGGGCCTGGGGCCGGCGCCCTGTTTCGCTTCCACCAGTCGTCACGAACTCAAATGGCGAGGGATGAAGTGGGTGGGATCCGCTCGTCGGTTGGGGAAAGTGTCATTGCTCCAGCATGGCTCCATCCGGCTGGGACCGGGGGGAGACCGGTTGGAAACCTGGCTGACCGGAGTCCGGCCCCTGGATCACCGTCCATGGCAAAAACTCCCCTCTCCCCAGGTGCTCGCGTCCCATCTCGCCGACACCCTGTTGGATTGGATCCTCGCCGAAGGAACCAGTGAAAAATCCCAGGCAATCCACCCGATTCATCGGGCGAAAAACCCGATAAATTCCGTCTTCACCGGGTAAACGAGGAAGGATGACCAGATCTTGAAGGTGGGCATGGTCTTCGCTCAGTGGGTCCACAGAACGAGACAGACCGTCTCTTCCCTATCCTACCATCGAAAGGTGTTCCCATGAAGAAGCTCGCCATCCTTGCCACCGCCGCTTTCCTGTTCGTTGCTTGCGACAACAAGCCCAAGGACACCGCCACCAAGGACACCACCGCCGTCGTCGTCGACACCACCAAGAAGGTCGACACCACCAAGAAGGATTCCACCAAGGTGGACTCCACCAAGAAGGACACCTCCAAGGCGAAGAAGATGTAATTCCGCTCCTTCCCGCACTTTGGGAAGGTTCGAGAGTTCGACCCCGGTCCATCGCGGACCGGGGTTTTTTCGTTTCCGGAAATTTCGGGCTAAAGTTCGGGGTCCCCGCAGCCTATACCATGATTACCGGGCTTTCGTCCGGGCCTCCGAACAGGGTGGAGGGTTCGATCCAGGAGAATTCCGGAATCCCGGCGTCTCGTGAATCGCGCGGCCTGTTCGAAAATCAGGGGGAAAGCCGATGCTCATCAACGACAACACTTCCGCTCTCGGGATCCAGAATTCCATGCAGGCGAACCTGACCAAGCTCAGGTCTTCGCTCCTGAAGCTCGCCACGGGCCTGAACATCAATTCGGCTGCCGACGATCCTGCTGGACTGGCCACCGCCGAGGCCTTGAGCGCCCAGATCCGCGGCAGCCAGCAGGCGCAGAACAACTCCAACGACGCGGCGGCCATGCTCCAGATCGCCGATTCGGGCGGCCAGCAGATCACCGACACCCTGCAGAGGATGCGGGACCTCGCCACCCAGTCCGCGAACGGCACCTACAACAGCACGGATCGCGCCGCGATCCAGCAGGAATACTCCGCCTTGGCTTCCGAGGTCTCGGACATCTCCCAATCGACCACCTACAACGGAATCCCTCTGCTTTCCGGAAAGCAGGGCTTCAGCTTCCAGGTCGGGGACGGTTCGCCGGGATCGGTCATCAACGTCTCCACGGGGAGCCTCTCGTCCACGCTTTCGCTCGGGACCGTGTCCACGCAATCCGGGGCCCAGGGGGCGTTGGCCAGCCTCGATTCGGCCCTGCAGTCGGTCTCGTCGCTGCGCTCGGGTCTGGGGTCCTCCATGAACCAGCTCTCCAGCGCCTCCAGCAACCTGGGATCCTTCGTGGTGAACGCCACCAGCGCGGAATCCAACATCATGGACACGAACTACGCCCAGCAGAGCACCCAGCTCTCGGTCAACCAGATCCTGAACCAGTCCTCCACGGCCATGCTGGCCCAGGCGAACCTGCTGCCCCAGGGCGTCATGGCCCTGCTGTAGCCGCCATGGAGGGCTTGCGGAAGAAGCCGAGCAGGAGCAGGCCGGGTACGCAGGCGACCACGGTCCACAGGTAGAAGGCGGGCCAGCCCAGACGGACGGAAAGCCATCCCCAGGGCGAGGTGAGGATGTCCCTGGAGAAGGCCATCAGGCTGGAGAGCAGGGCGAACTGGGTGGCGGAGTAGCGAGGATCGCACTCGCCGATCATCCAGGCCACGAGCGCGGCGGACCCCATGCCCACGAAGAAGTTCTCCGAGATCACCGACGCGGCCATCAGCGGGGGATCGCGTCCGTGCAGGGCCAACAGCCAGAACAGGATCCCGCACGCTCCCTGCAAGCTTCCGAACGCCCAGAGCGCTCCGCGCACGGAAAGGCGCGACATGGCGATTCCGCCTGCGGCGGTCCCCGCGATGGAGGCGCCCAGACCCGCTCCGCCCAGCACCTGTCCGACCTCGGTGTTGGAGTAGCCCAATGCCAGCAGGAAGGGCGTCGACGAGGCGCTCACCAGGTAGACGCCCCACTTGAACAACGCGATGAAGGCGAGGGCGGCGCCGGCGCGAACCCAGCCGCGGGCGCGCACGAAGGCGGAGAAGGGCTTCACCACGGCGTCCGCCAGGGTCCTGGGGGATGCGGCGGACTGGACGGGCTCCGGGGCCAGGAATGTCGCCACCGCCAAGCTTCCCTGGAACAGGGCCAGGAGCAGGTAGACCGTCCTCCATCCCAGGCGGTCGGCCCAGATCAGGGCCAGGGCCCCGGTCACCAGGAGGGCGATCCGGTATCCCAGGACGGCGGTGGAGGCCCCCGACCCGCGTTCGGCTTCGGGGAGGACATCCACGCGCCAGGCCTCGAAGGCGATGTCCTGGCTGGCCGAAAGGAAGGCGACCAGCACGGTCGCGAGCGCGAGCGGTCGCAGCGACTGGCGGGGATCCGCGAAGGCCATCGCGGCCACGGCCAGGGCCAGCAGGACCTGGCAGAGGAGGATCCAGCCGCGCCGACGTCCCAGGAAGGGCGGACGGAATCTGTCCAACAGCGGCGCCCAGAGGAACTTCAGACTGTAGGGCAGGCTCGCCAGCGAGAAGAGGCCGATGGACTTCAGGTCCACCTTGCTGCTGGACATCCAGGCCTGGAGGGTCTTGGACGTGAGGTAGAGGGGAAGTCCGGAACTGAAGCCCAGGAACAGGAGCGACAGGAGCCGTCGCGATCTCACCAGAGTCTCCGCGGCTCGGGCAACAGGCCCAGGCGGCGCAAGGGCTGGTCGATGATGGCCCATTCGTCCAGGCCGGTGTTCACCCCGAACTCCACCCGGGTGGCGCCGGTGGGCGCCCCGAAGATCCGCACATCCGCCTGGTGGAGTCCGCCGGGGTTGTCCAGCGCGCGGGAGAAGGCCAGGGAGAGGTGGAAGGGGTAGGCGCTGTGGATGCGCCCCGACAGTCGGGTCTCCCAGGTGACCGACCGCGCGTAGTCCCAGGCCTGGGCGCGCAGGGACAGGCCGGGGTCGTACCAGTCTCCTTTCCAGGCGCGACCGGCCTGGGCGGATGCCCCCGCGCTCCAGTCGTCGAAGAACCAGATCCAATCGCCCCCGCGGATGTGCACCAGGGGAAAGCGGGTCGCGACACGGAAATAGGCCGTGTGCGTGCCCTGGAAGGTGCGGGTCTCCGTCTGTCCGGGCACGAAGTCCGGATACCCCGGGACGGAGAGCCCTTCCAGGTAGAAGTCGCTCAGGGTGTCGGGACTTCGCCAGTTCAGGATGCCGGAAGCCTGGGCGTCGAACTCGAAGGTCTGGTCGTCCCACAGGGGATTGGGCACGGCCTCGCGGATGTCTGCCGAGACCCGGTTGACCGTGCTGGACACGGTGCGGGCCGTGACCGCTCCATTGGCCTGCTGGATGAAGACGGAATCGAAGGTCCCGGACCGCTGCAGGTCGGAGAACTCCGAGGAGGCCTGGATGCGCGCGAAGGTTCCGCGCTGGTCGGCGAGCTTGTCCAATCCCTGCTCCTGCTGGCTCAGGTAGGTCCAGAAGAAGGTGGGGGCGAGGGCGGAATAGGCGTTGAAGCGGAAATTGGCGTCGTAGAGGTCGAAGTCGTAGCCCGTCCAGGAGAGTTCGGCGTGGACCTTCTGGTTCTGGGTGAGCGAGTACCGCGCTCCGGCCACCACGGACGACACCTGCATGGCCCAGGGCTGGGTGATCTGGACCCGAGGACCACCGGGCTCGAGGGGTTCGAGGCTCGAGGTGTCCTGCCCGCGCAGGTTCTGCCAGGAGGCCTCGGTGTAGAGGGTGGGCCACCAGGAGCGGTTCTCCCAACCCACCAGGAACACCTTCTCCTGGCGAGGGTTCATGAGGTTGGGCTGGTCCAGGCCCAGGTAGTCGAATCCGTTGCCCAGGTCCAGAAGGCCCAGGAACACCAGGCTGTTCACGCGGGCGGGATCCAGGATCTGGGCCCGGGCTCCCGCCATGGCCTTCCACTGCGAGCCCTCGTATCCGAAGAGCGGGGGCGTGCGCTGGGCGTAGAGGATGGGCGAGAGGAGGGCGCGGTCGGGGATGGAGGAATAGGGCTGCTCGCGGCCGGCCAGGTCCCAGGACTCCTGGACCGGCGCGGTGTCCGCGGGAACCTCCGCCTTGGCCATGTTCCGGGGAGCGAAGGGGTGGAGGGTGTCCAGGATCTGGAGGGAATACCCGTCGGTGCCCCAGGCGACGAATGCGAGGCGCTTGCCGTCCGGGGAGGGTGCCGGCTGGAAGGCTCCGCCCTCGACGGAGGTGATCTGGTCCATCCTTCCCGTGGACAGATCCTGGCGATAAAGGTCGAAGATCCCCGTCCGGTCCGAGGAGAGGTACAACCATTTCCCGTCCGGCGAGAACGCCGGGTCGCGCCATTCCGAGAGGGAATCTCCGGCGCGGGACAGCAGGTGCCCGGCGCGGTCCACCAGGTCCACCCGGCGGAGGGTCCCGTCGAACCGGTCCACGGCCAGGGTCTTCCCGTCCGGTGCCCACTGGACCGCGAAGATCGGTTCGTCGGGCTCGTCCCCCGAAGAGTCGGGGAGGGGGTACAGCACCCGTCCGGATCCCGATCCGTCCGAGGGCAGGATCTGTACGTGGAACGCCATCCGGTCGCGGACCACGACGGCCATGCTGTCCCCGTGGACGGCCGGGCAGAAGGCGTGCATGGAACGGGTCAGTCTCTTCTGCTTCGGCTTGGGGTCGGCGGTGAACCGGGTCGAATCCTTGCGCTCGGGGTGCAGGACCGCGGTGTAGATGTCCAGGACGGGCCGTCCCCGCGAATCGTCCTCCCTCCCGGAATGGAACCAAACCTCGCGCGCTGCGGTGTCCACGGAGAACGGCGAGCGGATGATGGGGGCCACCACCCAGCTCCTGTCCGCGGTGTCGCGGGGATGGAGGTCGTAGGCCCACAGGGAATTGATCTGGAAGTCCGATCCGCGGTTGGAGGAGAACAGGATCAGCGTGTCGTTCCACCACAGCGGCGACCGGCAGTTGAAGGCGTCTCCGAACAATTTCCGTCCCTCCACCAGCGGGGAGGCGGCCTGGATCTCGCGGCGCGCCAGGGCCTTGGACGAATCCCGCCATTGGGACCAGAGGACCCGGATGTCCTGTCCGGTGAGGCTCTTCCAGGCCGCGTCCGGGGTCTGGGCGGGCCAGCGGGACAGGGCCTTCCACCACTTCCCGGCGAACTCCTTGCCGCGCGTTTCCTCGATGAACCGCATCAGGCTGAACCCTTGCCCGTAGACCCGTTCGTAGTCCAGTCCGGTGCCGGAAAACGCGCTCATCCGGCTCCAGGGCAGCAGGCTGTCGGCGTCGGCGTACACCCGTTGGATCATGGCGCGGTGCGTGTCCCAATGGTCGCCGCCCATCTTCATGCTGGTCCATTGCGCCGTCCCCTCGGCCATGGACATGGAATAGGGATCCAGGGACCAGAGCAACCATCCGCTGGAGGTGACGGGGTGGTCGGAGCCGTCGTCCCAGCCCAGCTCCAGCTCGGAAATCCAAGGCGGACCCTTGGCGCCTTCCTGGATGGACACCACGTGGGAGAACTCGTGGGCCACCACGTCGCGGATCCAGTCGTGCGTGCCCCGCAGCTCGAAGCCCAGGTCGGCGTCCCAGATGGCCATGGTGTTCAGGCTCGCGATGGCCCATCCGTTGGAGTAGTCCTCGTCGTACACCAGGAAGTCGGTCTTTCCCGCCGGCTCCCAACCGTAGAGCGCGGTGATCTCGGGATAGACCGCCTCGGCGCGCGCCGCGCAGGCCTCGGCGGCCTTGCGAAGTCCCTTCTCGTAGAAGAAGCGGAAGTGGGAGGTCTCCGAAACGCACCAGCGGACCTCAGGATGGTTCTTGTCCTGGTCCTGGTCGCCGTAGGCGAGGACGCGGAGGGACGCGAAGAGGACGGTCGCGAGCAGGAGGCGGATCTTCATGGAGCCGAGGAAGATAGGTCCCCGCCAGTGGCCCGGCTTGCCGACTCCTTGTATCCTATATTCGACTCCCCACGAGTCTCAATCTCAATCCTTAGAAAGGCGCCCCATGGCCACCGTTTCGCTTCGCGGCAACCCAGTCCAGACCACCGGAAACCTTCCTTCCATCGGCTCCAAGGCCCCGGATTTCCACTTGGTCAAGCAGGACCTCTCCAACATCTCCCTTTCCGACCTCGCGGGGAAGAAGGTGGTGATCAACATCTTCCCCAGCGTCGACACCGCCACCTGCGCCACGTCCGTGCGCAAGTTCAACGAGAAGGCGGCCTCGCTGAAGGACGTGGTCGTGCTCTGCGTGTCCAAGGACCTGCCTTTCGCGGCCAAGCGTTTCTGCGCCGCCGAAGGCCTGGACAACGTGATCACCGGTTCCGCCTTCCGCGACACCTCCTTCGAGGACGCCTACGGCGTGAAGCTCCTGGACTCGGGCCTGAAGGGGCTCATGGCCCGTTCCGTGGTCGTGCTGGACGCCGCCGGGGTGGTGGTCCACTCGGAACTCGTGTCGGAGATCACCACCGAACCGGATTACGAGGCGGCGCTCTCCAGGATCTGATCCACGAGGAGGGCTTCGGGTCGGAAACGCCCGTCGTCCTCCACCCGTCCGAACGCGAGGGCGACCCCATCCCGGCCAAGGGCCAGGACCAGCGGTCCGGGTGCGATGTCGGCGAGGATGTCGTTCCCGTTGGAGAGCCGTCTCAGGTCCTCCTCGCGCACATGGAACCGGGGCCAGTCGAACATGCGGTCCACGGGCAGGACCTCCGGTTCGCCCGGTTCCGCCGTTCTCGCGTCGGGCAGACGCCACGGGCCGATGGCGGTGCGGCGCAGCGCCGACACGCTGGCTCCGAACCCCGCGCGCTCGCCCAGGTCCCGGACCAGGCTGCGCACGTAGGTGCCCTTGGAACACCGGATCCGCAGCGTCGCGTCTCCGGGTTCCCATCCGGTGCCCGACAACGGCGACGGCCCATCGACCGGCTCGATGGAATCGATGGTCACGCGCCGCGCGGGAAGGACCACGTCTTCCCCCTTGCGAGCCCTTTCGTAGGAGCGGACACCGCCCACGGAAATGGCCGAGAACGCGGGCGGAACCTGGCCGATCTCCCCCAGGAAGGGACGCGACAGATCTTCCCAGTCGATGCCGTCCCAGGACGCGGCGGCTTCCGACAGGATCTGTCCATCCAGGTCCAGCGTGTCGGTGCGCACCCCCGCGCGGAGGCACACCAGGTATTCCTTGCGCGCCCCTTCCACGTGGGACAGGAGCCGCGTGGCCTTGCCGGCGGCGGCCACCAGGAGGCCCGTGGCCAGGGGATCCAAGGTGCCCGCGTGCCCGATCCTCTTCTGGCGCAGCGGACGCTTCAGCGGGGAGAGCGCCTGTTGCGAGGATTTCCCCCGGGGCTTGTCCAGGAGCAGGAAGCCGCAGGCGGAAACGTGGGCATGCGTGGCCTGGGTCGCATCGAGGACCGTCGGCATCATCCGGCGTCGGGTCGGAAGCCGACGCCGCTCGAGGCCTGGCGGCGCATGGACGCCGCCCAACGGGCCACCATCGCGGCGGCCTGGAGGGGCTGGATTCCCCCTTCGTGGATGTTGGAGAGCACGTTGCGGTCGGCGTCGCTGCGGCCCGGCCCGGGTCGGTAGCCGAGATACGCCGAGAGGCTCAGGGCGGTGGCCAGACCGGGCCGTTCTCCCACCAGGAGGATTCCCACCTCGGGCCGAAGGATTTCTCCCAGCGCATCCAGCACACCCACCCGGGCCAGGTGGACGAAGACGGGACCTGCGATGGATTCGAACCCTTCCTTTCGCAGGCATCCGAGCAACGCGGGAAGGAGGACGGGCACCTGCGCCTCCACGGCCGCGGGAGAGAGCCCGTCGCCGACGGCCACCAGAACCTGGGCTCCGGGGGTGATCCGTGCCAGGATCCGCCCCTCCTCGCCCTCGGCCAGTTTCCGTCCTGTACCGGGATTGCGGAGGTATTCGGTCTTGTCCCGGGCGCTCGAGCGCGATTCCAGGACGCATCCGAGGCGACCGGGCGTTCCGGCGTCCACGGTGGCGAGCACGGCGTCCTGCGCGCAGGCGTGGTCTTCCTGGAAACGCAGCAGTTGGGCGGTGGTGGGTCGGGTTCCCGCGCGTCCGACCTGGATCCGGGCCGAAGTGCGCTCGCGCGGTTCCCGGGACGTTTCGCGCAGGAGCGCGCTCACGCGGATCTCCTGCGCCCGGCGGAGAAGAATCTGGCGTCTCCGGCGGATTCCGTCAGGAGGCCGTCGCGAAGGATCCCCTCCCTTTCCATCCAGGCCTCGAATGCGGGGGCGGTGCGCCTGCCCAGGGTCTCGCGCAGGGTGGCCAGATCGTGGAAGCTCGTGGTCTGGTAGTTGAGCATGACGTCGTCGCCCATCGGCACGCCCATGAAGAAGGTGCAACCGGCCGCGGCCAGCAGGACCGCCAGGCTTTCCAGGTCGTTCTGGTCGGCGTCCATGTGGTTGGTATGGCACACGTCCACCCCCATGGGCAGTCCGTGGAGCTTCCCCATGAAATGGTCCTCCAGCCCCGCCCGCGCGACCTCGCGGCCGTCGGCCAGGTACTCCGGCCCGATGAACCCCACCACGGTGTTCACCAGGAACGGGTCGTGGATCCGCGCCAGCCCGTGGCAACGGCTCTCCAGGGTGAGCTGGTCGATCCCGTGGTGGGCCCCGGCGGAAAGTTCGGACCCCTGGCCGGTCTCGAAGTACATCACCTGACCGAGCTCCGGGCGCAGCTCCTTCTGGCACGCCCGCGCCTCGGACAGAAGCTGGCCCGAGATCCCGAAGGAACGGCAGGCGTCTTCCGTCCCGGCCAGGGACTGGAACACCAGGTCCAGCCTGCCCCCCTGGCGCAGCACCTCCATCTGGGTGGTGGCGTGGGCCAGCACGCTGACCTGCGTGGGCACGCCCAGGACGTCGTGGACGTGTTCGCTCACGGCGTCCGCGGTGCGCCGCACGGCGCCCACCGAATCGTCCGCGGGATTGATGCCCACCACGGCGTCTCCGCAGGCGTAGGACAGACCCTCGTCCAGCGAGGCCAGGATTCCGGCCAGGTCGTCGGTGGGGTGATTGGGCTGCAGGCGGCTGGAAAGGATCCCCGATCCGCCCAGACGCGTGCGGCAGCGCACGTCCACCGCGATCTTGGCGGAGGCCGACACCAGGTCCAGGTTGGACATCAGCTTGGCGACGGCGGCGATGGCCTCCGACGGCAGGCCTTTCCCCCAGCGCAGCAGGGTGGGACCGTTTGCGGCGAGGATCCTCTCCCGGAGTTCTCCGACGCTCCAGCCTCTGATTTCCGCCCAGGCGATGGGTTCGATCCCCGCCTGGATGGCTCGGGTGACTTCGTCCCGTTCCGCGGGCACGGCGGGTTCCTCCAGGAACCGCGAAACGGGAATTTCCGAGAGCACCTGCCTGGCGGCGATCCGCTCCTGGGCGCTTTGGGCACAGATCCCGGCCAATCGATCGCCGGATTTGGGCGCGTTGGCCTTGGCCATCACTTCGTAGAGGCTTCCGAAGTTCCAGCTTCTGCCTCGCATCCGGGTCTGCAACATGTCCACGGGATCCAAAGTACACCGAGGCGGTGGGCGGGGAATCCAACGGTCGACGTAGCCGGGATCGGGGGATGGGCCATTGGCGAGACAACAACGAATTCGCGTTCCTTGTCGGGCCGGTCGGCCAGCGGTTCCGGTCGCGCCGGGATAGATTCATGCCAGTCACCGGTACCGCCCTGATCGAGGTTTCCATGCGTTTCGCCCTCCATGTCCATCGACTTCCGCTCGTCGCCGCGCTCCTCTGCCTGATGCAAGGCCCGGTGCGCGCGGCCACCTGCCGCGACGCCGTGGTCCCCGCCGGGGACTGGATCGCTTCGAACGGCAAGGTGATCTCCGCGACCGAGGGGGGCATCATGAAGGTCGGAGCCACCTGGTACATGTGGGGGATGGACCGCTCTCAGAACAACTCGACCTTCATCGCCGTGGTCCTCTACAAGTCCAGCGACCTGGTCCACTGGACCTACGTGAAGCAGATTCTCTCCAGCACCTCCAACACCCTGCTGAGCGGAGGGGCCACGATCGAGCGGGCCAAGATCCTGCACAATCCGCACACCGGCAAGTACGTGATGTGGATGCACTACGAAGACCACAACGCCTACAACGTGGCGGAGGTGGCGTACGCCACCGCCGATTCGATCGACGGGGATTACACCTTCCAGAACCACTTCCAGCCGTTGGGCATCGACAGCCGCGACCTCAACGTCTACCAGGACGCCGACGGCTCCGCCTACCTCCTGTGCAGCACCCGCAACAACCAGAGCGTGAGCCTCTTCACGCTGGACAGCACCTACACCCAGGTGGTCAAGGAACTGTACCGCGGAAACGCCTCCGACAACTTCTCCTGCGAGGGTCATTCCATCGTGAAATCCGGCGGGCTCTACTTCTGGCTCATGTCCTGGTGCACGGGATGGAACTTCAACGACAACCACTACTACACGGCGAGCGCCCTGGGGGGGCCTTGGACCTCCCGGGGAGACATCGCGACGGCAGGGGCCAACACCTTCGAATCGCAGGTGGGCTGGGCCTTCCCCATGCCGGGCGCGAACGGTGTGGATTTCGTGTACATGGGCGACCGCTGGTCGGTGAGCGATTTCTCCAATTCCAAGATGGTGATGCTCCCCATCCATGTGAGCGGGACTTCCCTCGCACTCACCTGGTACGACCGGTGGTACCCCAACGACACGGGATGGTCGGCCGGAGTCTCCAGCATTCCCGACGGCGTCTACCAGATCAAGGTGCGGGGTACGGGCAAGCTCCTTCAGCCCTCCGGCGGCTCCACCACCTCCGGAGCCGCAGTGGTGCAGGCGGCATCGAGCGGTTCGAACGCCCAGAAGTGGAAGATCGAGAACATGGGCGGATCCAACTTCCGGATCACCAACGTGGGAAGCCGGTTCCGCATGGAGGTGAGCGGGGCCTCCAGCACGGCGGGCGCCGCCGTGGACCAGTACACCGACAACGGAGCCTCCAACCAGCGCTGGCACCTGGTCCGTTCGGATTCGGCCTGGTGGCGCTTCGTGAACGTGGGCACCCTGGGCAAGGCCATGGTGGTGCAGAACGCCTCCACCGCCGATGCGGCCGCGCTGGTGCTGGGAACCTTCTCCTACGGCACCACCCAGGAGTTCGAATTGGATCCGGTGGACGGAGTCGTTTCCGGGACCACCTACGAGCTGCTGGCGCGCAACAGCGGGAAGGCGGCCACCACCCAGCTCGCCGACGGATCGGTGGTCCAGTCGACGGACGCCAATCTCCCCACCCAAGCCTTCGTCGCCACCGCGACGAGCCAGGGTCGATTCTCCTTCAAGCAGGGTGGAAAGTTCCTGGACGTCGTGGACGATTCGATCGGAGACGGCGCCAAGCTGGTCCTGGGTTCCGATTCCGGCCTCTCGGGACAGTGGACCGTCAACGACACCGGCAGCGGTTGGTACTCGATCGTCAACGCGTGCAGCGGCAGGAGCGCGGAGGTGTTCGGCGGGGCCGCCGCCACATCGGACGGTGCGGCCCTGGACCAGTGGCAGTACTACGCGACCACCAACCAGCAATGGCAGCTCAAGGCCGTGGCCGCCACGGGTCTCGCGGGTGCGCCAAGAATCGTCCGCCCCGTCTCCGTCGAGTCCATGCGCGACGGATCCGGGATCCGCATCGACGCGGGGGCCTCCCAGATCGATCGGATTTCCGTCGTCACTCCCCAGGGCAGGGCCCTTCTGGTCGACCGGACCTCGTTCACCGGCTCCCGCACCGTGGGAGCCTCGGTTCCCCTGCGCGGTCTGTATCTGGTGCACCTGCAGGGCGAGGGGATCGACCGGACCTTCCCGATGGTGGGGCCGTGACGGGACATCTGCGATTAGGGGCGATTCATGAATCGCCCCTACACGGCCCCATTCGACATCGGTCGATGGTCACAGGGGCCATTTTGTCCTATAATTTCTCCATGATCCGCTCGGTCCATCGCTCCGTCCTCGCCGCACGCCCTTCGGACGTGTGCTTCGACGCGCGTGCCGCCCGAGCTACCGCCGCCAACGGCTGAAGCGCCTCTCCTCGACCGTTCCAGGGAACACGGCCGAAGAGGCCGGGCTCTTTTTTGTTCCCTTTCCGAACCTGTCCACCTATAGGAGCGACGACGATGAAACCCAGGAGCATCCAGCCCAGTTCCCGTCTGAACGGCGTGAAGTACGAGATCCGCGGACCGCTGGCGCGTCGGGCCCAGGAGCTGGAGAAGGCCGGGTACGAGGTGGTGAAGCTCAACATCGGGAACCCCGGGGCCTTCGGCTTCCGCGCGCCCGAATCCATGCGGCTGGCCATGATCGAGAACCTGCGCGAGGCCGACGCCTACAGCCACCAGAAGGGGATCTTCCCGGCCCGCGAGGCCGTGGTCATGCAGCAGCAGACCCGAGGCGTCATGGACGTCACCGTGGAAGACGTGTTCATGGGCAACGGCGTCTCGGAGCTGATCCTCACGGCCCTCTCCGCGCTGCTGGAAGAGGGGGACGAGGTCCTGCTCCCCAGCCCCGACTATCCGCTTTGGACCGCGGCCACCATCCTGCACGGGGGTGTGGCCGTCCACTACCCCTGCCGTCCGGAAAACGG
>DATNIW010000013.1:0-3097 GCA_035604215.1 Fibrobacteria bacterium
CCCCCGGCGCGAGCCGGTACCTGGCCGACTGCATCTCGCTATTCGAGGAATACGGCTGGGACTGGTCGTACCACGCGTTCCGGGAGTACCAGGGGTGGGACCTGGAGATGGAAGACTTGCCCAGGAAGGAGCCGGCTTTGCATGCCACCAGCCCCACGGATCGCTTGCAGGTGCTTCTGGACGCGTTCCGCGAAAATCGGCCGTTGGGGCCGAACCCCGTCGCGCCCTAAATTCAACGGCGCAGAAGGAAGGGTGACGAATTGAGAATCCTCCAGATCAACAAGTACTCCACGCTCAACGGCGGGTCGGAAGTCGTCGCCGACATCGTGGG
This sequence comes from Fibrobacteria bacterium, assembly GCA_035604215.1. Taxonomy (GTDB): domain Bacteria; phylum Fibrobacterota; class Fibrobacteria; order UBA5070; family UBA5070; genus UBA5070. The sequence goes on from DATNIW010000013.1 coordinate 332, forward strand.
CCGTGCGGGCTACCGGTTCGGACACGAAGTCGCGTTGGTCGGTTTCCACAAGGAAGGGCAACCGGAGGTCTTCGGGGCCCGATCCCTCGGGCCCGAAAAACTCGGGGTGCGCGGCATGTTCCGCGACTCCGACCTGGTGGAGCGGGTCGTGGAAATCGCCCGGGAGTTCCGCCCCGACGCCTTCCTGCACCACAACGTCTACCACCACTTTCCCATGAACCAGCTGGTGACCACGTTGGGCAAGATGTTTCGGGTCCCCCAGAGCATCATCCTGCACGACCACAAGGCGGTCTGCGCCGTGTACACCGGTCTTCGCGACGGCAAGCCCTGCCACGAGTGCGAGCGTGCCGGATACCGGCAGGCGGTGCGCTACCGCTGCAAGGACGGATCGGCGGTGAAATCCGCAGTGGTGGCGATGGATTCCGTCTGGAACGCGAAGTTGGGCCGCGTGTACCACCGCTTCGCCAACATCGTCTGCCCGAGCCGGTTCCTGGCGAGGAACGTCCAGGGGATCGGTGGCGGCCGCAGGATCCAGGTTCTGTCCAATCCCTGCCCCGACCCGCAGCCCGGATCCGAGGTCCGCACCGGGATCGCCTTCGCCAGCCGGCTCTCCGAGGAGAAAGGGGTGGACGTTCTTTTGGCGCTGGCCGGCGCGCTTCCGGAAATCCCCTTCCATGTGGCGGGGGACGGACCCTTGGCCGCGGTGGTCCGGGACGCCGCTTCGCGGCTGCCCAACCTGCACGTTCTGGGGAGGCTCAAGAGGGAGGAGGTGGGCGATCTTCTGGGGAGGTCCGCGTTCCTCCTGCTCCCGTCCACCGGCCTGGAGAACAATCCCATGGTCGCGCTGGAGGCTCTTTCGCGCGGCACGCCCATCCTGGGCTCGGAGCGCGGCGGCATTCCGGAACTCGTGGAGGGAGGTCACGGTTTCCTGTTCGACCCCAGTCGCATTGATGATGTCCGCGAGGTCGTGCTGAGGGCCTGGACCATGGACCGGGAGGCCTGGAAAAGGATCAGCGAGTCCTGCATTTCGTGGGCTCGCGAACACAACGAGGAGCGGTATATTAAAAGCATCATGTCACTCCTGCAGTAGCAGGTCCAACCGCCCCATGAGGCAACGGCGTCGCGAGGGCACGGCCCCCGGCACGCCGACCAGACAGCAAGGACGGATTATGTCAACCAAGGCGACGCTTCCCACGGACATCTCGGTGATCACCACCTACCGGTGCCAGATGCGCTGCAAGATGTGCAGCATCTGGGAAAACCCCACGGACGCGCGCAGGGAGATCCAGCCCAAGGAGCTGGAATTCCTCCCCAACTTCAAGTTCGCCAACATCACGGGCGGAGAACCGTTCCTGCGCAGCGACATCGAGGAGATCGTGGACGTGATGATGCGCAAGGCCGAGCGCGTGGTCATCAGCACCTCGGGCTGGCACAAGGACCGCATCGTGGAGCTGGCCAAGCGCTTCCCCAAGATCGGGATCCGCGTCAGCATCGAAGGACTCTCGCAGTGCAACGACGACCTCCGCGGCCGTCCCGGCGGCTTCGACCGCGGACTGGGCCTGCTCCTGGAACTCAAGCGGATGGGCGTGAAGGACATCGGGTTCGGACAGACCGTCTCCAACAAGAATTCCCACGACCTGCTGCCCCTGTACGAGCTCTCCAAGAACCTGGGAATGGAGTTCGCGACCGCGAGCTTCCACAATTCCTACTACTTCCACAAGGGCAACAACTTCGTCACCAACAAGGACGAGGTGATCGACAACTTCCAGATCCTGATCGAGCGGCTGATGAAGGAGAATTCGCCCAAGTCGTGGTTCCGCGCCTTCTTCAACCTGGGGCTCATCAACTACATCCGCGGAGGCCAGCGCATGCTGCCCTGCGAGGCCGGCAGCGTGAACTTCTTCCTGGACCCCTACGGAGAGGTGTATCCCTGCAACGGGCTGGAGGAGAAGTACTGGAAGAAGAGCATGGGGAACATCCGCAGCGGCAAGAGCTTCGAGGAGATCTGGAACTCCGAGGACGCCGCCGAGGTCCGCAAGTGCGTGGGCACCTGCGCGAAGAACTGCTGGATGGTGGGCACGGCCGCCCCGGTCATGAAGAAGTACATCAAGCACCCGGTGGCCTGGGTGGCCAAGAACAAGATCAAGTCCATGCTGGGCAGGCCCATCGACATCGACCACATCCCGCACTTCGACGTGGGACAGAGCCCCCTGCAGGGCGACCTGCGCGAGAATGCGGTCCCGGCCTCCTCCGCACCGGTCGGCGTTTCCTGATGGCGGAACCGCTTCGATGGCGGAAGCCCTGATCGGACCCGGGGCGATTCGCGGGACATCGCCTCGGATCGCCTGGCTTTCGGTGTTGCAAGGATTGGGAATGCTCCTGGTGGTGCTTGGCCATGGATGGTTGACGACCTTCGACGATCCCGAGCACGGGGTCGTCTCGGCCGTGGTGGCGACCATCTACCATTTCCACATGCCGCTGTTCTTCGCGATCTCCGGCTATCTGTTCTGGGCGACTCGTGTGACCAGGGATTGGAGCTTCCCCGCCGTCCTGGGCGAGAAGACTCTTAGATTCCTGTGGCCCTTCCTCGTGTTCACGGCGTTGGCGTTCTCGATGAAGGCGTTCATTCCCGGCCTACCCGGGAAACGGATGCTGACCAACGGCTGGAGTGCCTTGAAGGTCCTGGCGTATCCAGCGCAAAACCCGCTCGGCGAGCTCTGGTTCATCGCTTCGCTGTTCACGATGTTCCTGCTGTATCCGGTGCTG
>DATNIW010000014.1:0-4554 GCA_035604215.1 Fibrobacteria bacterium
CGCAAGACCGGCGACGTGTTCCTTTCCGACCTCGGTCTGGACAGCGCGGCCGGCCGCCCCTTGGAGCCACCCGTCCCCATCCAGAGGGCCAGCACCCCGGTTCGCGACGCCAGCGGCAAGCTGTTCGGGATCGTGGTCGTGGACATCGACGCCCGCCCGATGCTCGACGAATTCCGAAAATCGCTGATCCCTCCTTTCGAGGCCTACTTGACCAACAGCGAGGGCGACTTCCTCAGCCACCCGCGCAAGGAGATGGAATTCGGATTCGCCCTGGGGAAATGGCACCGTTGGAGGGATGAGTTCGACGACGAAGCACGTACGGACGACCTCCCCCAGTGGGTGGGCTCCGGCGCGCGCAGAGGCTCGCTGCTGGTGGTCTCGCATCGGGTTCCCCTGGAGACCTCCTCCACCTCGCGCCAATGGGTGGTGTCGGCCACCTATCCGGATTCGGCCCTGCAAGCTCGCGTCGCCCAGTCGCGCAACACCGCCCTGGCCGTGGCCGCGGGAATCCTGGTCCTGGGTGGCCTCCTCCTGTTCCTGTACCTGCGGCTGCAATCCCGGGTGCGCCGCCGGATCCTCGCCCTCAACGCCGACCTGGAACGGCAGGTCCACGAGAGGACCGCCCAGATCGAATCGATTTCCATACTGCAGAAGAGCATCCTGGATACCGCCGGATACGCGATCATCACGGCGGACACGGACTGGACCATCACCATGTTCAATCCGGCGGCCGAAGCCATGCTCGGATACAAGGCCGAAGAGGTGGTGGGAAAGATGTCCGGAGATCGCCTGCGCGTCCCCGAAGACGTCGACGCGCTCGTGAGCGATTTCTCCCGGACCTCCGGCGCTCCTCCCCCCTCCAGATTCCAGGCCGTCGCGGCCGACATCGCGCGCTCCGCGTCGCAGCCCCGCGAGCGGTTCTACGTCCGCAAGGACGGAAGCCGCATTCCCGTCCTGGTCACGGCCGCCCCCTTGCGCAACGAGGCCGGCGAGATCTTCGGACACCTGGGAGTGGTGGTGGACCTGACCGAGCGGCGCGCGATCGAAGAGAACCTGCGGGCGCGCACCGAGGAAGCAGTCGCGGCCAATCGCTCCAAGGCCGAGTTCCTCGCCAACATGAGCCACGAGATCCGGACCCCGATGAGCGCCGTCATGGGCCTGGCCCAGCTCCTGGAGAACCGCCCGCTGGATCCGGACTCCCGGGCCGTCGTGCGCAAGATCCGGCGTGCCGGAACCTCGTTGCAGACCTTGATCGACGACATCCTGGACTTCTCCAAGATCGAGGCAGGGCATCTGGAACTCGAGAACGCCAGGTTCCGTCTGGACGACGTCCTGGACAACCTCGCGACCATCATGGGCGCCAACGCCGGAAGCAAGGACCTGGAACTGGTCATCGGCGCGCCTCCCCAGGGCACCACCCATCTGGTCGGGGACGCCCACCGCCTGGGGCAGATCCTCATCAACCTGACCGGCAACGCCATCAAGTTCACGGAGCATGGCTCGGTGGCGGTCTCCATGGAACTCCTGTCCCGGACCGGAGACGCGGCGACCCTCCGTTTCTCGGTGCGGGACACGGGAATCGGGATCCCTCGGGACAAGCAGGCGGGCCTTTTCCTGGCCTTCACCCAGGCCGACACGTCCACCACGCGGCGGTTCGGAGGCACCGGCCTCGGTCTCGCCATCTGCCGCCTGCTGGTGGAGAAGATGGGTGGGAGCATCGAGGTGGAGAGCGAGGAGGGACGAGGCAGCGTGTTCCGGTTCACGGTCGTCCTTCGGACCGAGGCCCCGCGGGACCCGGATGAAGCGCCGCTTGGAAGACTGGAGGTGCTGGTCGCCGACGACAACGAGATGTCCCGCGACGCCGTCTCCGCCGTGGCCGCATCCATGGGCTGGCAGACCCTGGCGGTGGAGTCCGGGAAGGAGGCGATCCGGGAGACCCTGGAGAGGATGGCGGGAGAGAAACCCTTCGACATCCTGCTCCTGGACTGGAAGATGCCGGACTTGGACGGACTCGAAACCGTCGCGCGGTTGCGCGAGCAGCTTCGGACCAACACCCCCCCCATCGTCCTTTTGGCCACGGCCTATTCCCGGGAGGAATTGGGGAAGCATCCGGAGTCCAGGAACGTCGACGGCATCCTCTCCAAGCCGGTGACGGGTTCCAGCCTGTACAACGCCGTGATGGAAGCCCGGCAACGCCGCGGCAGGGCTTCGCCGCGGGAGCGCGGCCCGCGCGTGAAGCGCCTGTCGGGGATCCGCGTGCTGGTGGTGGACGACAACGAGGCGAACCGGGAGCTGATGGAAGCCATCTTCGCCGACGAGGGCGCCAAGGCCGAGCTCGCCGTGAACGGACACGCCGCCGTGCAGTGGCTGAAGGCCAACCCCCAGGCGGTGGACCTGGTCCTGATGGACGTGCAGATGCCGCACATGGACGGCTACACGGCCGCCCGGCTCATCCGCGAAGACCCGCTGACGGCGGCTCTGCCGATCGTGGCGCTCAGCGCGGGCGTCTTCCGTTCCGAGCAGGAAGCCGCGCTGCAGGCGGGCATGGACGATTTCGTGCCCAAGCCCTTCCATGTCAAGGACCTGATCGCCGTCATCCTCCGCCTGACCGGAAGGACGCCGGTCCCGGAAACCGAGGAGGTCTCCGAGCCGATCCCCGATCCCTCCCCGGACAAGGATCCACCCGAGATCGGCGTCTCCCGCGGCGTTTCCCTGTGGCGCACGGAGCAGGCCTTTCGCGCGCGCCTCTCCAAGTTCGCGACGGAGCAGTCGAGAGCCGTCGAGGAGATCGCGACCTTCCTCGGGGAGGGCGATCTCGCCAAGGTTTCCTTCGCCTTGCACCGCCTGAAGGGCACGACCGGACTCCTGGACCTGGGGCGACTCCACGCCCAGATCGAACTGGCCGAGGAAATCGTCCACCACGGCACCGATCCCGCGCAGATCCTTCCCGGCCTCCGGGAAGCCATGGACCGCGCGCTTTCCGCGATCGCGGACCGGGCGCCTCTGCCCGCACCCGGGCCGATCGTCGACCCGGTTTCCCTCCCCGCCGCCCCGCTGGGATCCCGACTGGAGTCCCTGCGCGCGGCCCTGGACACCGACAACCGCAGGCGCGCCGAGGCGGCGCTGAACGACCTGGCGCAAGCGGTTTCGTCCGAGCGGTTGGCGGAAATCCGGCGTCGGGTGGAAAACTTCGAATTCCGCTCGGCGGAATCGGCACTGGCACATCTCGCGGAGGAACTGGGCGTTCCAGCTTCAACCCAAGGCGACCCATCATGAACAACGGACCCATCCTGATCGTGGACGACGAACCGATGAATCTCGACGTCCTGGATTCCATCCTCGGAGACGAACACGCCCTGGTCGCCGCGCGCAGCGGGGCGGAGGCGTTGGCCGCGGCGGCCAAGCACCACCCCTCCCTGATCCTCCTGGACGTGCGTCTGCCGGATCTGGATGGATTCGAGGTCTGCTGCCGCCTCAAAGCGAATCCGGAGACGGAATCGATCCCCGTGATCTTCGTCACCGCCATGGACGAAGTAAGCGACGAGGCTTCCGGATTCGTCGCCGGTTGCGTCGACTACCTGGTCAAGCCGGTGTCGCCCGCGATCGTCCGCGCCCGGGTGCGCACCCACCTTTCCCTGACCCGCATCACCGCGCTGGAGCGCAGCTACCGCGACGCCGTGTACATGCTGGGCGAGGCGGGCCACCACAACGACACCGACACCGGCGTCCACATCTGGAGGATGGCGGCCTATTCCAAGGCGTTGGCGCAGGCCGCGGGATGGCACTCCGACCAATGCCAGCTGATCGAACTCGCCTCGCCCATGCACGACACCGGCAAGCTCGGGATCCCGGACAGCATCCTGCGAAAGCCCGGGGGCCTGGATCCCGAGGAGTGGGTGGTGATGAGGACCCATTCCCGGATCGGCTGGGACATCCTGTCCAAGAGCGACGCCCCGGTTTTCCAGATGGCTTCGGTCATCGCGCTCCACCACCACGAGAAGTGGGACGGCAGCGGCTACCCCGACGGACTCTCCGGGCCGGAGATCGAGGAGGCCGCCCGGATCGTGGCCATCACGGACGTGTTCGACGCGCTGTCCATGAAGAGACCCTACAAGAACGCCTGGCCCTTGGACCAGGTCGTCGCCACGCTGAAGGATGGATCGGGCAGGCATTTCGATCCGAACCTGCTCGGCGCCTTCTTCGAGATCTTCCCACGCATCCTGGAAATCAAGGTGGATTGGGATGCCCGCGAGGCGGTCCTGACGACCACACAACCCAGATTCGAAACCGCGGGTTGAGAGGCGAGACGAGATGGCCTCCTGGGTCCCCGAATTCGCCTCAAGGCACCGGCACCTGGGTCGCTCCCAGGATCTCCTGCGTTCGCGGATCTCGGACCCAAGCCACGAATGCCGCATTGGCTCGATCGACTCCGGTCGGGATCGGAAAGGAAAACCCCGACCCGTCGATCCATCCCCGCGGCAGGGTCCGGAAGGCCCGCACCACCCGGGTGTGGTGGAGTGTCCGGGTGGCGTTCTCGCCTGCCGTGGGGATGGA
>DATNIW010000015.1:0-17386 GCA_035604215.1 Fibrobacteria bacterium
TCTCCCCTTTTCCGTCGCTGTAGGGCCCGACCACACCTTCTACCAACTGACCGGGGACGGCTCGAGCACGCGGGTGTGGAGGCTCCCCACGGGCATCAACAATTGGATTTCCGACACCATCAAGGTCCCTTCTCCGGACAACGTCGGGAGCACCATCCACCCCGTGTGGCCCTACTCCTACGATCTAGCCTATCCCCAGCTGAAGGTGATCACGGTCGGTCCGCAAGGAGAAGTCGTCCTGGGCTCGTGGGGGGACATCACCTCCCACGGCGGATTCCTCGTTTCCCCCACTCCCGGAAGCTGGTCGCTCTGGAATCGCTCCAACGACACATGCTTCCAGACCTTCTTCGGCTCCGCGAATGTCGGCTACGGCGTGGTCGCCTCGAGCGTGCATTCCACGGCTGCCGGAGTTTGGGGCTCCACTCAACTGCAATCCGGAGTGGCTCCGTTGGTCTATTTCCCTTCCACAGGCGACAAGACTCCGACTTGCCTGGACTTCGATGCGACATCCATCGTGGGGAGCGGCGTCTTGCCGGCGATCGACCTCGATCAGGTCGGAAACGATCTCTGGTTGGCCACGTACGTCGGACTTGTGCAGATCAAGAACGTCGCTCCATCGAATCCTCCGCAAAAGGTCGGCGGAATCGCGCGTTGGCCGGTGAACGCGAGTTCGCCCCCCCAGTTTCTCCGCCTCGCGACCTATCCCCTCGGAGGAAGAACCTGGATTCTCGCGGCCGGATCCGGTATCCTGGGCATCCTCCCCTCCGACCCTTCCTCCACGGACACAATCGTTCGGGCCCCTGGCGCCAACCAGAACTACACCGCGTTGACGGTGGACGCCCAGGGACAGATCTGGGCCGCAGGCGGCAGCGGAATCGACATCTTCTCGCTGCAGATGGATTCCACCACCCCGGTTTTCCAACTGGTCGGTTCGGTCACGCAGCACGAGGGCCTACCGGACGACAATATCCGGGACCTGGCATTGGATTCCGCCTCCGGCAGGGCGCTGATCGCCACGGCCACCGGATTGTCCCTCTGGACCTCCCCCTACCGTCCCATCCCCGTACGACTCTCCAAGTCGACCATCAAGGTCTACCCAAACCCGGTGCGGCTTCGCCAGAACCAGACTCTTTTCGTGGACGGTGCCACCGCGAACGCGAACTTCGACCTGGTGGCCGCCGATGGCACCTTGGTGCTGCACGTGGACCACAGCAAATCGACGGACGGACTGTTCCAGATCCAGCTTCCTTCCACGAACAAACTCCGTCCCGGCGTGTACTACTGGTCCCTGAAGGATTCGCGCAATTCCGCCCACGGTCCGTTGCTCGTGGGAGAATAGAGCCCCGCGGGGTCTCCAAGCCATATTTAGACGATGCGCCTCCACAACGCCACGGCTCTCCGTCTCCTCGGGGCTTGGATGGTGCTCGTGAACCACTCGCCCTCGCTGTTGGGTCTACCCAATTGGAACGGCGGCCTTTGGGGACATTGGGGATTGGCCATTTTCTTCTCCCTGAGCGGCTACATGGTTTCCCTCAGCGCCCGAAGAAGCCATGGGCCGCTGGATTTCCTGGTCCGCCGGGCGCGGCGGCTGGGGCCGGCCTACGTCGCGGTCGCGGTGGGGGTGGCACTGGTCGTCTGGCCCGCTTTCTCCCATCCCGCGATCCATTCCTTCCACTTCACCGGTCTTCGAGACCTCGCTTCCGCATTTTCCGATGGTCTCCGCTGGAACATCCCAGGTCTTTTCCAGGCGAACGCTTTCCATTCGGCGAATGGGTCCACCTGGAGCCTACCCTACGAGGTCCTGATGTACGGCTTCCTGGGGTTGCTCTGGTTCTGCTGGCTTCGCCGGACACGGCTGCCCCCGTCGCTGGTGCCCGCCACCCTCTGGGGAGTCTCCACACTGGCGCTCCTGTGCTCCGCATGGATCCTCCCCGACGGCGATGTCAAATTCTGCGGCTTCCGGATCTTCTACGTCGTCGAATTCCTCGCCTTGTTCTCGGGTGGCTGGACCCTGGCCGTCTTCCCCTTGCCGCCTTCGAGATTGCGCCTGTTCCTGGTCGCGGTGGTCCTGCTCCGACTTTCCGCCTTCGCCTTCCCCACCCAGTCGTACGCCCTGGACGCGATCCTCTTCCCCCTCGCCGTCGTGACCATCGGACGGATACCGGTGTTTTCCGGACGTTCGCTTCCCGACTGGTCCTATGGATTCTACCTGTGGGCCTGGCCGGTCCAGCAGTGCCTGGTGGACCGGTTCCCCCACCTGACCCCGGTGGCACTCTCCGCCTGGGCGACGGCGGCGACGATCCCGATCGCGGCCCTCTCCTGGACATTCGTCGAGCGGCCGTTCCTGCATCGTCCGCCGAGGGCGGAATTATCCTGGAAACCGGGATTGGGAGAGCGATGAGCCGAGGAAGATTCGTCACGGGTTGGCGGCTCCCCGCCTTGGCTTGCTTCATCGTCGCCTTCGGTCTGAGCATGGTCCACTGGGAGCTTTTCAATACGATGCCCGACGCGGCGTCCGCCATGCAGACCTTCCATGGAATCCTCCAGCATGGACTGGGCTCGACGAATTCCCTGGAAAAGGTCCCGGTCTTCGGGGTGCATCTCTGGTTCGTTCCCTTGGTGGCGCTTCCGCTGTTCGCCGTGGCTCCGGTGTACCCGACCCTGGTCGCGGCCCAGGCCTTCGTGTTGGCCCTTTCCGTTCCCGCCGCGCACAGGTTGGCGCTGAACACCGGAATGTCGGCTCGGAACGCGAATCGGTGGACGTGGTTCTGGGCCCTCCACCCGCTGGTTCTGGGTCCGCACTGCGGTCTGGGAGAAGGCTACCAGCCCACGATCTTCGCGATCACCCCGATCCTCTGGTCCCTGGCCCTGGCACGAGAGGGAAAGTGGAGAGGCTTCCTGGCGTGCCTCTGCTTGGCCATGGCATGCCGGGAAGAAGTCGCCATCACCACGTTCGGGATCGGGTTCTGGGTTTGGTGGACCCTGGGGAAGCGCAAGATCGGCTGGATCGCGATGGCGATGTCCCTGACCTGGGCCGCGGTGGCAGCTTTCTTCATCCTGTCCCACACGGGGAATGGTCAAGGGAGCTTCATGGAAAAGGCGCAGGCCTCCATCCAACTCGCTTCCCACCCTGCTTGGGGACCGGTCTTCTTCCGGATTCCCTTCTTCTGCTATCTGGGTTTCATCTACCTCGTTTGGGGAGGATTCACCCGGAAAAGCCTTCCCCATCTGGTGGCCGCAATTCCCTTGCTCTTGGTGTTGTTCCTGGAGGAGAATTGGGGGACCTGCAATCCGTTCTACCACTACCTCGCGACCCTGTCGCCCATCTTCTTCCTCGCGGCGCTGCTGGAGAGCGGTCCCGAACACGTCCTCGGAAGGCGATGGCAACTCTGCTGGCTCTTCGGCATCGTGTGCTTGGGTCTATGGCAGGGAAGGCTCATCCATCAAGGACTCCACGGCGCGGACCGGAAATCCCTGGTGTGCCTGGAATCGAAGATTCCCCGGGACAAGTCGCTGGCGCTCTACAGCCCCCGGGGGGCAGCGCATTTCGCCTGGGGCCAGGATCTGACCTGGATGGATCCGACCCACCCGATCGCGGAGTTCACGCTGATCGAAACGGGTCGCAAGACCCCGGGCTGGTGGAGTCCCCAGGAACGCGCAGGCATGGAAGACCAGTTGGCGAAAGCCGGGGCCGTGATGGTCTATCGGACGCCGAAGGTCCGGCTATGGGCGCTGCGGGACCACCGCAGGATCGAGTGCCCGTAGGGGTTGGGTTGGAATAGCGGCATTGGGAAATCTGATCGGGTTCGGACCCTTCCCGCGGATCCTGCTGGATTCTCGGCGATCCGCCAGTACCTTGATGGGTACTGTGGCGAAGGATCCCGTCAAATTCGTGGTCGTCATCGGGGTGACCGGGTGCGGCAAGAGCACCCTGGGCCGCGCCTTGGCCGCCGCCACCGGATGGGACTACCTGGAAGGGGACGCGTTCCACGGGCCCCTGAGCCTCTCCAAGATGGTGCGCGGGGTTCCTCTGACGGATTTGGACCGACTCCCCTGGCTGGAACGCCTGGCCCATGAAGTCAGGACACGGGAGAGCGTGGGGCGGTGCGCCGTGCTCGCTTGCTCGGCCCTCAAGGAGTCCTACCGGACTCTCCTTCGCGAGGCCGCGAGGGATCTCGCGTTCGTCCACCTGGACGGACCCCGGGAACGGATCGCCGAACGCCTGGCCCAACGGGTGGGGCACTTCGCCGATGGCCGCCTGCTTCCGGCTCAATTCGCCGCTTGGGAGCCTTGTCCGGACGCCCTTGTGCTGGACGCCTTCCTCCCGGTGGAGCAATTGGTGGCCCAGGTGCGGGAAAAGCTGGACCTGGCGGAGGGCAACCACGGAAAGAGCGCCGAGATTCTCACGCTTCCTTGATCCGGAATCTTTGGACTTCCAGGCCCGGTAGGTTCCGGTAGTGCTTGTGGTTGCCCGTCAGGAGCGGGAGTCCGTACTGCAGAGCGGTGGCGGCGATCAGGGCGTCGGCCAGCATCAGAGGATGGCCGTGGAAATGAGCTTCCACCAGGAGCGATGCCCGCGAGCTGATGGTGGAATCGATCTCCAAGGTCTTCGCCTCGAGCGCGACCAAGGTCCGGTTGACCAGTGGCAGTTCCTGGCGGGAGCGCATCCCCTGGACGAGTTCCATCCGGGTCACCACGGAAAGGAGGATGCCGTCCGTGGAAAGAAGCGCGTCCCTGGCCTCTTCCTTTCCGCGCAAAAGCCAGATGAAGACATCGGTATCGACGAGGGTCAGAATCGACTCCGACGCAGTTCACGGACGAAGGCGGAGGGATCTTCCATGTCCTTGCGGTCGGCCCACATTCCAAAGGCAGGGAGGTCGGTCGTCTTCGGCTTTTTCGCTTCCAAGGGCGAGAGCATCGCCGCGGGATGTCCGCGGTGCGAGATGATCACGGTTTCCCCCGCCGCCACATGCCCGAGCAGATCGCGGGTGCGGGTGCGCAGGCAAGTACCGTGGCCACCTACCCGCTCAGCTTCTCCCACCTCGCCTAGGCCTGCGTGATCTCCGCGGCCGATTTCTGCAGTCCGGGTCGAAGGTGATGATCTCTCGAATGCAGGTGAATTGATATATTTTGTTATATTGTATCAGGTGAGATACACGGTCAAGGTCACGAAGAAGGCGGAAAAGGGGATCGAATCCGCTCCGGATCACGTCCAAGACGCTTTCCAAGATCTGACCGAAGATCTGGTCGCGACAGGGCCCGTGCAGGCGAGTTGGCCGAACTTCTCCAAGCTCGGGAAGGACAAGTACCACTGCCACTTGGAACACAAATGGGTGGCTTGCTGGACGATCGAAAAAGGCTCCATCATCATCGAGGTCTACTATGCTGGCAGTCGCGAAAACGCCCCTTATTGAGTTCAGTTTCAAGGGCCCCAAGTACGCCTTGGTCGACATCCTGGATCGCCTGAAGGGAGCATATCCGATCCGCGTGGTGGAGTCGGATTCCGACCCCCGGGAGTGGACCTCCACCCGGCTTCATCAGGAGATCAAGTCGCGCCTGCACGGCGGTTCGTACTTGCGCATCGATCTGTTCAAGGCGGGATCGTCCCAGAAGGCGCTCGCCGAGGCAACGGGCATTCCGCAGCCGCACATCTCGCAGATGATCGCAGGGAAGCGTCCCATCAGCCACGAGAACGCTCAGAAGCTTTCCAAGTTCTTCAAGCGTCCGGCCAAACGCTACCGAGTGATGCTTGAAGCCATTTGAATCTTCGGAGGATGCGGGGACTGCCTACCCGCTCAGCTTCTCCCAGCGGGAGTAGGCCTGTGTGATCTCGGCGGCCAATTGCTCCAGGTCGCGGTTGGCCTTCGCGATTTCATCCGCCGGCTTGCGATAGAACGAAGGCGCGGCCATGGCGACTCCGAGCTTCGCCTGCTGCGCTTCCAACTCCTCGATGCGGGCGGGCAAAGCCTCCAGTTCGCGGGCTTCCTTGTAGGAGAGCTTCTTGGCGCTGGGTGGCGGCGGCGCGGTCGCGCTCTTGGCGGCCACGAAACTTTCGCGGCTCAGGCGTTCGCGTTCGATGGCATCGCGGGCCAGCATCTCGCGTTTCCAGTCGCTCCAACCGCCCACGTGTTCGGTGACGATTCCGTCCGGGCCGATGGCCAACACGGAGGTGGCCACGTTGTCCAGGAACTCCCGGTCGTGGCTCACCAGGATCACGGTGCCGTCGAACTCCACGAGAAGGTCTTCCAGGAGGTCCAGCGTTTCCGCGTCCAGGTCGTTGGTGGGTTCGTCCAGGACCAGGACGTTCGCTGCCCGCGTGAACAGCCTCGCCAACAGGAGGCGGTTGCGCTCGCCCCCGGAGAGGCCCTTCGCCTTCTGCATGGCCTTGTCGGCGCTGAAGAGGAATTCCTGCAGGTACTTCATCACGTGGCGGGGTTGGCCGCCCACCACGATGGTTTCGCGGCCTTCCCCGATGTTGTCGCGCACCGTGGCCTCGGGGTCGATCTGGTCGCGCATCTGGTCGAAGTAGAGGATCTCCAGGTTGGTGCCCAGCACGACCGATCCCGACGTGGGCTGGAGTTCTCCCAGAAGCGTGCGCAGGAGAGTCGTCTTTCCCGATCCGTTCGGTCCCAGCAGCGCGATCTTGTCGCCGCGGCTCACGATGGTGGAGAGATTCTTGAACAGCGGCTTCTCGTCGTTCCAGGCGAAGGTGACGTTCTTGGCCTCGGCCACCTTCCGGCCCGACTTTTCGGCCTCCGAGATCTTCATCTGCACCGCGCCGGAACGCTCGCGCCGGTCCGTCCGCTCGCGTCGCATCTTCTCCAACGCGCGCACGCGGCCCTCGTTGCGGGCCCGGCGGGCCTTCATGCCCTTGCGGATCCAGGCTTCCTCCTCGGCGAGGCGCTTGTCGAATTCCGACCGGACCTTCTCCTCGGCTTCCAGCATGGCCTCCTTGCGCACCAGGAAGGTGTCCCAGTCGCAGGCCCAGTCGAACATGCGCCCTCGGTCCAGCTCCAAGATGCGCGTGCTGATGCGCTTCAGGAAGGCGCGGTCGTGGGTCACGAACAGGAGCGCCGTGCCGGTGGAGAGCAGGACCTCCTCCATCCAGGCGATGGAGTCGATGTCCAGGTGGTTGGTGGGCTCGTCCAGAAGCAGCAGGTCGGGCTCCCCGGACAGCGCACGCGCCAAAAGGACGCGGCGTTTCTGCCCGCCGGAAAGTTCGGAGAAGAGGGCGTCCGGGGGGAGTCCGGCCCGTTCCACCCAGCGCTCGGCCTCGATCTCGGCCTTCCAGGAAGCCTCTTCCTCGTGGTGCGCCACGCCCTGGCGGACGATTTCCGACACCGTGCCCTCGAGTTCGGGGATGTCCTGGGGCAGGTAGCAGATCCGGGCGGAGGCATCCTGCACGATCTCGCCGGAATCGACCTCGTGTTCGCCCGTCACCAGGCGCATCAGGGTCGATTTGCCGGTGCCGTTGCGGCCGGTCAGGCACACGCGCTCCCCGCGTTCGACGGAAAAGCGGACCCCGTCCAGAAGAGGGATGCCGTCGAACTGGAAGGAGACGTCGCGAAAGGAGAGGATGGCCATGGAGGACCGGAGTTCGGCCTCAGACCCCCAACTGCAACTGGGCGCGCGGCTTGTTCAGCTCCTCGTCCGGATATTCCCCGGAGAAGCATCCGGTGCAGAACTGGCCTTCCAGTTCGTGCGCCGCCGCCACCATCCCTTCGATGGAGAGGTAGCCCAGCGATTCCACGCCCAGGTACTTCCGCATGTCCTCCACGGTCATGTTGGAGGCGAGGAGTTCGGCTTCGGTGGGAAAATCCATCCCGTAGAAGCAGGGATGGCGCACCGGAGGCGAGCTGATCCGCAGGTGGATCTGGGTGGCCCCGGCCTCGCGCACCATGCGGCAGAGCGCGCGCAGGGTGGTGCCGCGCACGATGGAATCGTCCACCAGCACGACGCGTCGGCCCTTGAGCACCCCGGGGATGGGGTTGAACTTGAGCTTCACCTTGGTCTCGCGGCCGGACTGGGTGGGGTCGATGAACGTGCGTCCCACGTAGTGGTTGCGCAACAGGCCGATCTCGAAGCGCAGTCCGGATCGCTGGGCGTAGCCCAGGGCGGCGGTGTTGGAACTGTCCGGCACGGCGATCACGACGTCCGCTTCCGCGGGGCATTCCTGGGCGAGCTGCTTGCCCAGGCGGCGACGGATCTTGTCGCAGGAGTGGCCGAAGATCTGGCTGTCGGGCCGGCTGAAGTACACGAACTCGAAGATGCAGTGCGCTCGCTTCTCCGATTCGGCGATCCTGAGGCTGCGCGGTCCCTTTTCGTCGATCACCAGGAGTTCGCCGGGTTCGATCTCCCGCACGTAGGTGGCGCCCAACAGGTCGAAGGCGCAGGACTCGGAGGCCACGATCCAGGCCTTCTCCAGCCGTCCCAGGCAGAGGGGGCGGATGCCCATGGGATCGCGTCCGGCGTACAACCGGTCCCTGGTGAGCAGGGTCACGCAGTAGCTTCCCTTGACCTGGGACAGCGAATGGCGCACGGCTTCGTCCAGGTCGTCTCCGGGGAACCGCGCGATGAGGTGGAGGATGGTCTCCGTGTCCGAAGTGGATTGGAAGATGTGCCCCAATTCCTCCATCTGGCGACGCATCTGGCGGGCGTTGACCAGGTTCCCGTTGTGGGCGATGGCGAGGGCACCCCGCTTGTGGCGGATGAGGATGGGCTGGGCGTTGAGCAGGAGGCTGGCCCCGGCGGTGGAATAGCGGACGTGTCCGATGGCCGCTTCACCGGGCAGGGGTTCCTGGGAGGCGAGCTGTTCCGTGAGGCGGCTGACCAGCCCCATGGCCCTGACCTGCCGGACGTCCACGCCGTCGCTGACGGCGACCCCGGCGGATTCCTGGCCCCGATGCTGCATGGCGTGCAGTCCCAGGGTGGCCGCCTGGACGGCCTTGGGCAGGCCCCAGACGCCGATGACACCGCATTCCTCGTGGAGTTCGTCGACCATGGAGACGAAACAAGGTAGAAACCGGACCCGGGCACCACCTCCCTTGGCGCGTCCCTACGGCGCGGGATGTCTCCTGCGTTTGCGCACCGCGCTCGTTCGCGACCCCGGGAAGGCGAAGGGTTCCCGGGAAGCCACTCCCTCCGCGATCCAGACCTCGGATCCGAAACGCTCCACCCGATCCCAGACTCCGGCCTGGCGGTCGTGGAAGAGGGCGACACCGGGCTGTCGCAGGACCACCTCGTCGTCCCTCTGCTTGTGCACCAGCAGATGGAGGTAGGTCTCCAGGAAGCGTTCGGCGCTGGAGCTGTCGCGCCAACCGGTGCGCCAGGCCAAGGCGAGGTCGCCCGAGTCGTCGCGCGAAACCTGGAAATGGTCGCCCCGCCAGCCTTCCACCGAGCCGTCCGGCCCCGGATCCTTCCACGGCTCGCGCAGGATGGAGCGGGCCTTCACGGATCCGGAAGGAGCCTCCCGATCCGACTCGCGCCAAAGGGAGAACAGGATGTCCATGTAGTGCTCCCCCACGCGGCCGTCGCTCAGGACGCGCCAACCCGGCGGCGAGGCGTCCAGCGCGGAGGGATCCAGGCTTTCCGGAGCGTGGCAGACGCTGTCCGGATGGAGGTAGCACGAGGTCGGAGGAAGATTCCGGAACCAGTCGTCCACGCGATCCCAGCCCCCGCGCGCACGGCGCAGCGCCAACGCCCGCGCGCCCTGTTCGTAGGGGTGGTAGGTGGGCAAGGTCACCATTTCCGGATCCAGGGCGTCGCCCTGTCGAAGGGTGTCGCGGAAGGCCTCCAGGGAAAGCTGCGGGAAGAGCGCGAGCACCTTCAGCGAGTCCGTCGTCTTTCGCGCGTACATGGTCTCCACCAGCCGCGCCTCCCCTTCCAGTTGGTACTGGAGCGCGAGCCTTCCGTCCAGGCCGCGGTGTTCGCGGTACATCTTCGCCAGGTCCCAGCGCTGGTCCTGCAGCGCATGGGTCAGTTCGTGGGCGATGGTCACGTCCAGATCCTTGCCGGAGTCGCGCACCTCGTCGGTCACCCAGAGCACGCCGCGGGAATAGAACGCCTGGATCGAGGCCTGGTCCACCGAATCCGCGGCCCCGTCCAGCGAACCCAGGCTGTCCACGAACCCCAGGGCCCAGAGCATCCGGTCCCAGGAACTGTCGGCGGGGTCGGGCTCCTCGAAGCTCACCGAGTCGTAGATGCGCAACAGATCCGCCCTGTCCAGGTACCGGCCCTGCACGGGGGTGCGGAACCTCTGGCCGCGGATCTCCTCCACGCGGCTCGAGATGGAATCGATCCGGACCCGTAGGTCGCGCGGCGTGGGGTCGGGGGGATTGCACCCGGCCAGCGCCATCAGCGTAGGTAGTATGACGGAAATTGATCGAAGCATGTCCGGCGGGGAAAGGTACATGCCGGGGCAGACCCGGCTATTCGATCACGATCCTGGACAGGTCGTACCTGGAAGGGGGAGGACAGGGATCCAGGCCCCGGAGCACCTCCACCAGGTCTTCCGCCAAGGCCAGGTTCCGGGCCCACTTGCGGTCGGACGGCACGACTCGCCAGGGAGCCCACTCGGTGGAGCAGCGCTCCAGTGCCTCCTCGTAGGCCCTCTGGTAGTCGTCCCAGTGGAGCCTGTCTTCCAGGTCGGCGGGGTCGAACTTCCAGTGCTTGGACGGATCGGCCAGCCGTTCCTCCAGCCTCTTCTTCTGGATGTCGCGCCCGATGTGCAGGAAGTATTTGACCACCACCATGCCTTCGTCGGAGAGCATCCGCTCGAAGTCGTTGATGTGCCCGAACCGCCTCTTCCAGACCTCTTCGGGCACCAGGCGACGGACCCGTGCCGCGAGCACGTCCTCGTAGTGGCTTCGGTTCCACACGCCGATCTTCCCCCTGGCCGGGACGCGCTGGTGGATGCGCCACAGGTAGTCGTGGGCCAGCTCGGAGCTGTTGGGCCCCTTGAAGCCGGTGACGTCCACGCCGGCGGGATCGAGACCGGCGAAGAGGCTCCGGACGGCTCCGTCCTTCCCCCCGGTGTCCATGGCCTGGAAGATCACCACCAGTCCCCGACGCCCCTCCGCGTACAGGCGCTCCTGGAGATCGCGGAGGACCAGCCGGAGGGCCTCGGTGCGCTCCATGGCCTCGAGCTTGGTTTCGGAACCGTTCTCCGGGTCCGTGGGCAGGCGATCGAGCCGGACCCTCTTGCCCGGTTCGCAGAGGTGGATCTTGGTCTTCATTTTCCGCAACGTAGTCGAGAAGCGGCGGAAATCGCCGGAATGCAATCCGTTCGGATTGCGGGAGTCACCCCCAGCGCATCGAACGCATGGACATGGAACCCATGTCGAAGCCTTCCACCGGGAACGAGAGGGGATCCGCGGCATCGGATGCCCCGTAGGCCCACAGCAGCGGAAACCAATGGTCCGGAGTCGGGTGGGCCAGACGCCCTTCCGGTGTCGCGTGGAGGGCGAGAAGCTGCGTCTCGTCGCGCGTCTCCACCGCCCCGGTCGCCGAGGCGTCGAATCGCTGTGCCCACTCCGGGAGCGAAAGGTCTCCCGTCTGTGCGCGTCGGAAGGCGTCGCGCAGGTTGTGGGTCAGGGTCCCCGATGCCAGGACCAGGATCCCTCGATCCCGGAGGTCCGACAATTTCCGCCCCATTTCCACATGCCCTTTCGGCGACAGGTCGATGTCCATGGAGACCTGCACCACGGGAACGTCCGCATCCGGAAAGAGGCGGACGAGCACCGACCAGGCCCCGTGGTCCAGGCCCCACTCCGGCGTGGTGTCCCCGCCCAGGAGGGCGCCGATCTCGGACGCCAGCTCGGGGTTCCCGGGCGCCGGGTAGCGCACCTCGAACAGCTCTCTGGGAAATCCCCCGAAATCGTGGATGGTCTCGGGATGCCCGGAAGCCTGCACGAACGTCCCATGGGTCCACCAATGGGCGGAGACCACGACCACGGCCAGGGGCTTCTCCAGACCCTCGCCGAGCCGCTTCTGCTCCCGCGTCCAGGAATTGTCGGCGATGGCGTTCATCGGGGAGCCGTGGCTCAGGAACAGGACCGGTTGTCGGACGGGAGGCATCGGATCAAGTTACCCGGATCGGACGCGGCGGGCTTCCGGCGCGAGCGTACGAAGGGCGAAAACATTATTAATACGTCTTGTAATCCATATATGGCGGTGGCAGAATTCGTATGCGGATTAGCGGGCCTGCTAATAGGTTGTGGTATCGCGCCTTCGGGGCCGCAGATCTCGCTTCGAACCGGAACTCGCTCCCATTCGTCGTTGAAAGGAATCCAACGTGGATACGCTCCTCCTGTCCCGGTTGCAATTCGCCGTGACCACCTACTTCCACTTCCTCTTCGTTCCGCTGACGTTGGGGCTGTCCTTCCTGGTGGCCATCTTCGAGACCGCCTGGGTGCGCACCAAGCAGGAGGAATGGCGCCAGGCCACCAAGTTCTTCGGGAAGCTCTTCCTGATCAACTTCGCGGTGGGGGTGGTGACCGGCATCACCCTGGAATTCCAGTTCGGCACCAACTGGGCCGGCTACGCCAAGTTCGTGGGGGACATCTTCGGGTCGCTCCTGGCCGTGGAGGCCACCGTGGCCTTCTTCCTGGAATCCACCTTCGTCGCGGTGTGGTTCTTCGGTTGGAAGAAACTGTCGCCCGCGTTCCACTGCGTCACCATCTGGATCGTGGCCCTGGCCTCGAACCTTTCCGCCTTCTGGATCCTGGTCGCCAACGCCTGGATGCAGCATCCGGTGGGCTACGTGCTCCGCAACGGTCGGGCCGAGCTCTCCGACTTCCAGGCCATCGTCACCCAGAAGTTCGCCATCCTGGAGTTCGTGCACACGGTGGGCGGCGCTTGGATCCTGGGAGGATTCTTCGTGCTGGGGATCAGCGCCTGGCACATCGTGCGCAAGAGCCACGTGGGCGTGTTCACCAGGACCTTCCGGGTGGGCGCCGTGTGGACTCTGGTTTTCTGCGTCTTCGAGATGTTCCAAGGACACCTCAACGCCGAGATCCTGGCCACCGCCCAACCCACCAAGCTCGCCGCCATGGAAGCGCAGTGGGAAACGTCCAAGGACGTGCCCATGTACCTGGTGGCCTGGCCCGACGCCGAACACGAACGCAATTCATTGCAGGCCCTGCGCATTCCCGGACTCGTGTCGTTTTTGGTTCACTACAACCCCCACGACCAGGTGGCGGGACTGAAGGACGTCCCGAAGGAGAACCGACCGCCGGTGCTCCCGGTCTTCCTCTCCTTCCGGGCCATGGTGGGGCTGGGGATCCTGCTTTTCTGGATCTCCGTCTGGGCCTTCTGGAAGCGGAACTCCATCGAGGACTCTCCCCGGCTCCTTCGCCTCCTGCCCTGGGTGATCCCCTTGCCCTACCTGGTGAACCAGTTGGGGTGGACCATCGCCGAGATCGGTCGCCAGCCGTGGATCGTGTACGGGATCATGCGGACGGAAAGCGGCGTCTCGCACGTGGACCCGTCGCAGGTGGCCGTCTCGCTGGGCGCCTTCGTGCTGGTCTACGCGCTGCTGGGGGCGGTGGACTTCTACCTGCTCTGGAGCTACGCCCGCAAGGGGCCCCTTCCCGAGAACTCCACCTCCCACCCCCGCCATTCCTGAAGGAGAACGACATGCTCGAGACCATCTGGTTTTCCATCTGGGGTGTCGCCTGGGCCGTGTACCTGACATTGGACGGCTTCGACCTGGGGTTGGGCACCCTGTTCCACTTCGTGGCCAAGAAGGAGACCGAGAAACGCATCCTGGTCAACGCCATGGGACCCTTCTGGGACGGCAACGAGGTCTGGCTGATCACCGCTGGCGGCGTCACCTTCGCGGCCTTTCCCACCGCCTACGCGACCATGTTCTCCGCCCTCTACACCCCGCTCCTGCTGCTGCTGTTCGCGCTGATCCTGCGCGGGGTGGCCTTCGAGTTCCGGGGCAAGGTGGATTCCGACCTCTGGCGGAAGGTCTGGGACATGGCTCTGGTGGTCGGGTCCTTCCTGCCCACCCTGCTGCTGGGGGTTGCCTTCGCCAACCTGTTCGAGGGGATCCCCGTGGACGCCGACGGAGTCCTGCACGGGAACCTTCTCACCCTGCTGAACCCCTACGGAATCGCGGGCGGGGTCTTCTTCGTGGCGGCCTTCATCCACCACGGAGCCCTGTGGCTCTCCGTGAAGGCGCGAGGCGACCTGCAGAAGCGGGCGCGAAGGCTGGCGATGCGGCTCTGGTTCGTGGCCCTGATCGCGGCGGTGGCCTTCCTGGCCATGACCTGGGTGTTCACCCGGCTCTGGCAGAATCTGTTCACCCGTCCGATGTTCCTGGTCCTTCCGGCCCTGGCGGTGGCCGGCCTGGTGGCATCGCCCCTCTTCCTGAAATCGGGAAGGAACTGGGCGGCGTGGGGGGCGTCTGCGGTCTTCATCGCCATGGCGACGCTCTTTGGAGTGGCGGGCATGTTCCCGAACATCGTGGGGTCCACCTTGGATCCCGCCTTCTCCGCGACCGCCTTCAATTCTGCCTCCAGCCCCATGACCCTGGAGATCATGCTGGGCGTGGTGCTGGTGTTTTTGCCGGTGGTGATCGCCTACCAGACCTGGGTGTACGTCAAATTCGGAGGTCCCGTCACCCGCGAAAGCATGGAGGACGGTCCTTCCTACTGAACAACGGCGTCGGAATCCGTCAGACCGCCGCCGATTCCGCGTATTCCGGGAGCTTGTCGAAGTTCAGGTAGCGGTAGATGTCGGACGACTTGGCCTCGACCACCCCCATCTCGGACCGGTACTCGGCTACGGTGGGCAACCGTCCCAGCTTGGAGGCGATGGCGGAAAGTTCGGCGGACGCCAGGTAGACGTTGGCGCCCTTGCCCAGGCGGTTGGGGAAGTTGCGGGTGCTGGTGGAGACCACGGTGGCTCCTTCCTTCACCTGCGCCTGGTTTCCCATGCACAGCGAACAGCCGGGCATCTCCATGCGCGCTCCGGCGCCGCCCAAAACGGCGTAGTGGCCTTCCTTGGACAGTTCCTCGGCGTCCATCTTGGTGGGCGGCGCCACCCAAAGCCGGGTGGCGATGTCGCGCTTCCCCTCCAGCAGCTTGGAGGCGGCCCGGAAATGCCCGATGTTGGTCATGCAGGACCCGATGAACACCTCGTCGATCTTGGCACCCGCCACCTCGGAGAGGAACTTGGCGTCGTCGGGATCGTTGGGACAGCACAGGATGGGCTCGGTGATCTGGTCCAGGTCGATCTCGATGGTGGTCGCGTACTCCGCCTGGGGATCCGGTTCCAGAAGGACGGGGTTGTCCAGCCACGCCTGCATCTTCTCGATGCGCCGACGCAGGGTGCGGGCGTCCTGGTAGCCTTCCGCGATCAGGTAGTTCAGGAGCGCGATGTTCGAGTTCATGTACTCGATGATCGGGGCCTTGTTCAGCCGCACGGTGCATCCGGCGGCGGAGCGTTCGGCGGACGCGTCGGTGAGTTCGAAAGCCTGCTCCACCTTGAGGTCGGGAAGCCCTTCGATCTCCAGGATCTTGCCGGAGAACACGTTCTTCTTCCCCGCCTTGGCCACGGTCAGGAGCCCCGCCTTGATCGCGTACAACGGGATGGAGTGGACCAGGTCGCGCAGCGTGACGCCCAGCTTCTGGGCATTCTCCCAGGACCCCTTGAAGCGGACCAGGACGGATTCCGGCATGTCCAGCGGCATGACGCCCGTGGCCGCCGCGAAGGCCACGAGCCCGGAGCCCGCGGGGAAGCTGATCCCGATGGGGAATCGCGTGTGGCTGTCGCCGCCCGTGCCGACGGTGTCGGGCAGCAGCATGCGGTTCAGCCAGGAGTGGATGATGCCGTCGCCGGGCCGCAGCGACACCCCGCCGCGGCTGGAGATGAAGGCCGGAAGTTCGCGGTGGGTCTTGACGTCCACGGGCTTGGGGTAGGCGGCGGTGTGGCAGAAGGACTGCATCACGAGGTCGGCGCTGAAGCCCAGGCAGGCCAGGTCCTTGAGCTCGTCGCGGGTCATGGGGCCGGTTGTGTCCTGGGATCCCACGGAGGTCATGCGCGGCTCGCAATAGGTGCCGGGAAGCACGCCCTGCCCCTCGGGAAGCCCCACGGCGCGGCCCAGGATCTTCTGCGCCAGGGTGAATCCCCTGACGGCCTTCGTGGGCACAACCGGCAACCGGAACAGTGTGCTCTGGGGAAGGCCCAGGAATTCCCGGGCCTTGGTGGTGAGTCCGCGTCCGATGATCAGGTTGATGCGTCCCCCGGCACGGATCTCGTCCAGGAGCACCAGCGTCTTGAGCGCCGACTGGGCCACCACCGCGCCGTTCTTGCCGACCTTCACCGCACCGGTCGCGTGGTCCACGGAGAGCTCGATCTCGTCGCCCATCTCCAGCGACGAGACGTCGATCTCCACGGCCAAGGCGCCGGCGTCCTCCTGGGTGTTGAAGAAGATGGGGGCGATCTTCCCGCCCAAGGTCACCCCGCCGAACTTCTTGTTGGGAACGTGGGGAATGTCTTCTCCGGTCCACCAGAGGACCGAGTTCGTCGCGGACTTGCGCGAACTCCCCGTGCCCACGACGTCTCCCACGTAGGCGACCATGTGGCCGCGGGAGGCGAGATCGCGGATCTGCTGGATCGGTCCGCGTTTTCCATCTTCCTCGGGCACGATGCCGGGACGCGCGTTCTTCAGGAAGGCCAGCGCGTGCAACGGGATGTCCGGCCGGCTCCAGGCGTCCGGAGCGGGCGAGAGGTCGTCGGTGTTGGTTTCACCGGCCACCTTGAAGACCGTGAGCTTCAGGGACTTGGGCACTTCCGGGCGCGAGGTGAACCATTCCGCGTCGGCCCAGCTTTGGATCACGGCCACGGCTTGCGCGTTCCCCGCCTTCGCCTTCACGGCCACATCGTGGAAGTAGTCGAAGATCAGCAGGGTCTTCTTCAGACCTTCCGCGGCGATCGGAGCGAGGGCAGGAATGTCCAGAAGCTCGATGAGCGCGGCCACGTTGAATCCTCCCACCATGGTCCCGAGAAGCTCGGTGGCCTTGGCAGGAGAGATCAGCGGGCTCTTGGCTTCCCCGTGGGCCAGCGCCGCGAGGAACGACGCCTTGACCTTGGCCGCGTCGTCCACGCCGGGAGGCACCCGGTGGGTGATCAGATCCATCAGGAAGGCTTCCTCGCCCGGAGGCGGATCCTTCAGCAATTCCGCGAGGAAGGCGGTCTGCTCGGCATCCAAAGGCAACGGGGGAATCCCGAGGGCGGCCCTCTCGGAGACGTGTTGGCGGTAGGCGGCAAGCATGGGGGGTCCCTCCCTGAAAAAGCGTTCCTCGCGTCCGGTCCGGATACACCCCCCAATTTGCAAAGTTCTCGCAACCTGAGCGAACCAAAGATCGGACGCTTCGGG
>DATNIW010000016.1:0-3786 GCA_035604215.1 Fibrobacteria bacterium
GACATGGTGAACTGGAGCAGCGCAGGGAACGTGGTGGGGGCTGTCCCCTCCTGGGTGGCCACAGCAACCAACAACACGACCATCACCGATCTTTGGGCTCCCCAGATCACCTACCGCAACGGTGGATATTGGGTCTACTACTGCGCGTCCGTGTTCGGTACCAGGACCTCCGTGATCGGATTGGCCACCAACCCGACTCTGGACCGCACATCTCCTTTGTACAAGTGGATCGACCAGGGAGAGGTCTACAGCAGCGTCGGGAGCACGACCCTCAACGCCATCGACCCGAACCTGTTTGTGGACCAGTCCGGGCAGCCCTGGCTGCTGTTCGGATCCTGGTCCACCGGCATCAAGATGTTCGCCATCGATCCCGCCACGGGGATGCGCTCCACCTCCAACACCACCGTCTACAGCCTCGCGGGACGGAGCAGTTCGGGTCTCGGGATCGAGGGACCGACCATGGCCTGGCACGACGGCTACTACTACCTGTTCACCTCGTGGGACGTCTGCTGCCAGGGCGTGAGCAGCACCTACAACACCAGGGTGGTGCGCTCGGCGAGCATCACCGGTCCGTATGTGGACAAGAACGGGGCCTCGGCGGTCTACGGGACGGGCAACGGAACGCTTTGGCTCTCGCGCTACGGACGCTACATCGGGCCCGGCGGCGGAACCTGCTACAAGCAGGGCGAGCGCGATTTCATGGTGCACCACTACTACGACGGGGACGCCAAGGGAAACGCCGAACTCCTGTTCCGCGAGATCGTGTGGGGCGACGACGGCTGGCCCGTCGCCGGACAGCCCTTCCTGGGGCGGTACCTTTCGGCCGAAGCCGAGCACGCCGTTCTCGCCAACGACACCATTCTCGAGAGCGCCACCGCCTCCGATGGCGAGTATGTCAGCGGCACAAGCTCCTCTTCCAACGTGTCCTTCGCCCTGAACATTCCGAATGGCGGCGACTACCGGCTGCGCATCCGCTACGCCAACGCCAACGCCTCCAGCACGAGCCAGTCGCTCCAGGTGAACAGCCAGCCCGCGATCACCGTCAGCTATCCCAAGACCTCCGCCTGGGGGACCTTCCCCCAAGCCGACACCGTCTCCGAAAACGTCCATCTCAAGGCCGGAACCAACATCCTGAAGTTCACGCCTTCGGGAACCGCATATGTCCAGCTCGACCGGATCGACCTGTTGCGCGGTGCCCGCACCTCGGGGATGGTGGGCGCGGTGGACAACGGCTACGATTTCGCGCGGGTCGATTCCACGGCCGTGACCCTGCAAACGGGATCCTGGATGCTTCTGGAAAACGTCGAATTCGGGGCCGGGGGAGACAGCTTGTCCTTCCGGTACAAGTCGACCTCCGCGGCTTCGATTTCGGTGCGTCCCGGCACGCGCACGGCCACTCCATTGCTGGCAGCCACCCTGCCATCGACTTCCGGGACGTGGACGACCTTGAGCCTTCCCGCCAAGCCCACGGGGACTCAGGACATCTACATCACGGTGGAATCGGCCCCGTCGGCTGGTTTCCAGTTTTCCTCCTTGATGGCCAAAGACGCCACCACAGGTCTCCGGGCGAAGGCGCCGCCTACCCCAGGGTTCTCCAAGACGGGGATCCAGCGCGCCACAGGCATCCACGACGCGGAAGGGCGATCAAGCCCTCCGCCGAAGATGTTCTAGCTGCGGATCCCGATCCAGGTGGGTGTGGCGGGCCAGCGGGATTCGAAGGATCCAAACGGGGAAAAGTCGCCGATCGGCGAGCGATTCCCACGGAGGATGCCGTAGCTTCCAAGCTGCGGTCTCGGCATTTCGGCCGGTGCTGCAGAAGGAGGTGGAATCCATGGTGGAAGAACGATCCCGGAGGCGATGCGGACTTTCCGCGCACCGAGTGCTGGCTGGGATCGTCCTAAGCGCTTCTGTGGCCATGGCCACCCCCCAGACCATCCACAACGACCAGTTCTGGAAGGACACCTCCGGCAACCCCATCTATTCGCAGGGGGGCGGGGTCTTCCGGTTCGGGTCCACGTGGTACTGGTACGGTGTCCACTACGCCGGGGCGGAGACCTACGAGGCAAGTCCCACCAAGCTGAACTCGGACACCCGCTTCGTCGCCGTTTCCTGCTATTCGTCCACCGACCTCGTGAACTGGAAATTCGAAGGGAACGTCCTGGATTCCAATTCCAACGGTCTGTCCGGCACCAGCTGGATGGGGCGCCTGGGTGTGGCCTACAATTCCAACAGCAAGAAGTATGTCCTGCTCTCCCAGCACGACGGGACCTCGGGGAACGGCGAACTGTTCGCCACCTCCAGTTCTCCCACCGGCAAGTTCGCGTTCGACCACATCCAGGACACGTTGCCCGGTGTGGTCAACGTCACGAGCGGCGACCAGACCGTCTTCGTGGACGACGACGGGAAGGCCTACCTGATCTGCTCCTCCAGCAGCGGACGGGAATACCTCTACGTGGCTCCGCTGCGCGCCTCGGACTTCCTCGCGGTGCAGACGGCCACCCAGATCTTCAAGTCGGCGGGCCGCGAGGGCAACTGCATGTTCAAATACCGCGGCCGCTACTACTTCTGCTCCTCCGACCTGCACGGCTGGAACGCCTCCCACACCTACGTGATCTCCGCCACCTCCATCACCGGCACCTATTCGACGGAATCCGTCATGGGAACCACCGACATGGACTTCAGCCATGTCAGCCAGACCGGCTTCTTCGTCAGCGTTCCGGGTACCGCGGACACCACGGTGATCTTCGCGGGAGACCGATGGTCGGACTTCGCCGGCAACGGTTTGGGGTACAACCAGTGGACACCGCTCTCCTTCAGCGGAACCGCTCCGTCCATGAATTCGGTGACGGAATGGAACCTGGACGCCCAGACGGGATCGTGGACCGTTGGAGCTGGAAACAATTGGGTCCTGAATCCGAGCTTCGACGCCGACCGGGTGGTCCAGACCGCCCTCGCCGGCTGGACGGATTCCACGGACCAGGTGACCTTCCCGGGCGGGAACGTCGCCGCCGCGCACACGGGCAGGTTCTCGCTGGTCCAGTCCGCTTCCGTCGCCTCCAGAGCCGTGCAGTCGCAGCAGATCTCGGGGCTTCCCTCGGGCAGCTACACCCTTTCGGCCTGGGTCGAAAGCAGCGGGGGACAGGCATCCTGCAACGCGTATGCACGGACCTCGGCGGGCAAGGAGTACGATCTTTCGGCATCCAGCGCCATCGCCAACTGGAAGCAACTCTCGGTGTCCGGCATTCCCGTCACCGACGGAAAGCTCGAGGTGGGCGTCCGATCGGTCGCGAGCGCGAACGACTGGGTTCGGGTCGACGACATCGCCCTGGTCCAGGACGCTTCCACGGGGTTGGTCCGGAGAGCGGTTCCCGAGGCGAATTCGGACCGGGAATCCGAGCGGATCGTCCTGTCCGCGGAGCCGATCCTGGTGGAGAGGGGGCGCACGGCGGACATCTACGGCCTTTCCGGCAGGCGGCTCGGGCGAATCGTGGGAGCCGGAATCTCCGTCCGGTTGCGGGATCTCGGATACCCGGAAACCACCTACATCCTGCACTGGGAACCGGGTACCCCCCCGATTCGGTGAAGGTGAACGGCCCAGCCGGGTGCGAAACCGGATGCGCTCGTCCTCCATTGAGCCATGGGGTTCCGGCCGGAATCGTGGGGTGCAATTTGCGAAAATCGCAAACACGAACCCGACGACCGGGCATAAATTCGGGGGAGAGACCGGACTCACCCTATCTCGACCTGCCGAGGAGCAAAGCCATGCGCAAAACGAATATCCCATCC
>DATNIW010000017.1:0-17609 GCA_035604215.1 Fibrobacteria bacterium
GAGGAAGCCAAGGCCAAGTTCGGTTTCCTGCTCGACGCCCTCAAGTTCGGCGCCCCGCCGCACGGGGGCCTGGCCTTCGGGCTGGACCGCATGGTGATGCTGCTGTTGGAGATCGACTCCATCCGCGACATCATCGCTTTCCCCAAGACGGCCTCCGCGGCCGACCTGATGACCGACGCTCCGTCCCAGGTGTCCGCGGAGCAGTTGAAGGAACTGGCCATCCGCACCGTGGTCCCGCCAGCCGTCGTGGTGGCACCGGCGGTGTGAACCCATGTCCCCCATCGGAGGGGCGCAAAATTTTGCGTCCCTACGGTGGTGGGGGCAACACCCTGTTCTACGGGATATGCCCACCCGTGGGTCGCAGGGGGCGGTATCTTCTGTGCGTCATCCTTCCAAGGACGCGCCATGATGTCTCGAATCCCGATCCTCGCGCTCCTGCTGCCCGCCCTCGCGCTCGCCAGTGCGGACCCGGGCGACACGTTACTCAGTCAGTCTCCCAATCTGGACTTGGGCTCGTGGGTCATCGACGGGACCAAGGTGTCCACCCAGTACAAGTGCACGGACCTCATACCCGGGACATGCAGTTACTCCCTGACGGCGTTGGATTCCATCGCCTTGTTGCCAGGGAGTCCGGCCGGTGGAGTATTCCTTCGCGTTCTTTCGGCGAATTCCCTATCCCCCGTCCCGACAAAACGA
Source organism: Fibrobacteria bacterium (assembly GCA_035604215.1). Lineage (GTDB taxonomy): Bacteria > Fibrobacterota > Fibrobacteria > UBA5070 > UBA5070 > UBA5070. The sequence goes on from DATNIW010000017.1 coordinate 697, forward strand.
CAAGCGACCTTCGTCCACGGCGAGTGGTGGAGGGTGAAGGGGAAAACCGGTGATTGGGCGCTGGAAGTCGATTCTTCCTACTTCCAATCGCATTACGCGGCGGACCAGATGCCCGACACCCTGATCATCCACCCCCACTGGGCGCGAATCCAGCCTGGTCGCTCTTGGGTCAAGTGGGTGGACACCGTCAAAAACCAGCTTTTGTTGCGTGGCAACATGGGCAAAATCATGACGACCGAGACGCATCTCCTTCGCTGCCTGGTTGATTCTTCCTTAGTCATAGACACGATCTTTGGCCGCCTCAAGGCGATATATCCCATCTCATATCCGCTAGGAATCCACTGGAGTACGGGTATTTCCCTGAATATTCAGGACTCATCGATTCCGTTCTTTTCCTCGGTGTTGGACAGCAACGGAACCAAGACATTTGCAGGCACCTTCCGAGGAACCATGTTTGGTGATTCCGAAAGCTTAGTTGCCGGAACGTATGTGGTGTGGACCGCGAATTCTGGCTACATCGATCCATCTTCGTGGCAGTACCCTCCCTCACCAACATATCCATATGACATGGTAGTCAGCGCCTTCTGGACCTTTCGAGTCGCGGGTGCAACGGATTCCATGGTCTCTCTCGGAATCATTCCAACTGGCGCGTTCGAAGGCGTGATCCCCCGTTCTGCTGATCCTACTGCAATGTCCCTCCATGCCATCGATCTCGCGGGTCGTCCGGTTCCGCTGGGCAACGCCCTGCCGCTGGGTCCGCACCTCGCCACCGTGGAGGGGCGGCTGCAAACAGTGATCGTCCGACCCTAAGCCGCGAACGTCTCCTCGAGCCACGTCCTGATGCGCGGTAGTTCCTCTTCCTCGTCTAGGTCGTGGGCCTTGTCGAAGTCTTCCATGGCGATGGGGACGTCCAGGGCGCTCAAGGCTTGCACCTGGGATTTCGAGAATTCGTGGGGGATCACCGGGTCCCAGCGGCCGTGGGTGCACAGGATGCGGCGCGTCTTGGCATGCGGGCCGAAGGCGGCGGGAAAGTCTTCCAGCAACGGGACGTAGCCGGAGATGCAAAGGAGCCCCGCGAGGGGCTTCGCGGAGCGCAGGCCGGTGTCCAGGGCCATGACCGAGCCCTGGCTGAACCCGCCCAGCACCACGGAATCGGTGGGGCGGTCCATCTCTCCCAGGAACGATTCCAGCAAGGCTCGGCTGCTGGAGATGTCGCTTCGGGTGCTGGCCGTGGGGCGAAGCGACGGATTCAGGTCGTACCAGGCCCAGCCGGGTCCGTAGGGGATGGGGGCCTGGACCAGTATGGTCTCCAGCCACGGGAGCTCCAGGGCGTTGGGGAGGAAACTCCAGCCAGCCATGGAATCGCCCAGGCCGTGCAGGAAGACCAACGTGCCCTTGCGGACGGATGCGGCGGGGACGATGTGGTGGACGAGAGAGGTCATTCGGCGGTGCTCCCGGGAGAGAAGAGGTCGGTCTGGCGGGAGAGGTTCTCGTGGAACACTCCGTCCACGAACTGCCCGCTCTCCAGGTACTTCCGGGCGACCCCGCAGAATTCGTCCACGAGCCGGAAATGCCGGTACTTCTCGCACAGCACCATGCCCGCCTCGAAGACGTGCTCGAAGTAGCGGTTCCCCATCTTGATCTCGCGGGTGGCCACGATCACCAGGTCCACCGCGTCCGCGGCGCCCACCACCTCGCCTTCGCGGTCCCGTTTGGCGTCCTTGGCGTCGGTCGCGTAGCGGCGCGCCATGTCCGGGGGAAGTTCGTGGAAGGCTTCCGTCTCCAGGACGGTCTCCACCATCTCGGCCAGGAGCTTCCCCAGCCGACCTCCCTGGAACCGATGCTTGATGGGGTGGGGGATGTCGGAGACGATCGTCTCCTCGAAGTCGTGCCAGAGGGCCTTCCGGAGGATCTTTTCGACGGAAAGCGTCGGATCGGCTTCGCGGTCGGCGATCATCATGGACAGCACCGCCACGTCGAAGGAATGGTTGGCGACGCTGTCGTGCTGCGCGGAAGGAAGCGTGCCGAAGCGCCGGATGGCGCTCATGTTCCGCAGCCTCTCGAAGAAGCCCGGGAGATCGTCCGGCGACCAGTTCATCCGACTTGGCCCGCCGGAGCCAAGGGGACCTTCATGCGCGTGCGCAATCCTCCGTCGATGCGGATCTCCGAGCAGAGAGTCCCGCCGACCCGTTGGAAGGAGGCCAGGGCGTTCGCCAGCTCCCGATCCAGGCCCATGCGTTCGCGCACGCGCGGCCGGGCGAGGTCCAGGATCGCCTGCACGCTGCCTTCGTCGGGGGAGCTCGCCGTGTCTTCGAACACGATCTCGACGGATACCGGACCGGTTCCCATGGCGATCAGGATCTGCCCACCCTCGGCGCTGCGCCGCGCGTGCAGGCGGAGCATGGTGGAGAATGCGTCGCCAAGTGATTCGGGGTCCACGGAGAGCGAGGGCGGTTGGTCGGGAAGGCGCAGGGAGACGGCGGGAAACGCGGGTCCGATTTCCTGGGCGACTTGCTGCAGGCGTTTGCGCAGGGTTCCCGAGAGCCCCGTGGTCTCCGGGACGGGCACCGCCGAAGGACGGCTGTAGGCGGGAGAAGCGACCGAGTAGTGGCGGTGCGGGCGACGGCGCAGGAGCAAGCTCAGCCCCAGAAGACCGCACACGGCGACCAGCCCACCGACGGCCCGCGGGATCCATGGAGGAACCCGACCGGCCAGACGGGCCTCCAGCGGAACGCTCCTCACGCACACGGACGTCGTGTCGCAGGCGAGGACCTCGAGGTGGTGGATCCCTTCCACGACCGGAATATGGTCGGAAAATTCGAAGGTGCCGCCGCCCGTCCGCGGGGCCGGGAACGCGCGGGGGGGCAGATCGTCGGCGTAGAGTTCGATCCGGGAAAGCCCGCAGGGGGCGTCCAGGCGGATCTTGACGTCCAGGATGCCCGCGCCTCCCCGCGAAGTGGACGAGGGCTCGATCCAATGGAATCGGATGGGACGGCAGACGGTTGCCGCGGGCGTCGGAAGAGGAGGGATCGGCCTGGATTCGAACGGTGCCGGCGCGGGTGTCGGCGCCGGGAGGCCGGGTGCACCGGAATCCGTCGTCGCGGAAGCCGAGTCGGCGAGCATCCGCTCCACGGCCGCGGGAGGCTTCCGGACCTCCCTGGTCGAATCCGCCGCCCGCTGCACCCGTTCGGATCGGAGTTGCTCGAGCTCCTCGAGCCTGCGCTGCGGGAGTGCCGGGGCGGAGTCGGCGGCGATCCTCTGGTGGGCGAGCACTTCGAGGAGGTCTTCGGCGGAATCCCGCGCGTCCGGCCGACCGGCTTTCTCGTGGTCCATCGCGACCAGTTGAAGGCTGTCCAGAAGGGCATCGGAAGGCAGAGCGGAGACCGTCCCTCCGAAAAGGCTTGCCAAGGCGCACGCACGCGCCACGGTGTTCATCGTGGTCAAAGATACCACGCGCGCAACGGCGATGCCCGGGGTCGGCGGGCCTCCTCGGGGCGACCTCAACGGTCCAGCGGGACCAGTTCGCCGCCGTGGATGGACTGACGCAGACCCGTGGAGCCGTGCTCCACCTGCAAGGAGCCATCCTCCTGCACCGCCACGACCCGGACGACCGAAGACGTTCCTCCCGCACCCTCCAGACGGAAGCGCCGCCCGGGCAGGTCGGTGAAGCCGCGATATTCCTCCACCAGGGAGGGGAAACCGGACCTCTCCAAGGTCCAGTCGACTTCCGTCCAGAGCGACAGGAAATCCCGCAGCACCTGTTCCGGGTCCAGTTCCCGTCCGGAGGCCACCGACAGCGATGTTGCCGGCTGCCCGACCTTGGCGAGGGTGTCCTCGGGGATGGAAACGTTCACTCCCACACCCACCAGCAGACGGGAGACCCCGGGCGATGGATGGTGCATTTCCGCGAGGATTCCCGCCGCCTTCCGGTCCGAGAGGAGGAGATCGTTGGGCCATTTCAGCGCGATGCGGGGACATCCGAGCTGCGAGGCGAGTCGCGCCAGCGCCAAGGCCGTTCCCATCGAAACGAGCGGGGCTTGGGAAAGCGGGCGGGACCAGGGGATGCTCGCGGTCAGGTAGAGTCCGCCCGAGGGAGGGGACAACCAGGGCCGATCGAAACGCCCGCGACCGGCGGTCTGCGATCGGGCCACCACGGTGAAGACCTCCGGCCCGTCGAGGTCGCGCGCCACCTCCATGGTGGATCCCACCTGGTCGAAGCGGAACAGCCGACCTCCCCGGAATCCCTCAGCCATGCCGGCGTTCGCGAACCAGGCGCACGGTCTCCCGCGCCCGGAGCGCCGCCGCACGCACGATGTCGTCGTCCCGAGCCGGCGGATGGACCTCGGCGTAGTCGGGAAACACCGCCGTTCCCCTCTGGTCGTCCCGCTCGCGGCTCTGCCGCACCCGGCGCAACCAGAGCCGTTCCAGGCCGGGGAGGCGGGACAGCAGGGAATCCGTGTCCAATGCGGGGAATTCCTCGGCGAGGAAGGCGCCGGCCCATTCCAGGATTTCGCCCTCCGTTCCGGCCAGCAGGGTGCGCAAGGCGGACAGCGTCAGGCATTCGGTGTAGGCGGCGATTCCCTCCTTGCGGTCGGAATCCGTCAGGTGGCCAGGTCCGAAGGGGGCTCCGGGGTCGCGCAGCAGGTTCCGCGCGCGGCGCACGGATTCCAGCACGGACAGGTTCAGCAAGGCGCGCTGGCAGACGCGGTTTCGGGTGCGGTCGCGCGCGGCCAGCTTGGATTCGGCGCGTTCCAGGGCATAGGCGTTCTGCAGCCACATCCAACCCGGTTTCACCTCGGGAAGTTCGCGACCGGCGACGCTTCGGATCAGGGAGAGGGGCAGACGCCAGCGACCGGCCGGAACGCGCGACCCCGCGCCCACGAGGCTCCAGGGCGATTCCGAGAAATTCGCGGGGAACTGGACCTGGCAGGACAACCCGAAGAACTGGCCTTCGCCGGGCCTGATCTCCTGGTCGGCGCGACGACCGGTGTGGTTGGAACCCAGCGAGGCCCCGTGCCCCACGTTCCCTCTCCCTTCGGGCCACAGGCAGGCGATGAGCAGCGACTGGTGGTGGAATCCCACCAAGGGTCCCAGGAGCGAGCTGGTCACCTCGCCCTCCTGGATCTCCGTGTTCGGCCCGATCACCGCGTCCAGGATCTTGGCGTGGCGGGAGGCGCCCGAGGCTTCGCAAAGCAGCGCCTTGCGCACCACCGCCATGGTCCGCACCTGGACACCGCCTTGGAGAACGGCGTGTTCCACCACCGCCCCGTCGCGGATCTGGGTGGGCGCGTCGATGGAGGAGAGGACGGCGACGTCCCGGACCAGCAAGGCGCCGTCCACGCGGGCGTGGGGCCCGATCCAGGCGTTGCGGATGGAGGCGGTGTTGCAGAGCAACGCGCCCTCGCCGACCCATCCCGCCCTGTGGCGAACGGACTCGGCATGCGCGGCGAGCGCCTCCATGAATTCCTGGCGTTCGGGACTCTCCCCTGGATGCATGGCGAGCCAGGTGGCGAGCTCCATGTCCATCTCGGCCACCAACGGAACTTCGCGGCCGCCCGATTCCAGACCCACCTGCACGCGCACCCCGGTGGCGAAGGACGATGTGCCCGAAGCCACGAGGGACCCCACGCGGAAGACGACGGCGGTGTCCTGGATGACCTGCCGGGCCACCAGACCCACGTCGTGGATGCAGCAGTTGCCCACCACGGCGTCGCGGATGTGGGCGCGGCGGATCCCGGTGGGAAGGCTGACGTGTCCGGGGAGCATCACGGTCCCGGTGAATCGCGCCAAGGCCACCTCGCCCTCGAACGTCGCCTCCCGCACGCTCGCGGTCTCGAAGCCTTCCTGCACCCGGACGCGGGTCCAGTCGCCGCAGATGCAGCCCTGGCGTTCCAACTGGAGGGTTTCGTGGGCGCTCAGCTCGCGGGAACGGAATGGGGCGGCGCCCTCCCGGAGCTGGGCGGCGGAAGCCAGAAGAGGCGATCCGCGCACCAGTCGGCGCAACGCGGCGGCCGGAAGGAAAGGCCGCGCGGCTGCCATCAGAACCGGAACCGGATATCGGCGAGCCTTCCGGCGAACCGGTCCATGTAGGCCTTTTCGTCGGATTCCGCAGGCGCCTCGTAGGTCACCGAAAACCGCAGGTGCGGTCCCGCGTCGTCGAAGGGAACCACCACGATGCTCTTCTCCCGGATGAGCCATTGGCTGGCCGCTTCGGCGTTCTCGAAGTCCGGTCCGCCTTCGACGCCTTTCGGCGCCTTGGCGTACAGGAAGTAGGTGCCTTCCGGCATCTCGATGGAGAATCCGAGCTTCTTCAGTTGGGCCACCAGCAGTTCCTGTCGACGCTGGTACTTCCGCTGCGCCGCTTGCCAGAGGCTGTCGTCCGCCAGGGCGGCGGAGGCCGCCATCTGGATGGCCTTGAACTGGCCCGAATCGGAATTGTCCTTGACGTCCCCGAAGGCCTTGACCACCAGCGGATTCCCGGCCACGAAGCCCAGGCGCCACCCGATCATGTTCCAGCCCTTGGACATGGAATGGACTTCCACGCCCACGTCCAGGGCGCCCGGGATCTCCAGGAAGGACAGCGGCTTGGCCCCGTGCGTGAAGGGAAGGTGGGCCGCGTCCTGCACCACCACCACGCCGTGCTTCTTCGCGAAGGCGACCACCTTCTCGTAGAAGGCGCGTGTCGCGGTCTTGCCGGACGGGCTGTTGGGGTAGTTGATCACCAGGAGCTTCGCCTTGGCGAGGACCGGCGCGGGAATGCCGTCCAGATCGGGGAAGAAGTCGTTTTCCGGAAGCAACGGCAGGTTGTGGACGCTTCCCCCCAGGTACTTGGTCCAGGTACTGGCCACGGGGTAGCCGGGCACCGTGAACAGGGTCACGTCGCCGGGGTTGATGAACGCCGCCGGAAGGAGCGCGTAGGCGGGCTTGGATCCGATGCAATGCAGGATCTGCGTCGCGGGATCCAGGTCCACGCCGAAATTGCGCTTCAGGTAGGCCGCCGCCGCCAGTTGGTAGTCCATGATCCCGTTGTCGGCGTAACCGCGGTTTTCCGGCCGGTCCACCTCGCGCTTGAGCGCCTCGCGCACAGGCGACGGGGCCATCTCGTCGTTCTCGCCGATGCCGAAGTCCACGAGCGGGCGGTCCGGAAAATCGGCCAGCGCGGCTCGCTTGGCCCGCTTGATCTTCTCGAACTTGTAGATGGCCGTGGACTTGCCGTAGTTCTCGCCCCCGATGCGGTCGGCGAACAGCTTCTGGATGTAGGACTCGCTCACGTTCTCCTCGGTGGGTCTAGGGAACCGCTCCGGCGGCGGCGATCAGGGGTCAAAGATAGGGAAGATCCCGGTCGGGCGCGTCGCTGGAGGGATCGCGCGCACGAGGTTTCCAGGGTGCGAGGAGCCAAGCGACGATCTCCCGGGCGAAGGTGTCCGGATCCGGCGCGGTGGATGCTTCGGAAAGGACGACCGGCGCCGGGAGGAGGCGCGGGGGCCGTCCCGTGCTCACCTGCGACACGCCCAGATGGAACGGTTCCTCGGTGTCGTGGCCGTGTGAAACCCAGGCGGATTTGCAACCCGGGAGCAGATGGGCGGCCTCCCCGAACCTCGGGGACACGTGGACCTCGCCGCGTTCGGGTCGGCCGGACACCACCGGGCGCAAACCGCAGAGGCGGGCCCAGGCGCGGAACAGGGGAGCTTGCCACGGCCGGCGGGGGAACCAGAGCCAACCCCGGTCGCGCCTTGTCCGCGAGAGCTGGTGCAGGGAAGGAAGGTCCACGAGATGCAAGGACATCGCGGCGTGGGGACCTGTCCCCGAGGCTTTTGCATACCCGACGCCGACCCATTTCAGCGATCCACCCGGTCGCACGCAGCGAATCCCGAACGCCCGCACGGCTTCGGTGGATTCCGGCCGGTCCGTCCAGACCGCATCCACGGAATCGTTCCATCCGGGGAAGACCATCCCGAACGCTTTCCACCGACGCATCGACCGCGCCGAGGTGCGGAACGCCCCGACGGCCACGGGGAGGCCGGATCGGCCCAGCACTTCGAGGACCACGGGCCAGGCTTCGGCTTCCAGGAACAGGGCCCGGCGGATGCGGCGAGCCGCCAGGAATCCGCGCACGGTCCGACGGTCGTCGCAGGGGAGGAGGAAGGCGTCGAATCCGCATCGGAGCAACCGATCCCTACCCGCCACCGTGGTCGAGGTGAGGGTGACGGCAAGGTCCCGGGGCAGAAGCCGGAGAAGGGCCGTCACGCCCTTGGCTTCTCCCACCGACGCGCAGTGGATCCAGACGGAATCCGACAAAGGCTGGGGCCACGGACCGGTCCTCCCCGACCCGCCGCGGCGCAGGAGGAACCCCGCGAGATTTCCGGCAGCGACGTACCAGGCGGGGATCCGGATCAACGGACGGCCCAGAGCCAGAGCGCCACGGGAGGGAGGAACGAGGCCCATTCGGAACGCCACCGGCCGGAACGGGCGTCGAGCGGGAGCATGCTGGTGGGCGGGTTTTGGATCCGCAGCAGGCGCGACTCCGCTCGCGCCAGGACCAGGTAGAGGCAAGCGGGACCGGACAGCACGGCGGCGAGCCGGAGGGGGACGGGACCCAGAAGGCAGGAGCCGAGTCCGGCGAGCACGAGAAGGTTCGCGAGGTAGAGGGGGTGTGGGATCCATCGGTAGGGTCCGCCGCGAACGCGCTCCGGACAGGACAGGACCCGTCCCCGACTGTGGGCTCCGATGAACCGTCGGGACCAGGCGCGCAGCGCGAGCCCGGAAAGCAAGGCGGCGACCGAAGGGGTCCAATGGCGGGATGGGAGGATCGTGGGCAGGCAGCAAATGCACCAGAGGACCACGATTTCTCCCCTGAACCTGTAGAGCATGGCGTTCACCATCGCGGTTCCACCAGGGAGAGCACCGGGCCGCGGCCGTCGAGTCCGGGCTCCCAGAGACGTTCGGTTTCCTTGAAGTCCGGCCCCAGTTCGGGAACCGCGAGGATCGCGGTGGCCCTCCCGCGCCGAGCCAGGACTTCGCGCAGGATCCGGGCTCCTTCCCCTGGAGGCAGGGCCGAGACGGGTTCGTCCAAAAGCCACAGGCTCCGCGGCCGGGCGGCGACGGCAAGGAGGCACATCCGGGCCCGCTGGCCGCGCGACAGTTTATGTCCACCGTCCGGGATGTCCCGGTTCCAGTCCAGCGATGCAGGCGTTCCATCGGGGAAGAGGAGTCCCAGCAGGCCGTCCAAGGCGTCGGGGGACGGAGTTCCGATGCCGAACCACAGCGCAGGGCTGATGGGGGGCAGCACGGGTTCCTGGGCCATCCAGAAGATCCGGCGCGGCCGGGTGGCGGTTCCCCACAGGGGGAGCTGCCGTCCCGCCAGGACCGCCAACAGCGTGGACTTGCCACATCCGTTGGGGCCGTGCGCCACCACCAGGGAACCCCGCGGAGGAAAGAACCGGATGCCCGAGAGGACGGCGGGACCCTCGCCCCAGGCCACTCCGAGGTCCTCGACGCGGACATCGGCGTCGGGGTGGAAGGAGGAGGGAGAAGCGAGGGCGTTCCACGCCTCGCGAGCACGGCGCAGATGGGGCAGAAGTCGTCCCGCCTCGCGCACGGGTCGGTAGGCCAGGAGACAGATTCCGAGAAACGCGAACAGGGAACCGGCGGACATTCCCCCCGCCGCCCAGGAGAGCACGGCCGAAGCCCCGAGGAGCCATCCAGCGACATGGGCCGCCGCCTCTCCGCCCGCACCCCAAGCCAGGTGTCTGCGGGCCCGTCCCAGGCGGGCGCGGAGATACAGGATGAACTCGCGCCGCCGGGCCTTGGCGACCACCGGACCCCAACCCCCGGGGCGCATCTGGGGGATGGAACGCCAGGCCCATTCCTCGCCGGAATCCAGGCGCTCCGCCGAATCCCTTTCCGCGTCCGCCAGGGATTTCCAGGTCCTGGACTTCTCGCGGGCCCAGAGACCCAGGAGAATGCCCGCAAGGAGCACCGCGAGCGTGATCCAGGGGGCGAGCCAGACCAGCAACGGGACGGAAAGCAGAAGCGTGGCGGCGGCGGTGCGCCACTCCAAGGCGGCGCGGGTTCCGGACTCGATCCATTCCCGGCCTTCGCGCGAAAGCCAGGACGGATCCTGCCCCCCCTTGGATCCGCGGGCCCACACCCTGCGATGGAAGGCGTTCCCCGTCTCCAGCGCCAGGCGTTCGCGGTCCAGGTCGCGGCGCCAGGAAAGGACCACCCGCGCGGCCAGGAGCGATGCCATGACACCGAGCCAGAAGGCCTTCCCCACGGGCTCGGTGAGCTCGCGTAGCCACAATCCGATCCCCGATTCCGCCGCCGCCGAGGCCAGCGACCAGGCACCGTGGCGGTACCATCCGCCCCGGTCCGCGATCCAAGGGGGAGGACGCAGCAACATGGAAGGCAAAGGTATGTGCTGGGAGGTCCCGCGAATGCGGTCCCGGACTAGGATGCCGCCGAACGCAGCTCCTGGGCCCGGAAGAACTGGCCGCCAGGAGCGCCGTCCGGCAGGAGCACCGGCACCATCGCTCCTGGAAGGACGGTTTCCGGGGCGTGGTCGGCGTTGGGTCCGCCCAGATCGGTGCGCAGCCATCCCGGATCCATGCGGGAGACGATGACCCCGGTGCCGGAAAGCTCCGCGGCGAGATCGTCCGTGAACTTGTCCACCGCCCATTTGGAGGCGCCGTAGGGCGCGAGCTGGGGGGTCTTGTCGATGCCCGAAGTCACGTTCACCACGCGACCCCATTTCCGCTCCACCATGGCCGGGACCAGCCGCGCGCACAGGCGCGCCAAGGCGAAGACGTTGACCTGGAACACCGGGGTCCAGTCGGACAATTCCTGGAAGCCGACGGACTCGCGCCACGGCGACATGATGCCCGCGTTGTTGTAGAGGATGTCCACCTTGCCGAAAGCCTCCAGGGCTTCCGAAGCGATGCGCTCCACCTGGGCGGGATCGGACAGTTCGCCGGCCACGGCTCGGCCCTGCGCGCCCGCCTTGCGCACCAGTTCAAGGGTTGCTTCCGTCGCCTTCAGGGTCCGTCCGTGGACGATCACGTCGGCGCCTTCCAAGGCCAGCGCCTCGGCGACCAGCTTGCCCACGCCGCGGCTGGATCCGGTGACCAACGCTGTTCTTCCGTTCAATCGTCCCATACTTCTTCTAAGCGGAAAATGGGACTCGAACCCACGACCACCTGCTTGGGAAGCAGGAGCTCTACCAACTGAGCTACTTCCGCGATCGGAACGAGCAAAGGTAACGCCGAGCCCTTCCCGTTGGCAACGAAAAGGGCCGAGCGGGCGCGGCGTCACCGTCCGAACCGAAGACTCACCCCAGGCCGTCTTCCTTGCGGAGACGGATCGCTTCCAGGCGCGCCCAGAGGGATTCCTTCTCGGTCCAGGGAACGAGACGGGTCCTGGCGACAGCGGGGTGGGTCCCCATCATCCTGCGCCAAGAGACCACCGTGTCCTTGGCTGTGCTGTCGACGAGGGGGGTGCTGTCGGAATGGGAGGTGATGGTATCCGTCGGAATCAGGGTATTGCCTGCCTGTGGTGGCACCCCATGGATCGCCGCGTACTTCGCGACCAAATAGAGAGAATCGTTCATGGTGGATTGGAACGTGAAATGATGTCCCACCGAATCGGTGACGGCGATGGAGATCGGCGTGGCGAGTTTCGTGGTGTCCAATGCGCCAAGGGGGATGAGGAGCGTATCCATCGCACTGCGCCCTTTGATTTTCGGCGTCCGGGCAGAGTTGTCCAGTCCGGGAGCCAGCCAGGACACCGTCTGCAGGCCGGACGTGGCGCCGCCGGTCAAGTTCAGGATCAGACCGATGGTATCCGTGGGAAGCAGGGCGCTGTCCCGGACGACGAGGCCGAGACCGAATGTCGGTACAATCACCCTGGGATCGATGGTGGTCACCGTGGTGTAGGCGACCTTCCCCACGATGCTGGATTCGGTGCGGATCGCCACGTTGTAGAGCCAAGTCGTCGGTGCGAAAGGAGGCTGGTTGTAATCGGAATTGGGCGGCGGGTAGATCGAGTCCAGGTAACCCGTGCTGTCGGAAGTGCCCACAAGGGCAGGATTTCCCGTGCCGACGCTGTTCACCCTGAGGATCTCCACGTCGCGGATCCCCTTGACGCCGGTCGGGACGCCCCAGGTCAGGTGGACGGTGCCGGTGATCGTGTCGTAGGTCGCACGCAACCCGGAGACGGGCGGGATGTCCACATAGTCCATGGCCACGGTGTCCACGTCGACCGCTTTGGCTGCGGAGGAACGCACGGTGACGTAGGTGTTCGCGTATCCGGCGAGGCTGGTGGAGAATTTCAGCGTCCAGGTACCGGCGCCGAGGTTGTCCAACCGGTAGGAGCCGTCGGCGGCCACGTTCGCCACCAGGAGGTCCGACCCCAGGACGGAGACTTCCACCGAGGCGGGATTGTCGTCGCCCACCATTTCCACGACGCCGTAGATGCTTCCCGGATCGCGCAGGGTGTCCGTCCGGACCAGCAGCTTGCCCTGGCTGGTGTACACGGAGTCCAGGACCGCGACCCTCCCGGCGCTGCGCGCCAGGATCTGGTACATCCCGTCCGGGACGGTGGGGAGGGAGTAGGACCCGTCCGCCAGGGTCACGCCGGCGGCCACCGGCGTTCGGGTGCTGTCCAGCGGGTGGAACACCAGCAGGTTGGCTCCGGCCGCGGGGGTGCCGGCCGTGTCCAGCAGCCGGGCCGCGGAGGCGTTGGTCTCGTCCATGGTGCCCGTCACCTTCTGCGAGTCGCACGAGGACAGCCACAGGCAGGTCGATGCCAGGGCCAGCGCGGACAGGTTTTGGCGATTCATGGGGTCTCCGTTCGGATCAGGGGATGGAGGAAGAGGTCGATGTGGAGCAGACGGGTGGCCGGAGAGGTGTCCTTGTGCACGATGGACCGGATCTCGGAGCGGAATTTCGCCAACCGTCGGAGCAGGAGGGCGTGGGCTTCGTCGGACACCGTCACGAACAAGGTGGAGGTGTCGCGTTCGCCCGGGGGAAGATCCTCCAGGAGGGATTTGCCCGCCAGTTCCAGGCATTGGAGCTGGTGCTGGCGGATCGGCTCGTCCGTGCGGGCATCGCCGCTGGAGAGGACCTTCTGCACGGACTTCCAGGCCCCGGAGGTGGTCTGCTCGACCAATCCCAGGTCGCGCAGGACCGCGAAGGCCTTTTGGACCTCGCCGGGCGTCAGTCTGGGCTTGAACATCCTGCCGACTGCGCCGGGATCCTTGCCATCCCAGTCGAGCAGATCCAGCGCGTTCCGCACGGCGGCGTTGCGCCAATCCTTGTAGTAGGAGAAGGAATCGGGGTCCAGAAAGGTGCGGGGCGAGCGGTTCAGGGTCACCAGTTGCTCGTAGTAGAGTTCGCGCTCCTGCGCGTTGGCCGCCTGGTTGAACTTCACCAGGGCGCGGAAGAACTGGCTCTCGTCCTTGGGGAGCTCCATCACCTGGAGCACCCGCTCGAGGAAGGTGGGAGTCAGGGATTTTCCCCGGAGGAGATCGGTGAAGAAGGATCGCGTCCTGGGCATTCCGAGACGGCGAACGAATTCCGTCCGCGAGAACGAGGGGTCCTGCGCTTGCCGCCAGGTCTGCCAGTCGGAGAGGAAGTTCCGGAAATCGTTGTGCGCGAACACGTCGGGGCGGTCCATGGCATGAACGTACCCCGACACCACCGCGTTGTGAAGAGATTGGGGGTGCTTGTTTTGTAGAACAACGAGACCGAGTCGCAACAAAAAGGCCCCGCCGAATCACTTCGACGGGGCCAGCGTTCCTTGAAATTTCGCGGCGGCGATCAGCCCAACGCTTTTTTGATCAACGGTCCGATGTCCGCCGCGGTCTCCGCCACGTGCGCTCCGGCGGCCTTCAGAGCCGCCTTCTTCGCCTGTGCGGTTCCGCTCTTCCCTTCCACGATGGCGCCCGCATGGCCCATGCGCTTGCCCGTCGGAGCCGCCGCACCGGCGATGAAGGTCACCACGGGCTTCTTCACGTTCTCCTTGATGTACTTGGCCGCGTTCTGCTCGTCCGGTCCGCCGATCTCCCCGATGAGCACGATGCCTTCCGTTTCCGGATCGGCATTGAAGCGCTTCAGGATGTCGACCATGTTCAGGCCGTGGACCGGATCGCCCCCGATGCCCACCGCCGTGCTCTGGCCCAGACCCAGTTGGGTGGTCTGGTAGACCGCCTCGTAGGTCAGGGTTCCGGAGCGCGAGACGATGCCCACCTTGCCGCGCTTGTGGATGAAGCCCGGTGCGATCCCGATCTTGCACTCTCCGGGGGTCACGATGCCGGGGCAGTTGGGCCCCAGCAGCAGCGATCCGCGGCGGTCCACTTCCTTGCGCGCCCACACCATGTCCAGGACCGGGATGCCCTCGGTGATGGCGACGATGAAGGGAATGCCCGCATCGGCCGATCCCACGATGGCATCCGCCGCGCCCGGAGGCGGAACGAAGATCAGCGAACAGTCGGCGCCGGTGGCGGCCACGGCCTCGTGGACCGTGTTGAAGACGGGGATTCCGTCGTGGATCATTCCGCCTTTGCCGGGGGTGACGCCCGCGACGATCTGGGTTCCGTACGCCTTGCACTGGGCGGCGTGGAAAGAGCCGGCCTTGCCGGTGAGGCCCACCACCACGACCTTGGTGTTCTTGTCGACGAAGATGCTCATGAGCGGACCCCCTTGGCGGCTTCGGCGACCTTCTTGGCGGCGTCGTCCAGGCCGTCGGCGGTGATCAGCGCGAGGCCCGATTCCGCCAGCAGTTTCTTTCCCTGGTCCACGTTGGTGCCCTGGAGGCGGACCACCACCGGGACCTTCACGCCGAGCGTGCGAGCGGCGTTGATGACGCCCTGGGCGATGATGTCGCACTTCATGATGCCGCCGAAGATGTTGACCAGGATCACCTTGACCTTGGGGTCGGTGAGCACGATCTCGAAGGCCTTGGTGACGGCCTCCTCGTTGGCGCTGCCGCCCACGTCCAGGAAGTTGGCGGGCATGAGCCCCACCGAGGCGATGAGGTCCAAGGTCGCCATGGCCAGCCCCGCGCCGTTGACCATGCAGCCCACGGTGCCGTCCAGCGAGACGTAGGAGAGACCGAACTTGGCCGACTCGATCTCGGCGTGCGTCTTGTCCGCGTCGGCGTTCCCCAAACCCTTCTGGCGGTATTCGGCGTTGTCGTCGACGATGAACTTGCAGTCCAGGAGGACCACATGCCCTTCCCTGTCGATCACCAGGGGGTTGATCTCCAGGAGGGATGCGTCCGACTTCTGGTACACCGTCCACAGCTGGTTGAGCACCGTCGCGAATTCCTTCGCGGTGTCCCCGGTGATGTCCAGGAAGTTGCAGGCCCGCACGATCTGGAAGGACCACAGGTCGTGGCCCACCAGGGGGTGCATCTTCAGGAGCTTCTCGGGGTGGGTCTCGGCGATCTCCTCGATCTCCATGCCGCCTTCGGCGGACAGGACCAGCACCGGATTGTTGGCCTCGCGGTCCAGCAGGATGGAGCAGTAGATCTCGCGGGCGATGGCGGTCTTGGACTCCAGGAGGAGGCTGCCGACGATTTCGCCTGCGGGTCCCGTCTGGTGCGTGACCAGGGTCGCGCCCATCAGGCGCCGGACGATTTCCGCACCCTCGGCCGCGCCGGCGAACAGCTTGACGCCGCCCGCCTTGCCGCGACCGCCGGTGAAGACCTGCGCCTTGAGGACGCCTTCGGAGAGGCCCAGCTCCGCAAGAGCGGGGCCGACCTCTTCGGGGGTTTGGACCACCTTGCCCACGGGCACGTTGATCCCATTGCGGCGAAGGACGGCCTTCGCCTCGTGTTCCAGGAGTTTCACGGATTCATCCCTTTCGTGCGGGTCAGGAGAGGAGCGACTTGCCGGTGGACTTCAGGTCGTCGGCGGCCTGCTGCACGCGCTTGGCCATGCCCTTTTCGGCGGCCTTGAGGTAGGAGCGGGGGTCGTAGACCTTCTTGTTGCCCACCTCGCCCTCGATCTTGAGCACGCCGTCGTAGTTCTTCAGCATGTGGTCCACGATGGGCCGGGTGAAGGCGTACTGGGTGTCCGTGTCCACGTTCATCTTCACGACGCCGTAGGTCAGGGTCTCGTGGATCTCCGAGATGTCCGAGCCCGAGCCGCCGTGGAACACGAGGTCCAGGGGGTTGGGTCCTGTCTTGAAGGTCTTCTGGACCTCGG
The DNA here is from genome assembly GCA_035604215.1 of Fibrobacteria bacterium. GTDB lineage: Bacteria > Fibrobacterota > Fibrobacteria > UBA5070 > UBA5070 > UBA5070. The sequence goes on from DATNIW010000017.1 coordinate 16,901, forward strand.
CTTGGCCGTCGCGCAGGATCTTGGGGGTCAGCTTCACGTTGCCGGGCTTGTAGACGCCGTGGACGTTCCCGAAGGTGGCGGCCAACAGGAAGCGCCCGATCTTGGCGAGCTTCTCGTAGGCCAGTTCCATGTCGGCGGGGGAGGTGTAGAGCTTGTCGTTGGAGACGCCCGACGTGTCGTGGCCGTCCTCTTCGCCGCCCACCACGCCGGTCTCGATCTCCAGGATGATCTCGTTCTTCGCGCAGAGCTTCAGGAGCTCCTCGGCGATGGCGATGTTCTTGTCCATGGGCAAGGCCGAACCGTCGAACATGTGGCTGTTGAACAGGTTGGGCAAGCCCGCCGAGCGGCGCTTTTCGGTCTCGGCGATGAGGGGCTTCACGAACTTGTCGAGCTTGTCGGCCTGGCAATGGTCAGTGTGGAGGCCCACCAGGATGTTGTAGCGCCCGGCCACGGTGTGCACGTGCTGGGCCAGGGTGACGCCGCCCAGGGCCATGTCCTTGATGGTGTTGCCGGAGGCGAACTCGCCGCCGCCCGTGCTCACCTGGATGATGCCGTCGGACTTGGACTCCGCCAGCCCCTGGAGCACGGCGTTGGCGGTCTCGGTGGACGTGACGTTGAAGGCGGGGTAGGCGTAGCCACCCTTCTTCGCTTCGTCGAACATCCGCGTGTACTGCTGGTAGGTCGCTACAGGCATAAATCCTCCGGTTTG
>DATNIW010000018.1:0-3229 GCA_035604215.1 Fibrobacteria bacterium
GAAGCGGACATGTCACTCTCCCTTGGAATTGACGATCGTCCCGATCTTCTCGCCGTTGACGGCCTTGAGGAGGTTGCCTTCGGCGAAGAGATCGAACACCAGGATGGGCATGGAGTTTTCCCGGCAGAGCGCGAAGGCCGCCGTGTCCATGACCTTGAGCTCGCGGTCCAGGACCTCCCGGTAGGTGACCGCCTCGTAGCGCTTGGCGGTGGGCACCTTGGCGGGGTCAGCGTCGTAGATGCCGTCCACCTTGGTGGCCTTCAGGAGGACATCCGCGTGGATCTCGATGGCGCGCAACGCCGCAGCAGAATCCGTGGTGAAGTACGGGTTCCCGGTTCCGGCCGCGAAGAGGACCACGCGACCTTTCTCCAGGTGCCGGATGGCCCGGCGGCGGATGAAGGGTTCCGCGATGGAGTCCATGCGGATGGCGGTGGTGACGCGGGTCTGGAGTCCGGCCTTCTCCAATGCGTCCTGCAGCGCCAGGCAGTTGATGACGGTGGCGAGCATCCCCATGTGGTCGCCCGCCACCCGGTCGATGCCCTGGCCCGATGCGGTGCCGCCGCGGATGATGTTGCCTCCGCCGACGACGATCCCCACCTGGACTCCCAGGCCGTGGATCTGTGCGACCTCGTGGGCCACGCGCTGCACCAGCTGTGCGTCGATTCCCGAGCCCTGGCCGGCGGCCAGGGCTTCTCCGGAAAGCTTCAGCAGGATGCGCCCGTAGCGGGAGGTCGCCGCGGGACTCACGCGCCCTCGCCGAGCTGCCAGCGGACGAAGGACTCGATCGCGAGCCCGGGCACGCCGGCCTCCTTGGCCACCTGCTCCACGACCTTGGAGACCGTGAGCTTGGGGTCCTTGACGTATTCCTGCTGCACCAGGGCGGCTTCCTTCAGGAACTTCTTCACCCGGCCCTCGATCACGAAGGAGTGCTTGGCCTCGGGGATCCCCTCGTTGACGGCCTGATCCTTGGCGATCTCGCGTTCCTTGGCCAGCACGGCCTCGGAGATGTCGGAGGAGTCAAGGGCGATGGGCGCGGCGGCGGCGATCTGGAGCGTGAGGTCCTTCGCCAAGGCCGAGATCTTCTCGGACCCGGGGGCTCCGCTGTGGCGCAAGGTCACGGCGACGGCGATCTTGCCCGGCCCGTGGATGTAGCTCTCCACGGTGGTGCCATCTACCGTGGGGATGAGCTTGAACCGGCGCACCGAGATGTTCTCGCCGATCTTGCCCACGATGTCGGTGGTGGCCTGGGCCACCGTCGCCCCATGCAGATACTTGGAGGTCGACGAGTTCAGGGTGTCCATGTCCGCGGGATGCGCGGTGAGGACGGTGCTGAGCACGCCCTTGGCGAAGGCTTCGAAGTCCGCGTTGCGCGCGGTGAAGTCGGTTTCCGCGGACACTTCCACGAGTCCCACGAAATCGCCCTGGCGACCGGCCAGGATGCGGCCCTCCGTGGCGGCGTGGGAGGAGCGCTTCTGGGCCACCATCTCGCCGCGCTTGCGCAGGAGCTCGATGGCGGTGGTCAGATCTCCTCCGACCTCTTCGAGGGCCTTCTTGCAGGCCATCATGGAAACACCGGTCTTGTCGCGGAGTTCCTTGACGGCGGAGGCGGTGATGGTGGTCAAGCCACCACCTCCGCGACGACCGCGGAGGGAGCCGGGGCGGCGACGACGGGAACGGGAGCCGGGGCCTGCCCACCGGAGATCACGGCGTTGGCGATGGTGGAGGCGATGAGTCGCACCGACTTGATGGCGTCGTCGTTGGCGGGAATCGGGTAGTCCACCAGGGTGGGGTCGGTGTTGGTGTCCACGATGGCCACCGTGGGGATGTTCAGGCGCTTGGCCTCGGCGATGGCGATCTGCTCGGTCTTGGCGTCGGCGATGAAGACCAGGCCCGGCAGTGTGCGCAGGTTGCGGATGCCGCCGAAGACGTCCTGGAGGTGGGTCTTCTCCTCCATGAGCTCCGAGGCTTCCTTCTTGGTGAGGTCGGTCATGACCCCTTCGTTTTCCATCCGCTCGATGTCTTCCAGGTGCTTGATGGACTTGCGGATGGTCTGGTAGTTGGTGAGCATCCCGCCCAGCCAGCGCGTGGTCACGAAGGGCTGCCCGGCGCGGGTGGCCTCGTCGCGCACGGCACCCTGGATGGTGATCTTGGTGCCCACGAAGAGCACCGAAGCCCCGGTGGAACGCACACGCAGGATCTTCTCCACCGCACGCTGCAACGCGTCCAGCGTCTTCTCCAGGTTGATCACGTAGATCCCGTTGCGGGACGTGAGGATGTACGGTTTCATGCGGGGGTTCCAGCGACGCGTCTGGTGACCGAAATGGACGCCCGCCTCGAGCATTTCCTGGAGGGAAGGGATCTGAGCCATGATGTTTCCTGTCTGGGTTGGGTTGGTGTCTTCCGGTCCCTTCGCGGGGTCCGGGAGATCCTTGCGGACCACCCCCCGAACCCTCCAGGACCGTGCTTGTGGAAAACTTGTCCTTCGAGGACCGGCTTTAGCGCTTCGAGAACTGGAAGCGGGCGCGGGCGCCGCGGCGTCCGTACTTCTTCCGCTCGACAGCGCGAGGATCGCGGGTCAGGCAGCCGTTCTTGCGGAGCGGGGAATGGTTGGTGGCGTTGTCGATCTTGTCCAGCTGGCGCGAAATGCCCAGACGGATGGCGCCGGCCTGGCCAGAGAGCCCACCTCCCTTGGCGGAGGCGACCACGTCCCACTTCTCGGCCTGCTCGAGCAGCACCAGGGGCTGGTCGATGAGCATGAGGAGGGTGGGGGTCGGGAAGTATTCGGCAAAGGAACGGCCATTGACGGTGCGCTTGCCGTTGCCGGGTACCAGTATGACGCGGGCGATGCTTTCCTTGCGGCGACCGGTGCTGCGGATGGTGGTGTTCGTCATGGTCAGACCTTGGTGATGTCGATGGGTTCGGGCTTCTGGGCGGCGTGGGGATGGGAGTCCCCGCCGTAGACGTGCAATTTCAGCAGCATGCGGCGCCCGAGCGTGTTCTTGGGCAACATGCCCCAGACCGCCTTGCGGATGGGCTTCTCCGGGTCCTTGGCCAGCAGGTGCTGGTAGGTGATTTCCTTGCCGCCGCCCATGTAGGTGGAGTGGCGGAAGTAGGTCTTGGTGGTGACCTTGTCGCCGGTCAGCTTGGCCAGGTTGGCGTTCAGGACGATCACGTGGTCGCCGTGGTCGTGCGCCGGATCGTAGGAGGGCTTGTGCTTGCCCTTGAGGAC
>DATNIW010000019.1:0-15983 GCA_035604215.1 Fibrobacteria bacterium
ATTTCAGCACATTCCTGGAGATCGGGGCCTGCGAATCTCCCTGGACCTCTATCCTCCGGTGTTGAACCGCCATCCGCACTGCCGCGACGGCATCCAATCCGTCTCTGCATGAGCCGTCCGATGATCGGAACCGACATTTCCAGCCAAGGAGTCGAGATGAATTTCGGGAGATACAGTCCAAGGGTTCCGCGCCTCGGTGCCATCGTCCTGGTCGCGGCGGGATTCTCGCTCTCGCAGACCTTGCCCACCGCGAAGTCCATCGCCTCGGAGATGGGTGCCGGCTGGAACCTCGGGAACACCTTGGAATTGTCCAATGTCCAGCCCATCCCAACCCAGGCCCTGTTCGATTCCGTGAAGGCGGCCGGGTTCAAGACGGTCCGTCTCCCCTGCGCTTGGTACTCGCATTCCGACTCGTCCTACGCGATCGACCCCACCTGGATGGCCCAGGTCAAGACCGTGGTGGACTACGCCATCAAGGACAGCCTGTTCGTGATCCTGAACATCCACTGGGATGGCGGCTGGCTGCAGGGCAACATCGACGCGGCGGTGACCAATGCCACCCTCCGAAATGCCATCTCGGCCAGGCAGGGGGCCTTCTGGAGGCAGATCGCGACCACATTCAAGAGCTACGACAGGCACCTGCTGTTCGCCAGCACCAACGAACCGCAAGCCGATTCCCTTTCCGCCTGGAAGGTCCTGCTCGGGTTCCACCAGATCTTCGTGGACACGGTCCGCGCCACCGGGGGCAACAACGCCACCCGCGCACTGGTGGTGCAGGGCCCGAACACCTCCTTCGACGAATCCACCCAATGGATGACCTTGCCCAACGACAAGGCGGGCACCGGCCACCTCATGATCGAGGACCACTTCTACCCCTACCAGTTCTGCCTGATGACGGCCGACGCGAGTTGGGGCGATGCCGTCTACTACTGGGGCAAGGGATTCCATTCCGCGACGGACGTGGCCCACAACGCCACGGCTTTCGAGGAGACCTACGTGGACTCCCAATTCAACGAGGTGGTCCAGAAGTTCGGTTCGAGCGTACCCGTCGTGGTCGGTGAATTCGGCGTCATCAAGCGCCTGTCCCTGACCGGAGACAACCTCAAGCTGCACATCCTGTCCCGGCGGCACTTCTACAACTACGTGGTGAACTCGGCCATCACCAAGGGGATGATCCCCATCGCCTGGGACGCGGGCGGCTTGGGCGACGGGACAATGTCTGTCTTCCGCCGAAGCAACACCGAGGGCGCCATCTACGATCTGGGCCTCTTGAACGCCATCCGCTCCGGGGCGGGGCTTTCCAAGCTCCCGGGCGACACGACCAGCGACTACACGCTTCCGACCGGAGACAACAGCCTGCGGGTCCTGTATTCGGCCAAGGATTCCATGAATGGACAGGTCGACATGCCGCTGGTCAAGACGGACATCAGCGCGTACGACTCCATCGTCGCAAAGATCTACGTGAAGGGGACTTCCCAATACGATTCGGCGGGTGTCGCCAAATCCGGATACGTGTCCATCAGCCTGGTCACCATGTCGAACAACTGGACCTGGCGCGAAAAGACCCTCGGCTCGCTCACGATGGACGGCTGGAAGAACTACAGCATCCCGCTTTCCACGAACACGGCGGATTCAGCGGCCCTGGTCCCCGCCGATCCGACCAACCTCCAGACCTTCGCCCTCCAGATGTATTCGAAGGCCTTCCGCGGAGCGATCTACGTGGATTGGATCGTGTTCAAGACCAAGGGCGGGACCAGCGACACCCTCTACAATTTCAACCAGACCGGCCCCCAGGATGGAAACAACGACGTGGTGTCGGTCGATCTCTATCCGACCGCCAATGTTCCAACCGACCTGACCTGGGAAACGGCAACGACATCGGTCTGGGGAGTCACGGCGCTGCGCGCCAGAACGGCCGCGAATTCCGATGCGCTCGACATCTTCGCTTCCACCGGGACGATCCGGGCTTCCTTCCAGGCCCCGGGGTCCCAACCCGCGGTGGCCACGCTCCGGGATCTGCAGGGCCGGACTCTGTGGTCGCGTTCCTTCGAGACCCTTGCCGGGACCAATGATCTGGAAATTCCCCTCGGTCGCGCAGGTTCGGCGATCCTGCAGATCCGGCTCGGGTCGCGCGAACTGGTCGGGAAGGTCTACTGTCCCTGACCGCTGAACGCTCGAGGGCAACGGAGCCATCCACCATCGCGCTTCGATGGTGGAGCCAGACGCGGGTGCCGGTTCAGAACGCGGTCAAGGCCAAGCTGGACCGGATCGCACCGGTGGCCTTCAGGATGTACACACCCGGTCGGAGGGCGCCGCGCAGAGCCAGGCGGTTCTGGCCAGCCAGCAGGGAGTGCACGCCCAAGTCCTGGACGACGTTCCCCTTCACATCCAGGATCTGCAAGCTGGCGTCTCCCGAAACGGACGATCGCAGTTCCAGCGAAGTCCCGCCGAGAACCGCGGCGAGGCTCTCGCTCTTCGGAGCCTGCCGGGACAATCCCGCGGTCCCGAAGCTTTCGAGCATGAAACCGGGGAGATCCGACGGATCCACGGCGAAGGCGAAGACGTAGTTGGGATAACCCGCACCGGCGATCACGCCCCCGGGCTGCACGAAATCGTTGTCGTTCGTGGTCAGGAGCAGGTGGCGCCCGTCCGGGAGGTCGGGGCCGAAGGCGTAGCCTTCGAGCTTGTCCGGAAGGCTGTCCAGACCGCTGGAGGCGTTGAAGGGCCAGGGGGTGGCGGACAGCAGGATCTGTCCGATGCTGGCGAACAGGGTCTTGCGCAGCGGCACCACGCCCGAAGGAATGGTGGTCCCCGGAAGCCCGCGGCTCTTGGTGGTGCCGTCGTAGGCGGTGGTGGCCAGGTCGGTGGGGAGCGTGTCCTGCTGGAGGTCGATGGCGTAGAGGAGCTTGATGCCCTTCTTGCCGCCCTTGCTGTTGCGCTCGTCCACCAGGAACTGGTGGTTGCTGTAGGCGAGCAGCTCGCTCACGGATTGGCTGGTGTTGTCCAGCGGGTAGATGTACTCCTTGGGAGCGGCGGCGGGGTGGAGAAGGTCGTACACCAGGAGCCGGTTGTTCAGGCCGTTGGTGGTGCTGTCCTGGAGCAGCGGCGACTGCATGAGCACCACCAGGGTGTTGCCGTCCGGCGTGATGGCCAATCCCTCGGCACCCTTGTTGTCGGTGCGACCCACGGAATTTTCCGCGTCTTCCTTGGCGCCCGTGGAGTCTTCGATGGAGTCCCGGAATCCCACCGGGGCGGGCAGGGAGCCGATCTGGTGTCCCTGGGCGTCGAAGTGGAGGATCCACGGCCCGTACTCGTCGGAGACCCAGACCGTGCCGTCTGGAGCCACCCGGATCCCTTCCGGATCCAGTCGGCGGTTCTCCTGCGTGGTGTCCCGCGCGTAGGCGGTGCTGATCCCCAGGTACTGTTGCCCCTTGGCGGTCTTGAGCAGCGAAGTGCCCGTCGCGGTCGCCGTCACCGCGTAGCTCGCGTAGACTCCGTTGGTCAGGCTTCCCTGGGGAGCGAGGGTGATGGTGAAGTGCTGGAAACGGTTGGGAAAGCTAGTGGTGTTGTCCACGGAGGCGTTGTAGACGACCTTGTTGGGTCCCCGGTCGCAGAGCGCGTAGAAGGAGTTGCCACCCGCCCATCCCAGTCCCGACCCGAACCCGTTCAAGGCGTTTTCCGGGGAGACGCCGTCTTCGAGGAGGGTTGCGGGCAAGCCGGAAGAATCCACACCGTTTCCGGGGATGTAGGTGTCGCCGATGTAGGTGACGGCGGCCGGGGCGCAGACGGCCGCGACCAGCAACAGGGGGAGCGCAGACCAAGGCGCGGAAAATCCGGTCATCCTCTGGAACATCGATTTCTCCTTCCGAACGGGCCCGACAGGGGCCTCGGGACACGGGAGACAACGTGGCTATCCAAGATTGCGAAATGTTTTCAAAGCTCTTTCAATTCGGATCGTGGTCCTCCACTGCCCCGAATTCCATCTTTCCTTCCATGCACGTCCACTTCTTCCAACACGACCCCATGGAAGGAATCGGTTCCTTCCAAGACCTCCTGACCGAGCGGGGCTGGACCGTTTCCAGTACGCTCTGGGATCGCGGAGGCATTCCGCCCGAGCCCGACGCCTGGGACATGCTGGTGGTCATGGGCGGACCCATGAACATCTACGAGGACGGGAAGTACCCGTGGTTGGCGAAGGAGAAGGCCTGCTTGGACCAGGCCATCGCCTCCGGAAAGCCGGTGCTGGGGGTGTGCCTGGGAGCGCAATTGCTGGCGGATCGGCTGGGTTCCCCGGTGACCCGCAACGCCCATTCGGAGATCGGCTGGAGCGAGCTCTCCACGACGCCCGAGTTGCGGAAGCCAGGGGGCCTGCTGGAGCACCTGCCGCCCGTGGCCCGCGTCTTCCAGTGGCACGGCGACACCTTCTCGCTCCCTGCGGGTGCCGTGTCGGTGGGACGCACCGAGGCCTGCCTGAACCAGGGCTTCGTCCACGGGAATGTCGTCGCCCTCCAGTTCCACCTGGAACTCGCGCCGGAACATCTGCGCGGTCTGATCGCGGCCCAGGAAAGCTTCGAGGGCCCGTACGTCCAGCCCCCGGAGGTCTTCCTGGCGGATCTGGACGGATTCCGTCACAACCGCGAGTGGCTGGGTGGGATCCTGGACCGGATCGCGGCGGGAGCGGCCGGGCGCTGAGGGGGATCTTCCTGGAACGCTGCCGCGCCGTCCTCGCCAAGGCCGCGCGGTGGTGCCCGGACGCGACCCCGTCCCAGGTGGGGGCGGCCCTGGACCGGTTGGCCTTCGAACAGGCCGACGCCTCCGGCCTCGCGGACGCCCTGGGCCTGGAACGACCCCCGGGCTGGCCATCGGGGGGCGAGCGCGACCTGATGGACGCGTGCGAGCGGATCCTGTCGACGGAACCCGCCCCGCTTCTGGACGGTTTCCGTCCAACCCGCGGATCGCATCCCCTTGGCTTGGGCTTCGGCCCCGCCGGGGAGACCTGCGGAAGCTGCGCCTGGCGTTCCCGGGGCCGGTGCCTGCAGGCGGGAGATTCCCCCGGCGAAGCCCCCAAGGCGCATCGGTCCTGGCCTTCCTGCGCGCGGTGGGAGGCGGTGCTTTCCGACGATTCCTGCGGGAGTTGCGGGGCCTGCTGCCGGGAAGGCTACTCCTTCGCTCCCGTGGCGAAAGGGGAGGCGATGCGGGTGGCCCACCCGGAATGGGTCCGCCGAGAAGGCCGATCCGCCTGCCTGCCGCGTCCCGACGGACGCTGCGTGGCGCTGGAAGGGAACGGATCGACCGGCACGCCTTGGCGCTGCCGAGCCTACGAGGTCCGGCCTCGCGCGTGCTCGGAACTCGCCCCCGGAAGTCGCGCCTGCCTCGCGGCGCGGCGCAGGACAGGACTTTCGCGCTGATCGGTTCCGCCGGTCCCGGTTCTACCTTGGACCATCCCATGAAGAACGCCTTCTACCTCACCACGCCCATCTACTACGTGAACGACGTGCCCCACATCGGACACGCCTACACATCGGTTCTCGGCGACGTCCTTTGCCGGTGGCACCGGCTCCTGGGGCACGACGTCTTCTTCCTGACCGGCACCGACGAGCATGGGCAGAAGGTCCAGGAAGCGGCAGCCAAGGCGGGACGGACCCCGCAGGAGCACGTGGACCTCCTCTCCGAGCGGTTCAGGGAGATGGGACGGCTCCTCGGCCTCACCAACGACCGCTTCATCCGCACCACGGATCCCGACCACATCGCCTTCGTCCGATCCGTGCTGCAGGGGCTGTGGGACCGGGGAGAGATCTACAAGAGCGCCTACAAGGGCCTGTACAACGTGCGCGACGAGCGGTTCTACTCCGAGTCCGACATCCGCGAAGGACGCGGACCGGCCGAAGGCGAGCCCGTGGAGGAGGTGGAAGAGGTCAACTACTTCTTCAAGATGTCGGCCTACCAGGAACGGCTCCTGGCCCACATCCGCGACAATCCGTCGTGGATCGTGCCCGACTACCGCAGGAACGAGGTCCTGGGCTTCCTGCGCCAACCCCTCGGGGACCTCTGCATCAGTCGCCCCAAGAGCCGCCTCTCCTGGGGCATCGAGCTGCCTTTCGATCCCGACTTCGTGACCTACGTCTGGTTCGACGCCCTTCTCAACTACGTCGCCGGCGTGCGACCCTCGCGGAGGCCGGACGGCTCCGAATGGTGGCCCGCGAGCGTCCACCTGATCGGCAAGGACATCCTCACCACGCACAGCGTCTACTGGCCCACCATGCTCATGGGCGCCGGCATTCCCCTGCCGGAACAGATCCTGGCGCACGGATGGTGGATGGCCGAAGGACAGAAGATGTCCAAGTCTCTGGGGAACGTTGTGGACCCCTTCGCCGTCGCCGAGCGCTACGCATCCGTGGGGGGCGCCGAGGCGTTCCGGTTCTTCCTGATGCGCGAGATGGTCGTGGGGCAGGACAGCTCGTTTTCGGACGCGGGCATGGTCAAGGTGGTGAACGGCGACCTGGCCAACGACGTGGGGAACATCGTCTCCCGCATCCGCAAGCAGATCCAGACCCAGTTCGAGGGCCGCATCCCGGCCCTGCCGGAAACGCTTTCGCCTCCCTCCAGGGAGCTGAAGGCCAAGGCCGAGGAGGTGGTCGCCGGGGTGGAGAACGAGATGCGCCTGTTCCGGGTGAGCTACGCCCTGGAATCCACGCTGTCGCTGGCGCGCGCCATCAATTCCCACCTGGAGTCCACCGCGCCGTGGAAGCTCGCGAAGGATCCCGAGAAGCGACAGGAGTTGGCCGAAGTCCTCGCGGCGACCTCGGAAGCCCTCCGCATCCTGCTCGTCCTGCTCTCCCCCTACATTCCCACCAAGGCCGCCGAGGCCCTGCGCCTGATGGGCGGCGAGTCCGCCGTTCCCGGCAAGCTCGCCTGGGGCCGGCTCCCCGCCGGAGCGGTCTTCGAGGACGGCCCGGTCCTGTTCCCCCGCCTGGAGGCGAAGAAGCCCGATGCGCAGACGGCCCCGGCTCCCGTGGCCACCCAGGCCGCCAAGGACCCCTTCGAGGCCCTGGACCTGCGGGTCGCGCAAGTTCTGTCCGCCGAGGACCACCCCTCCGCGGAGAAGCTGCTCGTGCTCCAGTTGGACGCGGGCGAGCTGGGCCGAAAGCAGGTCTGCGCGGGCATCAAGGCGCACTTCGGCGCCGACGAGATGGTGGGCCGGAAGCTCCTGCTGGTCGCGAACCTCAAGAAGGCGAAGCTGCGCGGGGTGGAGAGCCAAGGCATGATCCTGGCGGCCGACGATCCCGACGGGTCGGTGCATCTGCTGTCGCCGGAAGGTGCGGTCGGCTCTCCCGCCGCGGTGGAAGGCCTGTCGCACCTCCCCGGGCAGAACCTGGGCATCGAGGCCATGGACGCCGTGACGCTCGAGATCCGCGGCGGGGCGCTGTCCTACGCTGGAATGCCGGTCGTGGCCGGTGGCGCGAAAATTCTCTGCGCCGCGGTGGACGGAGCCGGGGTGCACTGAGGGGCCTCGTCTCGAAATCAGTAGACTTCCGTGTTCGCGACGCACCCTGGAGAGTGGAGCCAGCGGAAAACCAGCGTCGGAAAGGAGTCAGCCATGGTCGAGTTCCGCCATTCCTGTGAAATTGCGGCCACGCCGGAGTCCGTGTTCGCAGCGATCGGAGACCCCAAGCGCTTGGCGCGATGGTGGGGTCCTTCGGGCTTCACCAACACGTTTTCCGTCTGCGAATTCAAACCGGGCGGGAAATGGTCCCTGGTCATGCACGGCCCCGAAGGCGTGGACTACCCGAACGAAAACCTCTTCGAGGAGATCGATCCCCCGCACCGGATCGTGGTGGGCCACCCCTCCCAGCCCGTCTACCGGCTGGTCATCCTACTGACGCCCACCGCAGGCGGAACCATCGTGTCGTGGACGCAGACCTTCGAAAACGACGCGCTCGCACGGCAGATCGAATCGATCGTGGTTCCGGCGAACGACCAGAATCTGGAGCGCCTGCGGGCGGAGGTCCTGCGGACCTGAGGGGCGGCCCGTCGCCGAGCGGCCCTATTTTTCGTTTCCGACGAACCGATACGCCGCCGCCCCGAGCACTCCACCCGCGATGGGGGCCACCCAGAAGAGCCACAGTTGCTGCACCGCCCAACCACCCGCGTACAGGGCCACCGCGGTGCTGCGCGCCGGGTTCACCGAGGTGTTGGTGACGGGGATGCTGATCAGGTGGATGAGGGTCAGGCACAGGCCGATGGCGATGGGGGCGAGTCCCTGCGGGGCGCGCTTGTCGGTGGCGCCCATGATGACCAGGAGAAACCCTGCCGTCATGACGACTTCCGTCAGCAGCGCCGAGAAGAGCGAATAGCCGCCCGGCGAGTGCTCCCCGTAGCCGTTGCAGGCGAATCCGGCCGAGATGTCGAAGCCCGGCTTCCCGCTGGCGATCAGGAACAGCACCCCTCCGGCGACCAATCCGCCCAGGACCTGCGCCAGGACGTACGGCAGAAGCATCTTCGCCGGGAATCGCCCTCCGGCCCACAGCCCGATGGATATTGCCGGGTTGAGATGGCATCCGGAGATGTGCCCGATGGCGAACGCCATGGTCAGAACCGTGAGTCCGAAAGCCAGGGCGACGCCCAGAAGTCCGATGCCCACATGTGGAAAGGCTGCCGCCAGGACGGCGCTTCCGCACCCCCCGAGAACCAGCCAGAAAGTCCCGAAAAACTCCGCGCCAAGCTGCTGTTTCATGTGTCCGACTCCGTGGTTACGCTGATCGCCGTGGATGGGGAAATGGCCCGCCCTCGCAGACGGCGGACCACGGCCGAAAATGGTAGCTCCCGCGAAAGGGGTCCGCGCGACGCCTCGGCCCCGGTCGATCCCGGTTCCCCACCCGCGCTTCCCTTCAGCGCACGATCTGGAGCGGAACCTGTTCCGATCGCGCCGTGCACAGCAGGTAGAGGCCCGGGGCCAGCGGAGGCAGCGCCGCCGAGCCGCCGGTGATCTCGACGCTGGCCACGCGGTTGCCGCGGAGATCGACGAGTTGGGCGGATCCGTCTCCGATGTTTTCGACGGCCAAGCGACCCTCCTCGAACCGCGCTTGGGGAACCCCCTCGGTCGAGCGGGCGTGGCCCTGCACCGAGGTGGTCGCCAACCCGTCCACAATGCCCTGGCGGAATTGGTAGTAGGAGTACTTGGGGGCGTAGGACTCGTCGTAGAGCAGGGCGCTCTGGCCCATGCGCCAGTAGGTGTTCGTGTTGTCGGCGACGCCCCAGAGGCAGATCCAGTTCGCGCCGCCACTGGTGGCCGCCTTCGCGAAGTCGTGGTAGTTCCGCGCCTGGAGGGTGTCCCACGCGGGCGTGCGGTGGGCCGTGCCGGCCGCGGCCACGGGATCGGTGTCGCCGTAGTCGACTTCGGTGAGGTAGACCTCCAGTCCCAGCTTCCGGTATTCCTGGACGGCCTGTTTCAGCAGGCTCCAGTCGTAGGTCATGTCCGTGCGGAAGTGGCATTGGAGGCCCACGGCGTCGATGGGGACGCCGGAGTTGACCAGGTGCTTCACGAGCTGGTAGAAGGCGCGGCACTTGATGGATCCGTCCCAGAATTCGTTCCCGTAGTCGCGCAGCTCCAGCTTGCCCTGGGTGTGCTGCCGAGCCAGTTCGAGGGCGCGGCGGATGTAGATCGGATGCTGCGCATAGACCTTGGCGGTTCCGGTCAGGCCCGACTTGTCCGGTTCCCACCCCATCTTCTGCCACGGACAGGTGTTGGCCACCGACGACGAATCCCAGTACGATCCGTTCCACATGAAGGCTTCGTTGACCACGTTCCAGTAGTCGACCTTGGTTCCGTTCCCGTTGTTCGTGGTGGCGAAGGTGATCCAGTGGTTCAGCAGGGTGTCCAACTGGGCGGGTGTCCACGAGCCGCCGTCCAGCCAGGAGGGGAAGTAGGTGGGAGAACCGGCCAGCAAGTGCAGCTCGGTCTTCTTGCCCAGGCCATGGGCCCAATCGATCACCTGGTTGGCCGGGGAGATGTCGAAGGAGACGTTGGAAAGGCTCGTGCCGTTCCAAGCCCCCCAGGTGGGATAGGCGGTGGTCTGGACCAGACCGAAGTCCCGACCGATCACCGTCTTCACCTTGGCCGCGTCCTTCCAGTTCACGATGCCTTCCTTGTCGGAGGCGCCGACTTCGGTGGTGGCGCCCATCAGGAGCCCGTTGCTCCCCAGGGGCGTGCCATTCGGCGCGGTCTGGGCGAAGGCGAGACCGGCGAGCAGAAGGGGGAGCGGGTGTGGGCTGAATCGCATGGTCGGCTCCGGACGTGGTGGCTTGGATCGGTGGTCCGTCCTGCGGACTCGTGGAACCTACGACCGGGTGGCTCTCGATGCTCTCGACATTCCCCCCCATAAACATCGCTCTGTATCATCTGTATTATCTGTATTATTCCGCGGGATGGACGATCTCCCGGGGCGATTGCGGGCCGAGCGGAAAGCCGACGGCGTGGCCTTGCCGTCCATCCGGACATTGGCGGCGAATTTCGGCCTTTCGCCGCTGACCGTCCATCGCGCCTTGCGTGTCCTGCAGGGAGAGGGGCGAGTGCATTCGGTGCCTCGCAAGGGATTCTTCTGGGGGAAGGAACCCGTTGCGGTGGGGCGTCTTCCGCGTCGAACGGACCGTCTGGCCGAGACCCGGGACAAGCTCGTCTCCGATCTGCGGTCCGGAGTCTTCCATCCGCATCGGGAACTGCCCTCGCGGCTCGCTCTCTCGCAGATCTACGGGATCGCGCCGGGTCGGATCGGCGCGTTGCTGGACGAACTCGCCGCGTCGGGAACCCTCCTGCGTCGCGGAAGGGGATTCGCCCTGCCGACTCCACCCCGAAGGGCGGACGAGGGAACGGTCCTGGTCGTGAGCCGCTGCGACGCCTCCGGCACCCTCCTGCTGGACACGGAGCGCCAGACCGATTTCATCAAATCCGTGCACCGCGAGGGTCGAGAACGGGCGCTGCGCATCGTGGTCCTGGGCTGGTGCCAAGACCAGGGGACCGGAGTGTTCCTGAACCAGGACGGACTGGAGGTGGAACCCGGCTCGGTTCCGGGGATCCTGCTGGGATGCCTCGTCTCGACATGGCTCGTCCGCGATCCGCGCGTCCTGCTGGGGGAGCTCGGAAGGCTCCAGGTGCCGATTTCCGTCTGGTGGGAGCACCCACCCGGGGATTTCCCCCGCCCAGGCTCCTGGAAAGCGCCCGTCTTGGGGTTCAACCTCTCCTTCGGGCCGTCCTCGGGCGTCGTGGTGGGCCGCCACCTGCGCACCAGCCACCTGCGCACCAGGGAACCCGGCTCGGTCGCCTTCGTCTCGCCGTTCCACGGTGGCGACTGGTCGCGAGCCCGGCTCGAGGGTCTGCGCGAGGGATTGCGGGGCACCGACATCGAGATCGTCCCGTTCGTGGACGAGGCGCACGCGAGCGCCTGGGAGCACCATCAGGCCGAAGGCGGCGTGGCCGCCGGGGAACGCAGGATCCGCGAGATCCTGTCGTGCTTCCTCGATCGGCTGGATCCCGAGCGATACCCCACCTGGGTCGCGGTCAACGACCACACCGCGGTCTTGCTCCTGGACCTGCTGCGCGAACGCGGCCGCCGCCGGCCCTACCTCGTCTCCTTCGACAACAGCTCCATCAGCGACGCCCACCAGATCGACTCCTTCGAGTTCCACACCGAAGGCATGGTCCGCCAGATGCTCTACCACCTCCTCCACCCCAAGGCTCACCTGTTCCGCAATGGCGGCCTCCACGAAATGGTCGGCCGCCTCGTCCTACGCACCTGAAAGCCAGCACCCACACCTAGGCGGCGATCCCGAAGCGACCCCAGGCGGCAAGCGAAAGCGAGCCGCTGCACAAAGCGAGTCCGCAATCGAAGCCCGCCCAGTCGGCAAGCGAAAGCAAGCCGCCCGAGACAACGGAAGGAAAGCCCCCCGCAGGGGAGAGAGGGTGCGCCAGAGCCCGCAGGGCGGCGGCCAGGGGGACCCCTCCCCCTACCCAGGAGCTACTTTTCCCGTTCTATGCAAGAAAACGACCAGGAACAAGATCTTTCCGCCCAGGAACCGGCGGATTCGGAGATCGCGCCGATCGACTCCGACATCGGGAATACCGCCTCCGAAACCTCCGAAGACACCGAGGGCTTCGACCCCAACGCCTTTGTCGCGGGCGAACCCGGCGGATCGTCGGACGACGATCCCGACGACATCGTGGAACCGGATCCTCCTCTCCCGGACTTCACCTTCGAGCAGGCTTCGGCCGCCATGAACATCTCGGTGGGCAAGCAGGGTTGGAGCACACCGCTGCTGGTCCAGCGCAAGGCCATCCCCTACCTGCTGGCCGGCCAGGATCTGATCACGCAGTCCCGCACCGGCTCCGGCAAGACCGGCGCCTTCATGATCCCGCTCGTGGAGATCTGCGAGGTGGAACACCGCATGCCCCAGGCGCTGATCCTGGTGCCCACCCGCGAGCTCGCGCTCCAGGTGGCGAAGGAAGCCGAGATCCTCGGCGCCGACAAGGGCGTGCGGTCGGTGGTCGTGTACGGCGGCGTCGGCTACGAGAAGCAGATCGAGGGGCTCAAGACCAGCCACATCGTGATCGGGACGCCCGGCCGCGTGATCGACATGCTCCAGAAGGGCCACTTCAATCCCCGCTCGGTGCGCGACCTGGTGCTGGACGAAGCCGACGAGATGCTGTCCATGGGCTTCTACCCGGACATGGCCCGCATCAAGGGCATGCTCCCCCACGACCGCTGCACCTACATGTTCTCCGCGACCATCACGGAGAACGTCAAGCACCTGGCCCGCGAGTTCCTGCGAAACCCCAAGTTCCTCTCGCTCTCCCAGAAGAAGCGCTCCGTGGACGCGATCTCCCACCGCTACGTGGTGGTGGACAAGCTCGCCAAGGACAAGGCGGTGCTGGACATCCTGGAGCACGACCACCCCGAGATGGCCTTCATCTTCTGCAACACCCGCCGGGACGTGGCCTACCTCTCCGACTACCTGAAATCGTGGGGCCTCTCGGCCGAGCCGTTTTCCGGCGACATGAGCCAGGTCGCCCGCGAGAAGGTGATGAACCGCTTCCGCACCCGCCAGACGCGCTATCTGGTCACCACGGACGTGGCCGCGCGCGGCATCGACGTGACCGACATCCCCTGCGTCATCCAGTACGAGATGCCCATGGAACCCGACGTGTACGTGCACCGCGCCGGTCGCACCGCCCGCGCCGGGAAGACCGGCGTCGCCTGGTCCGTGGTGTCGGAACTGGAAGAGCTCGCCGTCAAGGCCATCGGACGCCGCTTCGACCTGCGCTTCGAGAAGGTCCCGGCCCAGAAGGCCAACACGTCCGCGGACATCCTGCTGGAACGCTGCGTGGCCATGCTGGAGCGCGCCGAACGCGACAGCTCCCGCGCCGTGCGCCGTTCCGCCGAGAAGCTCGCCGAGAGCCTCCCCGCCCTGGTGGCGGAGGAGGGTACCCGCATGGGCCTGGCGTTGCTCCTTTCCCAGCTCTACCGCCAGGAGTTCTACGGCCAGAAGGACGCGAGCCTCACCGGCCAGGAATTGTCCGCCATCGGCGTGGACGAAGGCGCCGGCGAGCGCTTCGAACGCGCCCCCCGGCACGGCGGCGGTGGACACGGCGGCCCGCGCCCGGGCGGTGGTCGCGACGGCGGCAAGTTCCGCAAGAGGCGCTGAGGCGGCGGTTCCGCGGCGCTCAGTCCGCCATCTCCGGCCAGCGCGAGGTGGCCGCCCTGTCGATCTTCCGCGTACGCATTCGGTTCAGCACCGCGGTCCAGCGGGCCAGTCCGGCGATTTTTGGACGTCGAGTCCCGCAGCGCAGGATCCCGGCCAGGAACGCCCGCAGTCCGTCGGCTCGGGAATCCAGAGTCTCCTCCCCACCCGGAACCAACGGTGTGCCGATGTACCTCGCCGACAAGGAAGGGTCGTCGTCGACTTCCAGGATGTGTTCGATGCAGGCATCCCAGGACGGAAATGTGGACAGGTCGATGAACGCGTCGGGATCGAAGTCCTCCGAGACCCGCGGGTCTCCCCAATAGATGGGGATGCAGCCGGCGAGCTTGGCCTCGAACAGCTTCTCGGTGGTGTAACCCGGATAGCTGGAGTTCTCGAACGCGATGTTGAACCGGTAGCGGGAGATGAAGTCCAGCTTGGATCCGATCGGACCGCCGACATTGTTGCGCACCTTCCCGCCGTATGCGACCGGCCTGCGCCGGTCCAGCCGTTCGGCGAACCGGAGCCGCAGGAAACTGTTGGGGTTGGATACGACGATCGAGCAGAATCCGCTCCGATTTCCGCAGTCCACCTCGCGACGCGGGTACAGGTTGTAGAGCGGCCACCGGAAATGGCGCAGGCTGCCGAGGTGGTCGAATCCGATCGAATAGTCGCATTCCATCCTGTTCGGTCGGACGTTTTCGCCTGTGTAGAAGACCTTCATGGCGTCGGGAAACTTCTCGTGTTCGCGACCGAAGGAGGAGAAGAAGACCACCTCTGGACGATCGGAGATCTCCACCGCCACGGCATCGCCGATCACGTCGGTGAAATAGTTGCGTTCCGGATCGAACCCCTCCCAAAAATCGACGAACTTCACGCGGACAATCGCATGTCCCGACGGTGTGGACGCCGACCCGCTCATTCCAGGAACGTCCATTCGAGTTCCGGCGCGACCACTCCGGGTCGGCGCTGGATCCAGTAGGGTGTCCGCCCGAATCCGCCATGGACGGAAAACGGAAGACCCGGGTTTCCCTTGCCCGCGGCGAGGATTTCACGGTGTCCGTGGAGGGCGGCGACCAGCTCCACCCGGTAATCGCCCTCGTTGAGGAGCCGCGAGGGCAGAACGACTTCCAATCGGTGTTCGCCGGGTCCCAACCGGCGCTCGACGTGGGCGGGACAATCCCTGTGCTGCGAGCGGAAGATCTCGACACCTTCGGGCGTGGTGACCACGATGCCCAGCACCAGCCCTTCCACCTCTTCCTCGACCGTTCCGGCGATCCGCAACCGGATGGAGCTTCCGTACTGGAACGAGTTGGAACCGGTCCAGCCATCGTCGGACGACAGGGAGAGTTCCATGGGCCGGAAGAACGGGTCCGGATAGGCGCCGCCGTCGTTGACCCATCTCGAACCCGACGATTCCTCGGATCTGTTTCCGGCGAGGTACGCCTGCACGACGGAATCGATGTCGCCGTCCTGGACCAGCCGACCACGGTCCAGGAGGATTCCGCGGCTGCAAAGGGTGCGCATGGCGGAGACGCTGTGGCTCACGAAGAGCACCGTGCGGCCCTGGCCGGCGATCTGCCCCATCTTCCCCATGCACTTGCGCTGGAAATTGACATCCCCGACGGCGAGGGCCTCGTCGATCAGCAGCACTTCCGTGCTGAGATGGGCCGCGACGGAAAAGGCGAGGCGAAGGTACATGCCGCTGGAGTACCGCTTCACCTGCATGTCGATGAACGACTCCATCTCCGCGAACGCCACGATCTCGTCGAACCGGTTCTGCACCTCGGCGCGTCGCATTCCCAGGATGGTGGCGGCGAGGTACACGTTCTCGCGCCCGGTGAGGTCCTGGTGGAATCCGGTCCCGACTTCCAGGAGCGACCCGATCCGTCCGCGGACCAGGGCTTCGCCTTCGCTGGGTGCCGTGATTCTGGAAAGAACCTTGAGCAGCGTGCTCTTGCCCGCGCCGTTGTGGCCGGCCAACGCCACCACCTCTCCCGGATGGACCTGGAAGCCCACGTCGCGCAACGCCCAGAAGCGCTCCTGAGGCACTCGGCGAAAGATCCGTCCGGTGGCGATTCCCTTCATGGTCTCCACCGCCGCGTCCGCGAAATCTCCGGCCCATCGCTGCCCTGGTTGCGGAATGAGGTAGCTCTTGCCCAACCCTCGGATCTCCAGGATGGGGACGCTCACAGCCAGTCCGCCATGCGGCGTTCCACGCGCCGGAACACCGCGACCGCCACGACCACCAG
>DATNIW010000020.1:0-3155 GCA_035604215.1 Fibrobacteria bacterium
GGTCCTTCCGGCGGAAATTCCCGCCGACACGATGTAGTCGGACAGCTTGTGTCCGGGAGGAAGCAGCTCCAGGATCTGCTGGTAGAGCGGGTCCTGGATGTTCTCCATGACCCCGATGTATTCGGGCTTCAACTCGATCACCACGTCCACCAGACCCGCTGCGGTGGCGTCCGAATGGATCTCGTCCACCAGCACGGCACCCGCGACGCAACCGACCAGGGCCTCGGCCAACTCGAAGACCCCGGTGGGCAACGGCTGCTTCAGCGCGATGTCGGAAATGGCCACGCGGCCGCTCGGCTTCAGCACCCGCGCGATCTCGCGCCAGACCTGCGGCTTGTCCGGCGACAGGTTCAGGACGCAGTTGGAGATCACCACGTCCACCGAACCGTCGGGGACGGGAAGATGTTCGATCTCGCCCAGGCGGAAATCCAGGTTGGACAATCCGGTGCGTTCCGTGAAGGCCACCGCGTTGCGCCGGGCCTTGGAAAGCATCTGCGGCGTCATGTCCACCCCGACGACCATCCCGGTGGGGCCCACGGCCTGGGCGGCCAGGAACACGTCGAAGCCCGCGCCGGAGCCCAGATCCAGGACGACTTCCCCGGATCGGAGCGCGGCGATCGCCTGGGGGTTGCCGCAGGAGAGCCCCAGATTCGTGCCCTCGGGAAGGGTTTCCAAGATCTTCGGGTCGTACCCCAGCTTCACGGCGAGTTCGCGGGCCACCTCGGGAGAGGATCCGCAGCAGGAGCCGCCTCCGCAGCAGGAGGTTTCCGCCTCGGCGATGGCCGCGTACCCCTCGCGGACCTTTTCGTGGATGGTTTCTTCGGACGGATTCATGCCTCCACCTCCAGCGCTTCGGGAAGGGTTTCCACCCAGGCCTTGATCTCGTCGCGCACCCTACGGTAGGGCGCGAGTTGTTCCTCGGCGGAAGCGCCCCGGGCGGCCAACTCCCGCGCGATGCCCGGCGGGTCGTCGAACCCCTGGTGGATGCGGCGGACCTTGCCCGGGAAAATGGGGCAGTTCGCCTCGGCGTGCGCGCAGACGCTGACCACGGTCTCGATTCCGGTGCCGAAGAAGGAGGTCACCAGGTCCGACGTCTGCCCGGTCACGTCGATCCCCACCTCCGCCATGACCTTCACCATGGAAGGATTCAGGCCGTGGGCCTCGATCCCCGCGGAAAAGACCTCGTACAGGTCTCCTTTCAGGCGGCGGGTCCAGGCCTCGGCCATCTGGCTGCGACAGGAATTGCCTGTGCAGAGGTACAGGAGCTTGGTCTTCTGGTTCATGGGCAGCATTCTCCTTGGGGACTGCAGGAAGCGGCGGCGACGATGGCTTTGGGGAGATGGGAGAGGGCCCAGGACAAGGCCTGGGCCTGGGGGCTTTCCGGGTCGGACTCCGCCAGGCGGAAGTGCATCCAACGGCCGTCCTTGCGCGTCTCCACGAGGCCGGCGCGCTTGAGGATGGCCATGTGGTTGGACACCGTGGAGGGCGCGAGGTCCAGACCGGCGGTGAGATCGCACAGGCACAGCTCGCCCGCCTGGAGCATCCCCAACAGCTTCAGCCGGTGGGGTTCGGAGAGGGCCGAAGCGATCTCCGCCAGCGCTTCCGGCGCCGTCCCAGGTAACACCTGCTCATTTTCATATTTCGCCATGTATCGAAATATACGGAATGTCCTTCCCTTTTGGCAACGGAAAATTCCGCGTCCCTACCTTTTCCTCCGTGAAGGGTCTGAGACGGGGCGACATCGACGGCTTCTTCGGATTGGCGTTGGACAATCTGGTCCAGCTCCTGTTGATCGACAACCTCTGCCGATACGTCCTGGGCTTTCCCACCGACTTCGTGCGCACCGTGGTCCTGCCCGGCGCGGCGGTCTCCATCCTGGCGGGGAACCTCTTCTACGCCTGGCAGGCCCGCGAACTCGGACGCCGGACCGGCCGCGACGACGTCTGCGCCCTTCCCTACGGCATCAACACCGTGTCGCTCTTCGGGCACGTGTTCCTGGTGATGCTGCCGGTGAAGCTCGCCGCCGGGTCCGCGCCGGACGCGTGGCGACTGGCCTGGTACGCCGGCATCGCGGCCACGGTGGGATCGGCCGTCATCGAGCTCGCGGCGGCCTTCGTGGCCGAGAAGATCCGACGCGCCACGCCGCGCGCCGCGCTCCTTTCCACCCTGGCCGGCATCGCCCTGGCCTTCATCTCGCTGGGATTCCTCCTGCGCACCTACGCGCGTCCGGAGACGGGAATCGTGACGCTTTCCGTCATCCTGCTCACCTACTTCGGCCGGATTCGCTTTCGCGGCGGCATCCCCGGCGGACTTGTCGCGGTGGTCCTGGGGACGGTGCTCGCCTGGACCACGGGAATCGCGGGTTCGGGCGCCAGACCACCGTTCGAAGGGCTGTCGCCGGTGCTGCCCTACCCCCATCTCCTCGATTTCTTCCGATCCCTGCGCCTCTCCTTCTGGCTGCCCTACGTGTCCGTCATCCTGCCCATGGGCCTCTTCAACGTGCTGGGGTCCCTGCAGAACATCGAATCCGCGGAATCCGCGGGAGACGCCTACCGCACCCGCCCGTCGCTTTTGGCCAACGGCGCGGGAAGCCTGGTGGCGGCCCTGTTCGGATCGCCCTTCCCGACCACCATCTACATCGGGCATCCCGGCTGGAAGGCGATGGGCGCGCGCACCGGCTACAGCGTCCTCAACGGCGTGTTCATCACCGCGCTGGCCCTGAGCGGGACCCTGGGACTGGTGGTGTGGGCCGTGCCCATCGACGCGGGCATGGCCATCGTCCTCTGGATCGGGATCGTGATCACCGCCCAATCCTTCCAGGCCGTGCCGCGCTCCCACGCCCCGGCCGCAGTGATCGGACTGCTCCCGGCCTTGGCCGCATGGGGCGCGCTCCTGGCCAAGAACAGCCTGCGGGCCGCGGGGATGGGGACGCCCGCCGCCCCCTTCACACCGTCCCTGATCGACGCGTTCCTGGGAAGCGGCACCTGGATCCACGGGGCCTTCGCGCTGGAACAGGGATTCATCGCCACCTCCATGGGGCTCGCGGCCGCCACGGTCCACATCATCGAGCGGAAATTCCGCCTCGCCTCGCTGTGGTTCCTGGGTCTGGCGGTCCTATCCTTGACGGGTCTTGTCCACTCCTACCGGTTCGCTCC
>DATNIW010000021.1:0-7701 GCA_035604215.1 Fibrobacteria bacterium
CCGAAGGCGTCCTCGATCTCCAGCACCGTGCCCGCGAAGTCCGCTCCGGGCAGGTCGAGCTTGTTGACCCAGGCCACGCGCGGGACCTTGTGGTGGTCCGCCAAGGCCCACACGGCCCGGGAACGAGGTTCCACTCCGCGCACGCCGCAGAACACGGCGATGGCTCCGTCCAGGACGCGCAGGCTGCGCTCCACGTCCAGGGAGAAGTCGATGTGCCCGGGGGTGTCCACGAAATTGACGCGGCATTCCTTCCATTCGAACGAAGCCACCCCGGCGCGGATGGTGATCCCCCGCTGCTGCTCCTGGGGCAGGAAATCCATGGTGGAAAGGCCCTCGTCCACCCGTCCGGCGGTCCGAATCGCTCCACCCAGAAGCAGCAACTGCTCCGAAAGGGTGGTCTTTCCGGCATCGACATGCGCAACGATGCCGATGTTGCGAATCCGGTCCTGCATGGGGTGCAAGGTAGCCGCCTCCCACCACGCCTGATGCGCCGCGCGAGCCAATCCTATCCGATCGGCAGGTTCTCCAGGTCGTCCAGATCCTTGTGGCGTCCCGAAGCTGCTTTGTTCCGCCGAAGATCGGACAAGGAAAGCACGCGGACGGGCACGCCATCCAATTCCATCTCGACGGAATTGCCGTAGGCCTCCCCGAAGTCCAGGCCAGATACGGAATTCAGGATCTCGATTCTCAGAGGTGGTCGGCCCATCCTCACCATCGAATCGCGATCCAAAAACAGGTCCGCCGGGGCGGCGAAGCCGAATTCGCCCAACGCCTCCGATGCGTTCCGGGCATTCTCACCGGAAACTTCAATCCATATGTCCAGATCCTGTGTCGACCTGGGTCGGCCGTGCAATCCCACCGCCCATCCGCCCACCACCAGATGCCGGACCCCATGGGCACGGAACAACCTCAAGAACTCTTTGAAGTCGTCCGGTAGCTGCATCGCCATAGTTCATCCTCCGAAGTTCCAGGATGTGCTGGAGCTTCCGGGCGCTGGACCAATCCTTCCACCAAGGAGCTTCGGGCGCGTTCGCGGAAACCACCTCGAGAACCCGGTCCAACCTTGCCATGGATCCAATCTACCACTCGACGGGTGGTCATGTTCCGATCACGGGAAGGGCCACCCGGCGGGTGGCCCTTCACAGTCGGGGTGACACGATTCGAACGTGCGACCTCTACGTCCCGAACGTAGCACTCTACCAGCTGAGCTACACCCCGATTTTCCCGTCCTGCCGGAGCGGACGAGGAGGCGGAAACATAGCAACCGGGCCCGAAGTGGAAAGGGCGCTTGCAGAGCGCTTCCCCAGCTTGGTATAGTGGGGATTCACAGGAGAGTCGAATGGAACAGGAAGCTGCCAAGATCCTCGTCGTCGACGACGAATTCGCGATCTGCCAGGTCATCCAGGACTACCTCTCCCTGCGCAAGTTCGTCGTGGCCACCGCCGGGAACTACGAGGAAGCCGTGGCCCAGCTGGCCAGCCGCGAGTTCGACGTCCTCCTTTCCGACATCCGGATGCCCGGGAAATCGGGCACCGACCTCCTGCGCCATTCCCGCCGCCACCACCCGCGCACCGCACCCATCCTGTTCACCGGCTACGCCGACATCGGGTTGGCCGTGTCCTCCATGCAGGAAGGCGCCTACGACTTCATCCTCAAGCCGATCCACCTGGAGCAGGTGCACATGTCCATCCACAACGCCCTGGAGAAGCGGGCGCTGAAGGAGGAGGTGCGCCGATACCAGAAAGGTCTGGAAGAGCTGGTGGAAAAGCGCACCAAGGAACTGCGCGAAGCGTTGCGGTTGGTGGAGGCGGCCAACCTGGACACCGTCACCAGGCTCTCGCGCGCCGCCGAGATGCGCGACGACGAGACCGGCAACCACGTCCTGCGCATCCGCGCCTACAGTGCGGCGCTGGCGCGGGAGCTCAAACTGGCCCCCGAGGAAGTGAACCACCTGTACGTGGCGAGTTCCATGCACGACATCGGGAAGATCGGGATCCCCGACCACATCCTGCTGAAGCCGGGGAAACTGGACGCCGAGGAGTTGAACGTGATGCGAGGCCACGCGGCGATCGGAGCGCGGATCCTTTCCGACGCCGACAGTCCCATGCTTCGCATCGCCCAGGTGGTGGCGCGGAGCCACCACGAGAAATGGGACGGCAGCGGCTACCCCGACGGCCTGGTCGGGGAGGACATCCCCGTGTACGGGCGCATCGTGGCCCTGGCCGACGTCTGGGACGCGCTCACCACCAAGCGCTGCTACAAGCCCGCCTTCACCTTGCAGGCCTCCACGGACATCATCCTCAAATCCTCCGGCTCGCATTTCGATCCGGGCGTCGTCGGAGCCTTCCGCAGCGTCCAGGACGAATTCCGATTCATCCTCTCCGAATTCCGGGATGCGGCCCCCAGCCAGATCGCGGACCCCGCGGCGGGCTGACCCCGGAGCTTCAGTAGGCCAGGGAACCCGAGAACCAGAAGGCCCGCGCGAGTCGTTCGTTCCTGGCGCCGAAGGACTTGAACCCGACTTCGTGGATGGAAATCCGGGTCCCCGCGGCATGGCGCAGCTCCACCACCCCGGCTTCGGCTCCCGAGGCTTCGTCGTAGTAGAGACGGATCCTGTCATCCTCGAATTCCACCAGGGCGTCCAGGGTCCCGGAAAGGCGCCCCCCGGAGATCACCTCGTGGGGCAGGACGCCGACCTCGTCCTCGAAGGTCATCAGATCCACCCAGTCGAGCTTGTCCTCCAGGTATCCGTCTCCCCAGTCGATGTGCAGGCAGAGGTCCGCGCCGGCCGAGCCCAGGCGGCGAATCGCTTCGGGCCAGGAGAAGAGGTGGGAGACGCCATCGGTCTCGAATTCGATCCCGGCGGGCCCCAGGCGCAGTTCACCGGGAGGCATGGTCCTGTTTTCGGTCGTCTTTCCCATCGTTCCCCGGTCTCCGATCACCGCCCGGTTTCGGAGCGGAACAGTTCCACAATGCGTCCCGTGACGGGACCGGGGCGGCCATCGCCCACGTTCGCCCCCCCCAAACGTACCACCGGAACGACGCCTCGCACCGCCGAGGTGAGAAATGCCTCCTCGATGCTCCCCAGGTCCTCCAGCCGAAGGACCGCCTCCCTGGCCGGAATGCGCGCGCGACGCGCCAGTCGGAGGACCGCCGAGCGCGTGACCCCGGCCAGGATCCCCAGACGCAAGGGAGGTGTCAGGATCCGTCCGGAACGGACCGCGAAGAACGAAGCGGAGGACAGCTCCAGCACCCTTCCGCGGCGATCCGAGAACAGGGTCTCGTAGCAACCCTGGTCGTCCGCGTCCAGACGGGCGAGGACCGCCGCCAGGTACTGGGTCGCCTTGATGGAGGGGGGCAGTTCGTGCACCCTGGGGACACCGGCCACCGCCACCGCAACGCCCCGCGAAAGGATGCCGGGGTCGATGTGGTCGACTCCGGCGCAGGTGGCCAGGAGCCTGGGCGGGTCGCCCGTGTCGGAAAGGGTCCCGCGGTAGGCTCCGCGCGTCAGGGTGATCCGCACGGAGGCGTCGGCCAGGTCCGAGCGACGGCAGAGTTCGGCGCAGATCTCCTCCAACGCCTCGCGGCTCCAGGGCTGGCGGATCCGAACCGCGGCGGCGGAGGCGCAGAATCTGTCGAAATGTTCCCCGAAGTACTCGGGCGTTCCGCGTTTCACCCGCACGGTCTCGAAGATCCCGTCGCCCAGAAGCAATCCACGGTCCAGGACGGGGACGACGGCGTCTTCCTGCGGGGAGTATGCGCCGTCCACGAAGGCCCAGAGGCGGCTCACCAGACCCGGTCCCGCATCGGGCAGCCTTCGTCGACCCTGTCGTCCGGTGCGGGAAGGGCCCTGCCCGACAGGACGGAATCGAGGACCTGCGAGGCCAGCGGGACCCCGGTCGAATCCAGGGATCGCATGGGACCACGCCAGCGCAGCACCCCGTCCCCGTCCACCACCGCCGCCGCCGGAGCCAATTCGGCTCCCAGGGTCCGGGAGAGCGTCCCCGTGGAATCCACCAGGACCGGACCCCGCAGCCGCATTTCCTTCATCCAGGGTCGCCACATCGAGGGATCCATCACCTGGTCGGCTCTGGTGCGGGCCGCCACGTAGACGACCCAAGCGCTGTCGGTGGGCATCCAGCGGGACTCCATCCTCCGAAGCGCTCCCCCCGGAAGGGCCGCGTCCTGGACCTCGGGACACATCGGGTCGAGCCAGATGACCAGGCCTGGTCGGCCGCGGAGCGCTTCTTCGGACAAGGTGTCGCCGTCGGAGGTCGGCAGTTTCCAGGTGGGGACGACGCCGCCGATGGGGATGGCTGTCGAGGCGCATCCGGCGAGGAGGGCAACCGCGACCGCCAGGAGGAGCGTCCCTCCCGGCGATCTCAACGCAATTCCAGTCCGATGGGGCAGTGGTCGGAGCCCATCTGGCCCGGTTCGTGCCAGCAGCGCTTCACGCGGGGCCAGAGGTTTTCCGAAACCGAAGCGTAGTCGATGCGCCAGCCGTGGTTCCTTTCCCGAACCCCGGGCCGGTTGGACCACCAAGTGTACTGTGCGGCGACCCCGGGGTGGAATCGCCGGAAGCAGTCGGCGAATCCCGCCTCGAAGTACCCGGAAAGCCGTTCGCGCTCCACCGGTCGGAATCCGACGCTGTCCTTGTTGCCCACGGGGTCGGCGATGTCGATGGGCTGGTGGCAGATGTTGTAGTCGCCCAGGAAGGCGACATCGAGCCCCTGCGCGGTCCACGCCGCGTGCTGGTCGCGGATCCGCTTCCAGAATTCCAGCTTGTCGGCGAACGCCTCCTCAGAACGGCCCCCGTTGAACACGTAGGAGCCCGTCACCCGCAGGTTTCCGATGGACAGGGTGAGCACCCTGCCCTCCCGGTCGGCCGTTTCCCAGCCCATGCCCTTCTCGAACGAGACGGGCCCGAGGCTTTGGCGCACCCAGGCGCCCACCCCCGAATAGCCCTTCTTGCTGCTCGCCGGGAAGAAAATCGAATCGTAGCCCGGGACCTCCACGAGGTCGGGAGGGATCTGGTCGGGCTCGGCCCGCAATTCCTGGATCAGGACCACGTCCGCGTCGGAGCGGTGGAACCAGTCGCGGAAGTGGGTCTTGGCGCAGGCGCGCAATCCATTGACGTTCCAGGAAACGATCTTCACGGTGGCCAAAGATAGAGACCGGATCGCGAACCCGCAGGGGCGATTCGGCGGCGCACCACGGGTTGCCCGTGGTATACTCTGCACTCCACGGAGGACCCTTCGAGATGCGCCGAACCACGTCAAGCCCTCTTACCAAACTCTTCACCGTCGCGGCAGTCCTGGCCGCGGGGGTCGTCATGACCGGGTGCGCCCGCTCTCCCGCCGAATCCTTCGGGATGATCGGATTCCGCGGGATGCGGGTGGTGTTCGTCTCGGACTCGTCCCAGGTCGCGATGCGCGACGACTCGCCTGCTTTCCTGGACGTGCCCTACGTGCCGGGTTCGGGAGTCCCGGAAACCCTGGTGCGCGTCGCGGCCGGCCATTCCCTCTATGTCTGGGGCGCGGACTGCGGATCCCAATTCGCACCCAAGCGGGTGAGCTGGGATCCCCGCATGGGTCTTTCGCACGCGAGCGACGGTTGGAACGTGGGCGATGTGGCCGTGTTGCGTGGATACGCCAGGGCGACCAATACCGACTACATCGTGGTCCTGAACCGCGTGGGCGTGCGCCGCGGGGTGGCGGAGGTCGGCGAGCGGCCGTCCGGCAAACTCCCCTTCGCGGAGGTCTCCCTGGACATCTCGGTGATCGACGCCAAGGAGGGAAACCGGGTGTGGCGCAGTCCAGCCCAAGGCCGCGCGGAGAGCTCCAGCGCCCCGGAAAGCCTGGTCCCGAAGGCGATGGACCTGGCGGTCGACAATTTCTTCGCCGCCCTTCCCGAAGTGCACCGCTGGGGATGCCGCGACATCGTGGACCGCTTCCACTAGCCCTGGATCCGGGGCGTCTTCACACCACCTTCTCGAACTCCTCCACCAGGGCTTCGATGGCGCGGTGTCCGGCGCGCCAGAAGTCCTCGTCCAGGGTGATCCCCACTTCCTCGCAGGCGGTCACGGGATCCTCCGAGCCGCCCTTGGACAGAAGATCCAGGAACCGGGGCACGAACCGGTCGCCCTCTTCCACCCAACGCTGGTACAGCCCGAGCACCAGCAGCTGTCCGAAGGTGTAGGCGTAGCAGTAGAAACGGGTGTGGATGAAATGGGGGATGTAGCTCCAGCCCCATCGGTAGGCCTCGTTCATCTCCACCGAATCCCCGTAGAGATCCCGGTTGGCGTCCCACCAGGTTTGGCAGATTTCGTCCCGCGAAAGCTGTCCCTTGCGGCGTCGCAGGTGGACCGCGAGCTCGAACTCCGTGAGCACGTTCTGCCGGTAGGCGGTGGAGAGGGCGTCCTCGATCCGTCCGCACAGAAGCGCGCGTCGCCCTTCGGCGGAGCTTTCCTTGGAAAGCAGTCCGCGGGTGAGCAGCATCTCGCCGAAGACGGAGGCGGTCTCGGCCAGCACCAGAGGCGCGTCGTAGTAGAAGAGCGGTTGCTGGGACGAGCAGCGGTAGTGGACTCCGTGCCCCAGCTCGTGGGCCAGCGTGAACACGTCGCGGCTCTGGCCGGTGTAGTTGAGCAGGACGTAGGGATGGTGACCCGGCCAGGTGCCGGAGCAGAAGGCGCCGTCGTCCTTGCCCGGCCGCACCTCGGCGTCGATCCACCCGTGCTTGACGAAGTCGGCGGCCAGATCCCTCATCCGCCGCGAAAAGGCCTGGTAGGCGGACAGCACCTCGTCCACCGCCTCGGACCAGGAATAATTCCGTTCTGACCCGGCGATGGGAGCGTAGAGATCCGTGTTCGCCAATTTGGGCAACCCCAGGAGCTTGGCCTTGGCGCGCCAGAAGCGACGGGCCACGGGGTAGCTTTCGCGGGTCACCCGCATCATGGTGTCCACGACCTTCTCGTCCAGGGAATTGCCCATGTGGGTTCGGGTCATGGGGTGGGTGTAGCCGCGCACGTCGCAATCCACCTGGTGGTCCAAGGCCAAGGTGTTCATGACATGGGCCAAGGCCAGCCCGTTCTTTTCGTACACCCCCAGGAAGGCCTCGTGGGCGTCTTTGCGCAAGGCGGGGTCGGGGTTTCGGGAATAGGAGAGCATCTCGGCGCCGGTGCGATCGCGCAAGCCGGTGCCGTCGTCGAACGGGAAGGACAGCGAATTGGTGAGGTCGTCGAAGAGCTGGCCCAGGGCGGCCCGGCCGGTGAGGTCCTTGCGGCTCGCCAGCCGTTCCTCCGGCTCCGTGAGGATGTGGGCGCGGAACTTCCGGATCTCTCGGATCCAGCGTTCCAGCCGGCACACCTGGTCCTCGTCCAGCCAGGATTCCACCAATGATTCGGGAAGCGCGGCGATCTCCACCTGCAGAAACGAGGTCTCCGCCTCGATCACCGAGAAGAGCTCCCGAGCGTGGGCCAAGGCGGCCCCGATGGCTTCGTTACGGGCATCGGCGGCGTAGGCGAGCGAGGTCCACGAGGCGATCTTCCACTGCGGCAACGAGGCCTGTTCGTATTCCAGGAGCATCCGACCCGCCTCCACCGGAGAGAGTTCGGCGAGTCGCCCCTTCCACCGCGACGCGAATTCGCGCGCGAGTTCCAACGCCTGCTTGGAATCCCGGGCCAGGGCGGGGTCGTCTGGCCCG
>DATNIW010000022.1:0-19236 GCA_035604215.1 Fibrobacteria bacterium
CCAGCGAAGCGCGCCGCCAGCACCGGTCAAACCGGCACTTTCCGCGCGCCTATCGTGGATGCCATCGAAGGCATGCGACCCTGACGGCGTCCGGGGGGTGGACGCCGAAGGGTCGTGGGGCGAGAGGGCGCCGCGAGAGGCGCGCGGAAAGAGGTGCCACCCGGATTCGAACCGGGGAATCGCGGTTTTGCAGACCGCTCCCTTACCACTTGGGTATGGCACCGAAGGGATGCAAAATAGTCTAAGGAGTCTCGATCCCGGTCGGAAACCAGCGTTCCAACCAGGCCTCGCACCCCTTCCGGCACAGGTCCAGCACGGTCTCGAAGCCCCTGGGTCCACCGTAGTAGGGATCCGGCATGTCCGTCCACCCCGGGTCGGGAAGGGCCGACAGGAAAAGCGCCAACTTGGCCTTCTGGCCGGGTCGGGAGTTTCCGCGCAGCCAGTCCATGTGGGTTTGGTCCATCGCCAGGATCCAGTCGAACGCGTCGAAATCCTCCGCCCGCACCCGTCGCGCCTTGTGGAAGGAGAAGTCGAATCCCGCCCTTTCGCCCGTGGCGCGGGCGCGCGCGTCGGCGGGCTCCCCTTCGTGGTAGGCCTGCGTGCCCGCGGAATCGCTGGAAAGGCTCTCCTCCAGTCTCCGCTCGCGGATCAGGTGGCGCAATACCGAATCGGCGGTGGGAGATCGGCAGATGTTTCCGGTGCAGACGAAGAGGACTCGGATGGGCGTGGACATGGTTCGCGAAGATACCTAGAAGGAGGTTCCGTGCAAATGCCGTGGCGATAGCGGTACACTGGTGTCCGGACCAGACCCGAACGCTGGTCCCTTGGAGGAGAACCGCTTGGACGAAGAGCATTCGATCACGCCCAACGATGCCCCTTTGGAGCGCTGGGTCCGAAAACTGGCCGAGGAGGAGATGCCCGTGTTCGCCCAGACCGTGGGCGAAATCAACAGGGTCCTCGGCAAGGAGGAGTTTTCCAGCCTTTCGCTGGCGCAGGTGATCCTGCAGGATCCGTCCATGACGGCGAAGGTCCTCAAGCTCGCGAATTCGGTCCTGTACAATCCCAGCGGCACGTCCATCAGCACGGTCAGCAGAGCCGTGGTGATCCTCGGGTTCAACGCGGTCCAGGTCATCTGCATCTCCATCGCCATCATCGAGTCCCTGGTGCGCGGGTCGGCCAAGGACCGGGTGATGCGCGAGCTGGCGCGATCGATCCACGCCGCGACCCAAGCGCGCCACATCGCCGTGGTCCAGAAGGACGCCTCCAGCGAGGAGGTGTTCATCGCGGCCCTTCTGCTCAACCTGGGCCAGATGGCCTTCTGGTGCTTCGCCGGAGCGGAAGGGGACAAGCTCGATCGCGCCCTCCAGGACGATCCCCGCAAGGATCCCTCGGAGGTCGAAGTGGAAGTACTCGGCTTCCGCCTGCGCACCCTCACCTCGGCCCTGGCCAAGCAATGGCGGTTGACCTCTCTGGTCGACGAAGGGATGAAGGGGACCGCTTCCAAGGATTCCCGCGGCAAGTGGATCGATCTCGGCCATCGCGTGGCCCGGGAATCGGAAAACGGCTGGCAGACCCCTGCCATGCGCCAGATCGCGGGCGAGATCGCGCGCACCACCGGCCAGGAGCTGGCCGAAGTGGGGCCGCTGCTGGAGAAATGCGCCATCGCGGCCGTGGACACCGCACGCGCCATGGGCGCCGGTGCGGCCGCGCGGCTGATCCCCGTGGCGCACAAGGAAGGCGATCCCGATTCGAACTGGGACAGCGGCGGAATCGCGCCCTGGCCCGCCCCCGACCCCCTGCTCCAGCTGAAGATCCTCCGGGACATCACGTCCATGATGACCTCCAAGCCCGACCTCAACGTTGTCCTGGAGATGGTCCTGGAAGGGATCCATCGGGGAGTGGGCATGGACCGCACCGTCCTGGCGCTGTCGTCCCCCCGCCGGAACCTGGTGAAGGCCAAGCACGTCCTGGGTCCCGATCGCCTGCTCCTGATGGACAAATTCTGGTTCGACCTGGGCCGCACGGATCCGTCGCCCTTCGCCAAGGCGATGGAGACGGCGGAAGCCACGTGGTTCGAGGAATACGGGCCGGGGACCGTGAACGAGGAGCAGATCTACGACGCCATAGACCACGCGCCGTTCTTCGCCGCGCCGGTGGTCTATTCGGGCCAGACCATCGGACTGTTCTACGCCGACCGCCACCCCAGCGGCCGTCCGTTGGACATGGACGCCTTCGAAAGCTTCAAGCTCTTCGCGAGCCAGGCCAACCTGGGCATGGAACACGTGGCCCGCATGATGAGGACCCCGGGAGCGAAGTAGATCCGGTCAGGGCCTGTGCGCGGCGGCGTCGGCCTTTGCCAGGGCGTAGGCCGAATCCCACTCTGGCCTGGTCAGCCCCGAGATCCCGGGGTGGTCCGTTCCCGGCAAGCCGTCGGAGAGGACCTTGATGAACGCGTCTTCCGAGGACAGGGCGTAGGGGCCGAGCCGGATGTCTTCCAGCGCCGTCTCCCAGGAGCGTCCGATGGGGTTCGGGAGATAGTAGGGGTTGCGTTGGAACACGGCCCGTTCGCCCGCGGGTCCCGATTTCAGCGGGTGTACGGGCGAGTCGACGGCGAGTTCCCTCATCGCGACTTCGATCTCTCCGCTGTCCTTGAGGACCTCGGGTGCGTGGGCCGGCCCCCAGGGCGGCGGCTCCAGCGCGTTCCTCCGTTCCTCGAAGTGGAGCAGGAGGCTTCCGAAGATCAGGATCACCAGCGCGGAGACCACCGAGACCGAGACCATGAGGATGTTCTTCTTCATCCCTCTTCCTTCACTGGTGGTGGTGCAGGAACTCGTCGTAGCGAGGATCCTGCGATGGAACCGTCTTGTTTCCCGCGAAGACGGAATGTGTCACGTAGAGGAAGACCCCGATGCAGGCCAGCGCCGGACCCAGGTCCCAGAGGACGGGCATGGGACCCTGCCCTCCTCCCAGCTTGAGGGTGGGGATCGCGATCCAGTACAGGTCGTAGAACTCGGCGGAGAGGATCCACGCCGCCCCGATGGCCAGGAGCGCGGGATTCCGCTTCACCTTGCGCCGCATCAGGAAGAAGAAGGGGATGACGAACCGGTAGCAGATCATGCCCAGCGAAACCGCCGCCCAGCCCGTGTACCAGTTCGCGTCCCAGCGCTGCTTGAAGAAGTAGGTCTCGTCGGGGATGCCGCCGTACCAGATGATCAGGAGCTGTCCGAACCCGATGTAGACCCAGAAGACCGTGAAACCGAACATCAGCTTGCCCAGGTCGTGGATGTTGTTGACCCCCACGATTCCCTCGAGCGCCCCGCCGGGGCGCCTGTGGTACAGCGTGAGCAGCGTGAGCGCGGAGAGTCCGCTCAGGAAGCACCCCACGAAGGAGTAGATCCCGAACATGGAGCTGAACCAGCGGAAGTCCAGGCTCATCA
The DNA here is from genome assembly GCA_035604215.1 of Fibrobacteria bacterium. Taxonomy (GTDB): domain Bacteria; phylum Fibrobacterota; class Fibrobacteria; order UBA5070; family UBA5070; genus UBA5070. The sequence continues at coordinate 3,438 of DATNIW010000022.1, forward strand.
GCATGTCGAATCCGAACATGCAGATCAGCACCGCCCAGACCACCAGGAACCCGGCGGCGAGCTTCGCGCTCCAGCGCGTGTACTTGTCGTCGGCGGTCCTGTCCTGCGCCAGGGACCAGCGCCTCCAGAGCTGGGTCGCTGCGGTCACGAAGCCCAGGAAGAAGAGATCGCGCACCATGAACCCCGGGATGTTCAGGTACCAGGTCTTGCCGACGATGAAGTGCCGCAGTTCCGGGGTCAACGCTTCGGGCGCCATCCAGGCCCAGATGTGCCCCCGGCCCAGGAGCACCAGGGGGAAGTAGACCACGATCGAAACGGGGAGGATGCAGGTCATCGCCTCGGTGAGGCGACGGAATCCGACCCCCCAGGCGGCGTTGGTCACATGCCCGATGGCCAGGATGAATGCCGCACCCAGCCCGACGTAGGTGACGAGCATGTACCCCATCACCACCGTCTTCCAGGCGCGGGGGGCGTCCGACTCGAATCCGATCGCGGCGAGGAGGAGCCCCGCCAACGCGACGGCCGCGAACAGTTGCTTGCCCTTGCCCGTCAGGACGTAGGGGCGACCTTCCGGGAGTTGGTGGTGTCCGCTCATGACTTCTTCGCCCCCGGCTTCTTGGCTGATTTCCCCGCCGTGTCGGAGCCGCCCAGGGCCGCCGCGTCGTCGGCGACAGGTCCGTAGGCCTTCTGCATGGCGCGGATGTAGTGGATCGTCGCCCAGATGTCCCGGGCCAGGATCTGCTTGCTGTAGGAGGGCATGGCGGTCCCGCCGTACCAGACCACGTGGAAGATCGCCGCGTCCTGGTAGCCCCTGATCTTCGTGGACTGCAGGGACGCCGGCTTTGGGAACGGATCCACCACCGGGCCGTCGCCGGTTCCCCAGGTCCCGTGGCAGACCGCGCAATACATGCGGTACACGGCCTGTCCGCGCTCCAGGACGGCGGAGGTGCTCGGCAGGGGATTCGCCATTTCCCGTCCTGCCTCGGCACGGATGATCTCCACGCTGTCTCCCACTCCCTTCGGGTAGGGAAACGGCTGGTAGTCCACCGGAAGGGAGCCTTCCGCGGGCATGCGCATCTCCTGGACCGGCACGGGGGACATCCCCGAATCGGCCTTGGCGGCGACCCGGTTCTGGCCTTGCGTCTTCAGCCAGGGCTCGTCGTACATGTCGGGAGCGTACTGGCCCAGGGACTGGCCGTCGCGGCCCAGGTTGCAGCCGGAAAGCGCGGCCAGGCAGGCCAACAGCAGATATCGGGTCCGCATCAGGCGTCTCCTTTTCCGACCACCCGCACGTCGCTCGCTCCGGCTCCGCGCAATGCGGCTTCCAGCGCCGCGGCGTCGTATCCGGGTTCGTCGGAGGGGATCCAGAGGGCGAATTTGTCGTCGGTGAAACGAAGGTCCAGCGGCTTCTTCGCGTGGAACGGCAGTCCGCACAGACCCAGCATGCCCAAGAGGTTGGCCCAGGCGGAAAACAGGATCGTGAGCTCGAAGAAGATGGGCACCCAGGCCGGCCAGGAGAGCATGGGCTTCCCGCCCACCCAGATCGGGAAATTCACCGCCGAGGTCCACGAGAGGAACCAGATGGCGAAAGTGAGTCCGGAGAGCCCCGAGGCCAGCACGAACCAGGGGAGGATCGATCTCGGAAGATCCATGGCCTCGTCCAGGGTGTGGACGGCGAAGGGGGTGAACGCGTCCCACTTCCGGAACTGGCGGGTCTTGCGCATGCGTTTGGCGCCCAGGATGATCGCCTTGGGCCCGTCGAAGTACCCGAGGATGCCCTGTTCAGTCATGGTCGTGGCTCTCCCGGATCTGGCGGAGCGTGTCGGGGTGGAAGGCCTTGACTTCCGCCATGTTGCAGACCGGGAGCACCCGGCAGAACAGGAGGAAGAGGGTCATGAACTGTCCGAAGGATCCGGCGAGGATCACCACGTCCCAGAAGGTCATGATGTACGCGCCCCACGAAGGCATCAGGAAGGACCGGGTCAGGGTGACCACGATGACGTACCGCTCGAACCACATGCCCACGTTCACGAACAGGGACAGCGTCCACATCAGCGGGATGCTCCGCCGGATGTACCGGAACCAGAAGAACTGCGGCGTGATCAGGTTGCAGCTCATCATGATCCAGTAGGCCCACCAGAACGGGCCGAAGGCCCGGTTCACGAAGGCGAACTGCTCGAAGGGCGAGCCCGAATAGACCGCGATGAAGAATTCGGTGATGTAGGAAAACCCCACCAGGGAACCGGTCAGGAGGATGATCTTGTTCATCACCTCCAGGTGGTCGATGGTGATGTAGTCCTCCAGGTGGAAGAGCTTCCGCGCCGGGACCAGCAGGGTGACCACCATGGCGAAGCCCGAGAAGATGGCGCCCGCGACGAAGTAGGGCGGGTAGATGGTGGTGTGCCAGCCGGGGAGGATGGAGACGGCGAAGTCGAAGGACACGATGGTGTGCACGGACAGGACCAGCGGGGTCGCGATGGCGGCGAAGATCATGTACGCCGTCTCGTAGTGGATCCAGTGGCGCATGCTTCCGCGCCATCCCATGGAGAAGAGTCCGTAGAAGAACTTGCGGATGGGGTGCCTGGCGCGGTCGCGCAGCGTCGCGAGGTCCGGGATCATCCCCATGTACCAGAACAGCACCGAGACGGTCGCGTAGGTGGAGACGGCGAAGACGTCCCACTCCAGGGGACTGCGGAAGTTGGTCCACAGCGGCCCGCGGAAGTTGGGGTACGGGAACACGAACAGGATGGCGAGCCAGGGACGGCCCGTGTGCAGCATGGGAAAGACGCCGGCGCAGGACACCGCGAAGACGGTCATGGCCTCGGCGGCGCGGTTGATGGAGGTGCGCCAGTTCTGCCGGAACAGGAACAGGATCGCTGAGATCAACGTGCCCGCGTGTCCGATGCCCACCCAGAACACGAAGTTGACGATGAACGATCCCCAGTCGGAGGCGTTGTTGATCCCCACCAGCTTGAGTCCGATTGTCTGCACCAGCAACCAGGCGCAGAGGTAGAGGAACATGGCCGTCTGGCTGGTCGAGAAGGACGACCAGAAGGCCATGGATCCCCAGCGCTCCGCGGGCGCGCAGACGTCCAACGTCACGTCGTGGACGGTTTTTCCTCCGGTCACCAGCGGTCGGCGCTGGCGAAGCGACTCAGGGGCGTTCATTTGGGGCTCCGTGCGTTTCGGATGGGACGTTTCCCACCGCCGCGGCGCTTTCCGCCTCGTGTGCCGCCTCCATCCGCTTCAGCGCGACGGCCGCGGAGACCGCCTTGCGATCGGCCGTGTGGCGGACCCTGGGGAGGTAGGTGACGTTGGGCTTGATCTGCAACCACTCCAGGACCTTGTACCCGCGCTCCGAGCGGATCAGCTTGGACACCTTGGTGGTGGGGTCCTTGATGTCGCCGAACACGATGGCCTGGGTGGGACAGCTCTGCTGGCAGGCGGTCTGGATCTCGCCGTCCGGCACCTTCTCCAGCCCCAGCTCCTTGGAGTCGTAGCGGGCGTCCTGCACCCTCTGCACGCAGAAGGTGCACTTCTCCATCACGCCGCGACCGCGGACGGTGACCTCGGGATTGAACGCCATGGCCAGGGGCGCGTTGGGCGTGCGGCCGTCGGCGGTCTTCTCGTAGAGGTCGGTCAGGCCCTGCGCCTTCCAGTTGTTGGTCCAGTTGAAGTGCCGGACCTTGTAGGGACAGTTGTTCGCGCAGTACCGCGTCCCGATGCAGCGGTTGTAGGTCATCTGGTTCAGGCCGTCGTCCGAGTGGGTGGTGGCCAGCACCGGGCACACCGACTCGCAGGGCGCGTTGTCGCACTGCTGGCAGAGCATCACCTGGTGGGTGACCTGCGGCGTCTCCAGTTCGCCGTGGAAGTAGCGGTCGATGCGCAACCAGTGCATGTCCCGCCCGTGTCGGACCTCCTCGAAACCCACCACGGGAATGTTGTTCTCCACGTGGCATCCCACCACGCAGGCGCTGCAACCGTTGCAGCGGTTCATGTCGATCGCCATGCCCCACTGCTGCGGGGACTTGTACTTGGGGTCGCCCCAGATGGTGAAGAGCTTCGCCTCCTCCTCCGGAGAGCCCGCTTTCCTGTCCTTGGAGTACTCGTCCCAGTTCACCTGGACGGCGACCTGTCGCCACTCGCCTTCGCCCGGCTTCTCCTGGTTGGCGATGTCGTTGTAGTACTGGGTGGACGAGAGCCTTCCGTCGCGTCCGGTCTTCGAGATCTCCGCTTCCATGGGCGCCACGGACTCCCGCCGGGAGACTCTCAGGATGTCCACGCCCACCGTCGGGATCTTGCTGTCCATGCCCTTGGAGCCGGTGGCGTAGGCGAGGTTCGTCCAGACGGGGAGTTCCGGATTTCCGTTCAGGAGACGAAGCTTGGCGGTGCGACCGTAGCCCAGGGCCACGCCCACCACGTCCTTGTGCTGGCCGGGAACCAGGAGACCCACCAGGTCGAACTCCTCCCCGCCCACCTTCACGTGGAGCAGGTCTTCGGACTTCGCACCCAGCGCCGCGGCCCCGCCCGGTCCCATCAGGACGGCGTTGCCCCAGACCTGCTTGGTGACGGGATCCGGCAACTCCTGGATGAGGGGATTGTTCCCCTGCGCGCCTTCGCGGATGCCCGCGGGCCAGTAGGGCGCGAGTTCCATTCCCTTCGGCGGAACCGTGGGCGCGCCGGCGAACGAGGCGAGATCCTTTCCGGCGAGCGGGCGGACGGCGGAAGCCTTGTCGCGCGCGGCCAGCACGGCGCGGGACACGAACCCCCCGTGGCGGAGGCTGTCTTCCCAGAAGGCCTCGAAGGTCCCCGCGACGGCAGCACCGGACTGCACTTCCTTCCAGTACCCCTGGACCGCTTCGTGGGCGTTCGCCGCGTTCCAGGGCGTGGGCTTGCCGAGCACCTTGGTCCAGGCGAGGAGGGAATCCGTGGAGGACCGCACTTCCTTGTAGAGAGGGGAGATGGTGGGCTGCGCGAGTTGGAACACGTCCTTCTGCGGCTGGGCGACGTTCCAGTCCTCCAGCCAGTGGGTGGTGGGTTGCACCATCCGGGCGAGTTCGGCCGTCTCGTCCTTGTGCAGGGCCAGGACCACGACCAGCTTGGCCTTGGCCATCGCCTTGGAGAACCCGACGGACTCGGCCAGCCCGTAGGCGGGATTCGCGCCGTCCACGAAGAGGATGTCCACCTTGCCCGATTCGAGGTCGGCCACCAGGGCGTCGATGTCCTGCCCGCCGGTCTCGAACTGGAGGGACGGAGAGACCACCCCGTCGAGCACCGTGCCTTCGGCGCCCAGCAGGATGTTGAGGATCCCCGCCGCGAGTTGGGCCCGCACCGTGGGCGCGCCCAGGGCCACGGCCTTGCCCTTGTGCGCGACGAGGTCCTTGGCGAGGTCCTTGATCACGCGCGGATCGATGCCTGCGGTGGCGGCGACCTTGTCCGCCGAATAGGGCGCGATGGCGGCTCGGATCCTCTGGTCGGTGTCGCCCACGATTCCCGCGACCTCGGAAGCCACGGCGAAGCCCACGTCGGCGACCAGGCTCTGGCGCACCTGGATCCGGTCGTCGGCATTCGTTCCCGTGTGGGAAAGCAGACCCTCCACGGTGGTGAGTCGGGGTGGTTCTGGGAAGGAGTCCAGGTCGCGGCGGTGGGAGAAGTCGCGGGCCATGTCCAGCCGAGACCACGAAAGGTTCAGGAAGTCGGAGCCCAGATCCAGGATCCGGTCGGCGCGATCCAGGCGAACGCGCGGAAGGACCTTCGTGCCGTGGAGAAGTTCCTGCACCTTCAGGGCGGCGTCGGGGGCGATCGGTTCCCAGACCGTCTCCTTGCCGTCCGGGAAGCTCGCCAGGAACGCTTCCACCGAGCGGCGTTTCACCTCGGACGGGTAGGGCGCACGAAGCCAGCGGACCGTGCGCGCTTGGCGCAGCTCCACCAGAAGGGTCTCGTCGAAGGACTTGAGGGAAGTCCGGTCCCCCGCCACCAGGGGCTGCTGCAGCCGTTCCGGGTCGTAGAGGTCGTAGGTCGCCGCCTGGGCGCGCGAACACAGCCCTCCGCGGCCGACCAGGCTCGCCTTGCGTCCTTCCAGCTTCAATGGCCGGGAGTCGATGGTCTTGACCACGACTCCGCAGGCGTCCGCGCATCCCTGGCAGGCGCTGGCGTAGTACACCTTGGCGCCCGGGGTGGACTGCTCCGGGCGGTTGACCTCGGGAACGATCCGCTCGACGGGCCGAGCGCAGCCGGCGAATCCCACGGCGGCGGCTCCGGCACCCATGATCTTCAGGAATTCGCGGCGCGCCGCGTCCGAGGGCTCCTCCAGCTTGGCCGGATCCTGGAATTCGTTCAAGGTCGCGGGTGGAAGCTTTCCACTGCGCTTCTCGGGGCTCTTCCATTCGTGGGATGCGTGCTTGTCCGACATGGATTCTCCGCTCAGTAATGGCAGGTCTGGCAAGTGGTCGGGGCGTTGTGCCGGCCCGTGGCCGTGCTGTCCCGGTGGCAGTTGACGCACCACCCCATGGTCAGGGGCGCCCATTGCTGGACCACGTTCATGTCCTGGATGGGCCCGTGGCAGGTCTGGCAGACCACTCCCGCGGCCAGGTGCTGCCGGTGGTTGAAGCGCACGAAGTCGGGGAGGTCGTGGACCTTGGTCCATTCCACGGGCGTTCCCGTCTTGTACCAGGAAACCAGCTGCTCGAGCTTGGGCCGATCCTTGGTGGGGATGGCCATGTGGCAGTTCATGCAGACCGAAAGGCTGGGGAGCACGCCCTTCCTGCCGCGGTCGATGCCCGCGTGGCAGTAGAGGCAGGGGATCTTGCGGATTCCGGCGTGCAGGTGGTGGTTGTAGTCCAGCGGTTGGGCCGGCTGGTAGCCCTGGTTCGCGTAGTAGAACAGGTTGGTCGCCCGGTGCCAGGCGTCGGGGACCACCACGATGTAGGCGGCGAGCACGAACACCGCGGCGAGCGCGAGGACTCCGGCCAGCGTGGAGGGGGAACGTTTCTCAAGGGGCATGTCCGAGCCTTTCCCGAGACGAGGCGGAGATATGTCGCTTTCTGTCGTGCAGGTCGATCTTCACTTGTGGGGCACCCGTGTCGGTTGTGTCCGTTGAACCTTTGAATGGATGACTCTGATTCTAAATCTAATAACAGCTTCCGGGACTCAAGGGTCGTGGTGGAGGGACACGACCACTTCCATGTGGGGGGTGTGCGGATACAAATCCATCAGGACAATCCTATCCAGATGGAAAGAATTGGTCAAAAAATGTCGCAGGTCGCGGCACAGCGTGTCGTGCGCGCAACTGACGTAGCGCACGGTCCGGGGTCGCAGCGAAACGAGGGCCGAAATGGCCCGGGTCGTCATCCCCTGGCGCGGGGGATCGACCACCACGAAGTCCGGACCGGCCCCCATCCCCGTTCGGGCGCGCTCCTCCAGCCAATCCTCCACGCCGCTTCGGTGATGGACCGCCCGCGACAGGTTTCCCGGGGCGTACCTCGCGGCCGAAGGGTCGCTTTCCACGGCGTGGACGATGCCGTACCGGTCTTCCAGATGGGCCGCGAAGAGGCCCACTCCGGAATACAGGTCCCAGGCCTCGTCTCCCCGACCTTCGCCGACGACTTCCTCCACCATCCTCGGAAGCATCCCGAGATGGCTCTGGAAGAATCCGTCGACGGAAAACCGCAGGATCTTCCCCGCGACCTCGACCTGGGCCGGCTCCCCGGACGGATCTCCGGGGCCGCGGACCCAGCGGCGGCCCTGTCCGCCCCAGGCGAAGGCGGATCGATCCCGGCGACCGGCCAGGGGGTCGGCTCCGCGTTTGGAGAGTTCGGCCCACACACCCTGCAATTCCGGCGCGAGCACCGGACACTGGGAAAGCTCCACCGTGCGCCGCGTTCCCGCGGCGAAGAACCCCCACGGGCGTCCCGGCAGGGAAGGCGGCTGGAACTGGGCGCGGTTGCGGCCACCCCAGGGCGAGGCCGGCGCCGCGATCTCGATCGGGGGCCAGCTCTCCAATCGGGCCAGCCTGCGCAACGAGTCCTCCAGGATGGATCTCTTCGCCTCGAGCTGGGCGGGATGGGACAGGAATTGCCAGGAGCATCCGCCGCAATCGCCGAAATGCGCGCACGCCGGTTCCACCCTCTGGGGAGAGGGTTCCAGGACGCGCACGACCCTGGCCTCCAGGAACCTCCCCTTGTCGGCGAGGATCTCGGCCTCCACGGTTTCTCCCGGAGCGGCGCCATCGACGAACACCACGCGTCCGTCGTCCAGCCTGGCAACGGCGCGACCGCCCGCGGCCATGGAGCGGCAGAGGAGGATTTCCGTCACGGTCCCGGGCAGTTGGCCGGCACGAAGGCGCCCCTGTCGACCCGGAGAAGTCCCACCGCTGTGTTCACGCGCGCGTGGAAGTCCATGCGGAGTTCGGCCTGTGCTCCTTCGTGGAGGGACGGGACCATCGGCTGCAGGGCGATCTCGACCGCGTCCCAGCCCAGCCCGGCGAGCCTGTCGGGAGCATCGTTCTCCGAGGCGCGCCATCTCTGCACGAAGGCCTTCCAAGCCGGCCTGGAATCGTCGGGGATGTTGTCCGTGACGATGTAGGCCCCGTCCAACCTCCCCGACGTCTCCAGCAGGAACTGCCGGGAGTGCCAGCCGGAGGCTCCGATCCACCGGATCTTCATCCCCATCTGCGAGGCTTGGGCACCCAGGGCGAGGGCTTCCGACGGGCTCTCGGAGGGGACGAAGACCACCGGAGAAAGGTTCGCGGTGTCATGGCCCCGCCGTCGTTCCAGGTCGAGGGCGGTCTGGCGCAGCGACTCCAGCAACGGGCGGAAGTCCGTGTTGCCGGCCTGGTAGGATCGCTGCCAGGCGACATGCCCCCCCGTCCGCGAGAATTCCCTGCGGAATCCGTCGGAAACGGCTTCCCCGAATTCCGTCTTCGGCCAGAGCTGGAAGGCTTCCGGCGACTGCAGGCAATTCCTGGCGAGGTCGGCCGCCGCGACGCCCTGCTCCCGGGTGGTGATGTTGATCTGCCAGGCGGAGGGATCCAGGCTCGCGACCCCGGGGCTCGTGGCGGCGGGGAGGACCATCGGGATCCCGGGCGCGGAACGCGCCATCTCCAGCGCCGCGGCGGTGGCGGTGTTCGAAAGGAGCGGTCCCACCAGCGCCCGCGGCCTGGAGACGCGCAGGATGCCGCGGACCAGGAGCGCGGCCTGGATGGGGTCGGCAGGCTCGTCCACCACCACGAAGCCGGCCTTCGCGTCGAGAGCGGCCAGCCGGGCGCCTTCGGCCACCCGGCGTCCGATCTGGGCGTAGGAGCCGGTCAGGGGAAGCATCGCCACCAGCTCGCCCGGAGCGACCGCCGCCGAAGCGGCTCGCAGCGTGGTGTCGTCGATCCCCGGCCACAGGTACGGCAGCTCCAGGATCGCGGACGTGTCCAGGTGTCCAGAGCGGATCCAGTCCCTCAGCGTGGCCCTGGCCTGGAGCGCCGCGCCCGAGTCGGTTCCCGCCGCGACCTCCGACAATATCTGGCATCCTCGTGCCTGCTCTCCCTCCAGGAGCAGGGTCCACGACTCCAGCAGGAGCGCCCTGGCCTCGAGCTGGGAGCCCGCGAAGACGGATTGGAATCCCTGGGCGGCTTCCAGCGCCTCGGGGAGCCTCCCCGCGCGCAGGAGGGCCTCGGCGCGCAGGAACGCGGAGCCCTCGGAACTGTCCCCCGCGAGACGTTCCACCGCCTGCTCGGGGGGAAGGGCGCGCAGGTCCGGGACCTCGGAGGCGGCCGTCGCGAACGCTGCCAGGAGCGGAAGGATCATCCCGCGGCCGCCTTCTCGAAGGCGTCGGCGAACTCGCCTCCGGTGGCGAACCGGTCCTCGGACTTCACGGAAAAGGCCTTGTGCACCGCGAGTTCGACGGGCCCCGCGAGATCCGGCCGATGCGTTGACAACTTCTGCCCCTGTCCCTTCAGGATCGCGTTGCACAGGGCGGTGAGTCCCTCGCCGTGGAAAGGCAACCTCTGGGAGAGAAGCTGGTAGACGACGACGCCGAAGGCGTACAGGTCGGACGAAGGGCCGACCTTGGAACCCTGGAGCTGTTCGGGGGACATGTAGTTGGGCGTTCCCACCGTGGTCCCCGCCTGGGTCAGGGTGACATCGGGGGTCCGCGCCACGCCGAAGTCCATCAGCTTGATGCCTCCGTTGGAGCGCACGATCATGAGGTTGGACGGCTTGACGTCGCGGTGCACGATGTTCGCCGCGTGCGCGGCGTCCAGCGCGTCGCCGATCTGGTGGATCCAGGCCACGATGGCCTTGGGTCGGACGCCGTTGTGCTCCTTGATCCACTGGCCGAGGGTCTCGCCCTCCACGAACTCGAGGACCAGGTAGAGGAGATCGTCGGCCTGTCCGAAGTCGTACACGGTGTTGATGTGCGGGTGCTGGAGCGACCCGGCGATGCGCGCTTCCCTCAGGAACCTCTGCTCCGTGGTGTGCCCCTTGGCCTTGTCGGTGCGCAGGATCTTGATGGCGACCTTCCTGTCCATCACCGGGTCGTGGGCCGAGTAGACCTTGCACATTCCCCCGGACCCGATGGGGGAAAGGTCCACGTATCGTCCCAGCCTCACGAGCTCCCCGTCCGGTCCGCGCTGCATCTGGCTCTCCGAGATCCCGGAGGCGACGGCGACCTCCAGGGTGGAGCTGGATCCGGACTGGGAGTTGCGGACGTTTTCCGGCGCCCGCTGGGGACGGGGCGGCAACGGCGCGGGCGGGACCGTCTTCCCCGGGCGCGTCGACGACCTGGGCCAGACGAGGACCGCGACCCACGCCCCGAGGGCGGGCACGAGGAATGCGAGGGGACTGACCCACAGGTCCATCTGGAAGACGACCCACCAACCCGCGGACTCCGCCGCCAGCAAGGCGAGCAGGGCCAGGACCGTCCAGCGCCGCTTGAACCTCGCGAGTCCCAGCCAAGCCAGGAGGAACGTGATGGCCAGGGACACCCAGAAGACGGCCACGGACCAGGCCGGTTGCAGCACGGTGGACTGGTCGATCAGGTCCAGGAGCACCGTGGCCGTGGCCTCCGCGCGGGGCATCCGGTCCCCCGCCAACGGCGCGGTGAACGGAACGGCGCAGGTGGGCACGAGTCCCGATGCCGTGACCCCCACCACCACCACCCGATCGCGGAACAGGTTGGATGGTCCCTTCTGCGCGAGGACCGTGGCCGCGTCCACCCGCGGGACGCCCTGGCCGGGGGGCCCCATCGGCCGCATCAGGATGCTCCCGTTGGCGTCGACCACGGTCTTTCCGTGGGGACCGGAGATCGTGCGGGATTCGGAAGCCCACCAAGACGACACCGAGACGTTGGGAGCGGACACCAGCAAGGCGGCAAGAGGCAGGGAGGGGATCAGGTGGCGGCCGTCGCTCCAGATCAACGGGTAGCTCAATCCTCCTTCGGAGGGAACCAAGGTGTCCAAGCCCGCGCTGAACCGGTCGTCGCAGGGGACCCCGGCGGGGAGCGCGGACGTCCCCACTTCCGGGAAGGCGCTCTCCGCGTCCGTGGCGGACAATTTCCAGATCTGGCAGGCGTCGCTGAAGGTTCCCGACGGGGCACGAGCGGGAACCACCACCGGTACGCCCCCGGGGAGGGCGCTCCAAAGCGCGGGAGTGGGCCCGCGGTCGGGATCCGAGAAGATGGATTTGTCCACGACCACGGATCGCGCACCGGAATTGGCGATGGACAGGATCAGGTCGTCCACCTTGGACGCGGGCCAAGGCCAGGGTCCCTGCGCATCCTGGGACGCGTTGTCGATCTCCACGAGCACCACGGGGGACGCGCCTTCCCGGTCGGTCTTCACCGTGGGCGTGGTGAGCGCCAGGACGGTCGGATAGAGGGATTCGGACGAAACCAGACCGATCGTCGCCGCAAGTGCACCCAGGAATGGCAGTATAAAGCCCAAGGCCAGGGCCAGTGGCTTGCGATTCATGAAGCACCAAATCTAGTGCGCAGCCTGGAGGTCATCGACACCACGCCCGGCCATTCGCGCCAAAAGGCCCAGGCCGCGACGGCGGAAGCGGAAGCCACGACCAGCGCGATCCGCTCCAACCCGAACAGCCCTCCCCCCAGCATCCGTCCGATCGCCGCCCCCGATCCGGAAACGAGCGCGATCTCGGCCAGCAGGATCCAGAAACCGGCGAAAGCCTGCTTTCCCGACGGCGATCTCCACCAGGTGGCGGCGAACACCGTCGCTTGGATTCCGACCAGCAGCACGAGGCCGGGACCGAGTCCGCCCCGCCCCCACCTTTGGACGAAGAAGGACCATGCGGGCCACGCGGCTAGGACGCAGACGGTGCCCATCGCCGCCCCGAGCCAGAACTTCCCCCGCGCGTACAGGGCCCTCGCCAGCACGATCTGCACGCACCAAGGGAAGACGCACCAGACCATGACCGCCATGTGGGAGGCCACGACCACGACCGCATCCTCCCCGAACCGTCCTCGCCGGAAGGCCAACCGGACGAGGTCGTGCGCGAAGGCGGCGGCGAAGCAGGAGACGGGCACCAAGACCGTTGCCAGGCGCCTGAGCGAGGTTCGGATCAGCTCCTGGAGCACGCCCCATTCCCGCCTCGCCACCAGATCCACCATGTAGGGATAGGAGGCGACGCCCGTGGACTGGCCGAACAGGGCGACCAGCACCATCACCAGCCGGAAGGCGTAGCTCGCTTGCGCCACGGCTCCGACCCCCAGGAAACCGGCTTGGCGCCGGAGCAGGAATTCGCTGGAAAAGCCCAGCGTGAGCCCCAACATGAGGGGCAGGGAGCGCCAGACGAAGGCCCGCAGATCCGGGCCTACCTCCCGGGGAAAGGCGACGCCGGCCTTGGAAATCCACAATCCCCAGGCTTGGAGGAACAGATGTCCGACCACGGCGCCGGCCAGGACGCCCCACGCGAAACCCTCCGCGCCCATCCAAGGAGCCAGGATCCACCCTCCCGCGAGGATGCCGACGTTGTAGACGAGGGGGGCGATGGCGGGCACCAGGAATCGACGGTGGGCGTATTGCGCTCCATTCCATGCGCCTGCCAGCAGAAAGCACAGTTGCGCCGGAAGCAGGATGCGGGTGAGGTGGATGGCCCGCTCCATGGCGGGCGTCCCCACCAGCCCCGGTTGGAGGAGGTGCAACGCGGGCCGGGCGTAGACCGCGAGCAGGGCGATGGCCACCGCACCGGAAACGCCCAGGATCAGCGCCACCCCGCCCAGGAATCTGGCTGCGGTTTCCTTTCCGCGCTCGCGTAGGGCGTCCAGGTAGAGGGGTACGAAGGAGAGGGACAGGAATCCCCCGGCCAGAAGCGTGTTCACGAGGTCCGGCAACAGGAAGGCGGTGGCGTAGGCATCCGCCTCGGATCCCGTTCCCAGCCGGGCGGCCAGCAACGCCTCGCGCAGAAGGCCCAGGACCCGGCTGGCCAGGGTGGATCCCATCAGGACCAGCGTGGCCGTGGTCATGCCCCTGCGGGCGTCGCGTTCCATTCGCGGGCAAATCTAGACTTGAGGACCGGGGTTCGGGTTCTTACATTATCCCCCTCGATTTTCAATCCGGCAAAGGAACACCCATGGCCACCATCTTCCGCCTCCAACGGGGCGGCCGCAAAAACAGGAGCTTCTTCCGCATCATGGTCGCCGATTCGGCCCAGAAGCGCGACGGACGTTTCCTGCAGGAAGTCGGCACCTACGATCCCTTGAGCACGCCCGCCGGCATCCAGCTCAAGGACGCGGTCATCCTCGACTGGCTCGCCAAGGGCGCGATCCCCTCGGAAACCGTCAAGTCCATCTTCCGTCGCCACGGACTCCTGGCCAAGCACGCCGCCGTGCGCGTCGGCGTGGATCCGTCCACGGTAGGCACCGCCGTGATCCCCGAAAAGGCCAGGAAGCCCGTGCCCTCCAAGAAGGCACAGGCGAAGGCCGCGGCCGCGGGCTGAGTTCGGGAATGGAGATCCCCGACGGTCTGGTGGCCGTCGGTCGGCTCCACTCCCCCCACGGACTGTCGGGCCAGATCAAGGCCGAATGCCTCAGTTGGAACCCCAACCGGTTCAGAGGACTTTCGGAAGTGGTGCTGGTCAACGGTCGGACCAGGCGAGAAACCAAGATCGTCGACGCCATGGCGGCTGGCCCGCTGTGGCGTCTTTCGTTCGAGGGGATCCGCGATCCCGAATCCGCCAAGCTTCTCTCGGGCGCCTGGATCTGCGTTCCCGAAGCAAGCGTCCAAAGGCCTCCGGGAGGGTGGATCGAAGCCGACCTGGAGAACCTCCCCGTGGTGGACGCCCTGGGAGCCGTCCTGGGCCGGGCCCTGGGCCTTGCCGACATCCCCACCTTCGCCCTGCGGGTGGTCGCGGAGGATGGGACGGAAATCGTCCTCCCTCTGGAAGGGCCGCTGGCCTGTCGGGTGGACATGGCATCCCGGCGCGTGGTCGCCGACCGCGAGATCTGGGACGCCCTTTCGTGAGGGTGGACGTGGTCACCCTGTTTCCGGGGATGTTCCAGGCCTTGGATCATTCCATCCCCGCCAAGGCGAAGAAGGCGGGCGTCTTCGATCTGCGCCTCCACGATCTCCGGGAATTCCCGCTCAACCGCTACGGCGCGGTGGACGACTACCCCTACGGCGGCGAACCGGGCATGGTCCTGCATCCGCGACCCCTGGAACAGTGCTTGGAAAAGGCCTTGGAGGGTCGCGACGGCGTTCCCGTCCTGTGTCCTTCCCCGCACGGGAAACCTCTGACCCAGGCGGATGTCCGGGAGTGGTCCCTCGTTCCGGCGATCGTGCTGGTGTGCGGCCACTACAAGGGGATCGACGAGCGCTTCCGCTACCTGCATGTCACCCACGAATTCTCCGTGGGCGACTACGTGCTCTCGGGCGGCGAGATGGCGAGCCTGGTGTTCCTGGACGCCGTGACCCGGCTTCTGCCCGGAGTGCTGGGCGACGACGGTTCGGCGCGCACGGACAGCTTCGAGGAACCGTTGCTCGGATGGCCGGTCTACACGCGCCCCGAGGTCTGGAACGGCCTGAAGGTCCCCGAGGCATTGCTTTCCGGAAACCACGAACGCATCCGCCTCTGGCAACGGAAACAGCAGTTGCTCTGGACCATGGAGCGCCGCCCCGACCTCTGGGCCGCCTTCGAACTCACGCCGGAAGATCACAAGCTCCTGGAAGATTGAATTCCGAGACTTGCACGACGTTTGTTCGGAACGTATACTACCGAGTATGAAAGCTGCGATTTCCCTTCCCGACGATGTCTTCGAAGCCGCCGAAGCCGTGGTCGAGGCTCGTGGCTGGTCCCGTTCCAGGCTCTACACCGAAGCCTTGCGGCAATACCTGAAGCGTGAGGATCCCGCGGAGATCACGCACCGGCTGAACCAGGTCCATCCGGTCGCGGATGAAAGCGCGGCACTGCGCCGCCGGGCCAATCGATCCGTCCTCGAAGCCTCCGACTGGTGATTCGGCGCGGGGAGATCCGCTGGGTGGATCTGGGTGAACCACGAGGCAGCGAGCCGGGCTACAGGCGTCCTTCTGTGGTCGTGCAGGCGGATCCGTTCAACAAGAGTCGGATTGGCACCGTTGTGGTGGTGGTCCTGACCTCCAATCTGGAGCTGGCCCGCGCTCCGGGTAACGTCCTGTTGCCGAAATCCGCCACCGGCCTTCCCAAGGATTCGGTGGCCAACGTCTCGCAGATCGTCGCGGTGGATCGCTCGGACCTGGACGAATCCGCCACAGGTCGTCTTCCAAAGCCGTTCCTCGACGACCTCGACCATGGTTTGAGGCTGGTGCTGGCCCTGGGCGACC
>DATNIW010000023.1:0-4371 GCA_035604215.1 Fibrobacteria bacterium
TCCGCATGCGCGGGTTCGGACCGGGATCGGCTGGAGCACCTGGGGATCTTCGCGGGGGTGGAATCCTCCAGAATCGGCGACACCCTGACCTATCGGGTGACCGAGCTGCCCTGGTTCCTCCCGGTGCCCAACGGACGGATCTCCGAGGAGGAAGGGCTGAGCCTGGGGGCCGGATTGAAGGCCCCCAATCTGCTGGGACAGGCCATCGCGGGCGAATTCCTGTTCCTCGCGGGCAGGGACTTCGAGTGGCAGGCGGCGGCGTCCTCCAACCGCCTGGCGCTGCTCCCGTTGGCCTGGGACGCGTATACTTCCCGTACCCAACGCTGGGACGACGGCCGCGACTACCGCGAGATTTCCTACAGCTCGGCGGTCCGCGCCCAGGGACCGTCGGATGGCCCTCTCCGCCTCATGGGGGAGGCGGACCTGGTGGAGGTACACGCCGACAGGTCGGGAATCGCCTTGTCGCCGGACCACACGGACTGGATCCCTTCGCTGATCGGGGGTCTGGTCTGGGACGATCGGGACCGGTTGGGCCTCACCACCAACGGCGCCTACCAGGAGGTTTCCCTGGAAAAGGCGGGACGGCCCTTCGCCGGCCCGGTGGATGCCTGGCAGTTCCTGTCCGATTCGCGGCTCTGGATCCCCGTCGCGGGGCGCTGGGATCTGGTCGCGAGCAATCTCCTCCAACAGCAGTACGGGACCGTGGGCGGATGGCGGACCTACGTGGTGGGAGGAACCAACACCGCGCGAGGCCTTCCAGCGGACTGGTCGGTGGCTCCGTCCGAGGACCTCGCGTCGGTGGAGCTGCGCTGGCTGGCCTTGCCGGTACGCACGGAAACCGTCTGGGACCAGTCCTTCTTCTGGGGCCTGCAGGGCGTGTGCGGCACCGACTACGCCGCCACCTGGTGGGGGAACGGATCCCGGGAGCGCAGGGGCGAAGGGTATTTCGCCGGGATCGACCTGATCCTTCCCTTCGTGGAACGCCTGCGGGTGGTGGCGGCCTGGTCGGAAGCGGGCGGGGCGGGATTCAGCGTTTCGGCCGGGCTGTTCGAGAAGTCCGAGGCCCAGAGGTACCGGGTGCGCTGAGGCCGGCTCCAGGGTCGCCATCGGCTCAGTCCAGGAACGGCTCCAGCTCGGAGATCCCCGCGCCGCATTCCGGACAACTCCAATCCGCCGGGTAGTCGTCCAGTGGAGTCCCCGGAGCGATTCCGGATTCGGGATCCCCGACGCGTTCGTCCAGGAGCCAGCCGCAGATCCGGCAGACCCACACGCGCTCGCCCGGAAGGCCCGGGTGGGCGGGCAGGGGGGCATCGTTCCCGAACATTCGTCAAAACCTAACCCATTGCGGATTCGAGTCGATGGCGGATCCCGAAGTCCCGGAAAGTACCTTCCCGGGGAGATGACGCCCTCCAGGAAAACCGACGGATGAGCAGAACCGACGAACCCGCCAAGGTCCGCGCGGCATCCCTGTCGGTGGCCTCCAACTCCGCGCTGGTCGCGGGCAAGCTGGCCGTGGGCCTTTCCATCGGATCCGTTTCCGTGATCTCCGAGGCCATCCACTCCGCGGTCGATCTCATGGCCGCCGTCATCGCCTGGTTCGCCGTGCGGCTTTCGGGCCAGCCTGCCGACAAGGAACACCCGTACGGACACGGCAAGTACGAGAACCTCTCGGGCGCCATCGAGGCGGCCCTGATCTTCGCCGCCGCGATCATGATCGTTTGGGAGGCGGTGGCCAAGCTCCGCCACGGCGGTGCCGTGGATGCTCCGGTCTGGGGCGTGGGGGTCATGGCGGTGTCGGCGGGTGTCAACCTGCTGGTCTCGGGTTGGCTGATGCGGGTGGGGAACGCCACCGACTCCATGGCCCTGAAGGCCGACGCGGTGCACCTGCGGACCGATGTCTGGACATCCGTCGGCGTCCTTTCGGGGCTGGCGATCATCTGGGTGGGCAGGTTCGTGGCTCCCGGGCTGGACCTGCACTGGGTGGATCCGGTGGCCGCCATCGCCGTGGCGCTCCTGATCGTGCGGGCGGCCTGGGTGCTGGCCTTGCAGGCTTCGCACGGGCTCCTGGACGAATCCCTTCCCCAGGACGACATCGACTACATCCGGCGCACGGCCCTGGACCGCGGCGACATCCGCAGCCTCCACGACCTCAAGACCCGCAAATCCGGTCCCGAACGCATCATCGACGCCCATGTGGCCGTGGACTATTCCCTGACCGTCCTGGAGGGGCACGACAAGGGAAAGAGCTTCAAGCGCACGCTCCTGGACCAATGGCCCATGTCGTGGGTGAACATCCACGTGGACCCCTGCGACGGCTCCTGCAAGGCCCCCTGCCTCAGCGGCTGCCTGCTCTCGCCCCCGGCCCGCGCCGCGGAACACGCGGCCTGGACGGATCGCCAGGCCAAGACCTAGACCGGTTCGGATCCGTCCAGGATCCTTTCCAACCGGGTTTCGTCCACCACCGGGACGCCCAGCGCCTTGGCCTTGTCCAGCTTGGACCCGGCTTCCTCTCCGGCCACCACGAAGGACGTCCTCTTGCTGACGGAATCCGACACCTTGGCTCCGACGGCTTCCAGGCGGGCCTTGACCTGGTCGCGCGGGGCGGACAGGGAGCCGGTCAGGACCACCGTCCTTCCCGACAGGACGCCCCGGGCCGCCTTGGCCATGGCCCCGACGGGCACGATGTCCAGGGTGGCCAGATCGGACAGGATCCGTTGACCTCTCGCGGAGGCGAAGAACGACAAGGCGCTTCGGGCGGCGGAAGGACCGATCTCCGCGGGCACGCCGGACAGTTCCGCATCCAGCTCGGCGATGCGCGACTTCAGCTCTTCGCGGGCGTTCTTGGCGAGCGCCTTCTCCTCCGCGCTCCTGGCCCGGTTCTCGTCGCTGCGCGCCCCCAGCTCCTTGCGCTTTTGCTCCAGTTCCGCGCGGTCCACCATGTGCCGCAGCGATTCCGAGGAGGCCACCGCCTCCAAGGTCGGGTGCACGGCGGACATGGCCTTGGAAACGGCCTCGCCGATCTCGGGAATGCCCAAGGCGTGGAGCCACCGGGAGAGCGGAGCCTTCCGGGCTCGCAGGACCGCGTCCAGCAGCCGTTGCGCGTTCTTCTCCCCGAAGACCCGCGGTTCCTGGGGGGTGCCCAGGTTCAGCGCCGCGACGGCGGGAAGCTCCAGCGAGAAGAGGTCGGTCACCTCCCGGACGAGCCCGGAGCGCACCAGGGCGCGCGCCACCACCTCGCCCATCTCCTCCAGATCCAGCGCGCGACGGCTCCCGAAATGTTCCAGCCTGCCCTCGACCTGGGGCGGGCACGATTCGTTCGCGCAGGCCCAGAGCTCCACGGGAAGACCGCGTTCGTCCGTTCCCGTCCCCCGGTTCTCCACCGGCGATCCGCATTCGGGACAGGAGGTGGGGAATTCGAAGGGGACGGAATCCGTCGGTCGTTCCGATTCCACCACCTCCACCACCTGGGGAATGATGTCCCCGGCCTTCTGCACCAGGACCATGTCGCCCACGCGCGCGCCCAGGCGCTCCAGGTGCGAGCGGTTGTGCAGGCTGGCGCGCGAGACCGTGGTTCCGGCGAGGGCCACCGGTTCCAGCTCGGCCACCGGGGTGAGCGCCCCTGTGCGACCGACCTGGATGGAGATCGCCAGGAGCCGCGTGGGACGCCGCTCGGGCGGGAACTTGTAGGCGATGCCCCAGCGCGGATGGTGTTCGGTGGAACCCACCGTCTCGTAGAGGGAGGTGTCGTCCAGCTTGACCACCATGCCGTCGATCTCGTGGTCCAGTCCATCCCGGAGGAACAGGAACCGTCGGCAAATCCCGTAGGCCGCGCCGATGCCCCGCACCGATTCCACCCGCGGGTGGACCTGGAAGCCCTGCCGACCGAGCCAGGCCAGGCGGGCCGCGTGCGAGGCGGGCAACGGCGCCGCCGAGGTGGTCGCGAAATAGAGGAAGGAACGGATGCCCACGCCCGCCAGGGTGGACGGGTCCTTCCTCTTCATGAGCCCCGCGCAGGCGTTGCGGGGGTTGGCCAGGAGCGGATCGCCCGCGCTCGCGAGGGCGGCGTTCAGGGCGTCGAACGCGGATCGGGGCAGGTAGAGCTCGCCGCGCACCTCGAAGCGCGCGGTTTCCGGGACGCGCTGGGGAACCGCGTCCGCGGCCAGGACCTGCGAGGTGACCACGTCCCCCCGGACCCCGTCGCCGCGGGTGACGGCGCGCAGGAGCACTCCTCCTTCGTAGGTCAGCGAGACGGACATGCCGTCGATCTTGGGCTCCACGACCAGGTCCAGTTCGGACATTTCCTGTCCGATCGATTGTCCCAGACGCAGGGCCCAGGCCCTGAGCTTTCCCCAGGCGGTCCCGTTCTCCCAT
>DATNIW010000024.1:0-38024 GCA_035604215.1 Fibrobacteria bacterium
ACCTGGTCCCTCGTGCGTTCCGGATCGAACCTCGTGTGGACCCGTTCCCAGGCCCTCCAGGCCGGTGGCGTGGTCCGGCTGGTGGGAATCGACGGACGGGAACTGTCCCGCGCTCCCGTCTCCGCGGGCGAGCGGTCGGGATCGCTCGCTGCGCCCACCTCCGGGGTGGCCTTCCTGGTCCTGGAAACCTCGGGCGTGCGCGAGGTGCGGGCGCTTCCCATCGCGCGCTGATCCGCGTGGAGAGCCGATTCCGGGCGTTCGGGCGTTGCCGCCCGGGCGCCCTTTCCTTTTCCTGCCTTCCTCCCCGCACGATCCCGGAACCTATCCTTGACGCCACATGCTCGGGCGCCACTGGAAGAAACGGACGTTGCGGCTGGCGCTGGCCTGCCTGGTGGTCGCCTTCCTGCCCTGGGCCACCCCCCTCTCCACGGGAGTGGACAACCTCTGGCGCATCCTGTTCGAGCGGCCCTTTTCCATCCCTCGGGGGACCTCTCTCTGGGCATTCCACCCCTCGGACCGCAGCGAATCCCCCCCCGGTTGGACCTGCGGCGAGGATGCCGGGCGCTACTACTTCGCCCTGGATACCGGTATCCGCACGCTGGACAAGGCGTTGTTTCCGCCGTTCGCCCGCCTGTGCGATTCCCTGCAGACGCCGGACACGCTGCTTCCGGACGAAGTCCTGCTTCCGGACACCGTCCGCGGGGTCCGCGACACGCTGCTTCCCGACACCACCGGGCTCGACCTGTTCGTGGACAGCCTGGAACAGGCCGTGCGCGCCCGGCATGCGCTGTTCCTGCGCCGGCACCTGGCGCGCAACGTCCAGGGAGGCGAGGTCTGGGGAGATCGCGCGGCCTTGTTCCGTTCCCTGCGGGATCCGGCGCAGGCCCGCCTTCTCATGCGTCTCCTGCAGGCGACCCTGTCTGACGGAATCCGTCTGCGCGAGGTGGGAAAGGTCCCGGTCGCCTTCGCTCCCGCCGACGATCCGGATTCCTGCCGCGCCCCCGGCAGCGACGACGACCTGGAGGGTCCGTGCGTGCGCGTGCGCGACACGTCCACGAGGTTCGTGGATTCCACCGAGACCCCTCGTGGAGCCTTGTCCAGCCGGTACGCGGTCCTTGTGGTTTCGCGCGGCGGGGACTCGACGCTCGTCCCTTCCACCAGCGTCCACCCCTCGCACTGGAAGGTGCGGACCATGGACGGACGGACCGGGTGGATCTCCTCGGAGGCGATCTCCTCGCGGGACGATCCCGGATTGTGCCTTGCCGTCGGCCGCACGCGGCACGGCTGGAGGATCACGTCGCTGCGGATCTGCGGAGAGGAGGACTAGGAAGACGCATGCGGGTGGAACCGTGCGCGAAGACCTCGAAGGCGTCGGAAAACCCGCCGACTTTGTAGATTCCCTCGCGATCCGTCCAGAGCGCGTACCGGGTTCGATCCCGAGGTTCGGGGACGGGTCCCGATCCGCTCCTCCACCAAAAGGGCCGACGACGTGATGGTTGATCCGATGCGCTTCCTTCCCACCGCCGACCCGATCCCGCTGCCGGCTCCGGTGTGGCTCTTCAAGAGCCTCTCCTACCTCACCCTCACGCTGCATTTCGCCTTCCTGTCGCTGCTGCTCGGGGGATTGGCGCTGGCCCTGGTCTGGAACGCATGGGGCCACCTGCACGGCGCGAGGTCGGCGCGGGAGGCCTCCAACCGGGTGGCAGGGGTGCTTCCCATGGTCACCACGTACGTGATCAACCTGGGGATTCCCCCGCTGCTGTTCGTGCAAGTCCTCTACGGTCGGGCCCTGTTCTCCAGTTCGGTCCTGATCGGGGCCTGGTGGATCTGCGTGGTGTTCGCCGTGATGGCGGCCTACGCGGTGCTCTACCGCATGGCGAACCTCGCGAGGAAGGATCTCGCCTGGTGGAAGTGGGGGCTGGTCGCGCTCCCCGTCCTGGCCGCGGTGGGGCGACTGTTCTCCGCCAACATGACGCTGATGATCCACCCCGACAGCTGGTCCGCCCTCTACGCCTCCAGCAGCCACGGAACATCCTTCCCGGACGACCCGGGGGCCTGGTGGCGCTGGGCGGTGGTCATGCTCTCCGCCCTGGCCCTGGGAGGCCTCTGCACTTCGCTCTGGTCGCTCTCCGGGAAAGTGTCCCCCGAGGTGCGCGCGTTCGTGCGCACCTGGACGGGAATCGTCGCCCTGGTCGCCTCCCCGGCGCTGGCGCTGGCGGGAGCCATGGCCTTGGGGGCGCAGACGGATTCGGTTCGAGCGGCGCTGGGCGGGTCCCTTCTGGTCGACCGGCTGCTTCTGGGGTGGCTTTCGGCCCTTTCGCTTTCCGCGGTCTGCGGACTGCTCCTGTTCCTGTTCCGCCGGTCGCGTTCCTGGATCCTTCCCGTGGTCTCCACGCTTCCCGCTCTGGGGGTCCTCGCCTGCTTCGTGGTGGTGCGCGACCAGGTTCGCGACATCTCGCTGTCCGAATGCGGCTTCGACGTCTGGAAGAGCGCCGTCCACACCAACTGGACGGTGGTCGCCGTCTTCGCCGCGGCGCTGGTCGCGGGACTCGCCACACTGGCCTGGGTCGGGAGCGTGATGCGCCTGGCCTCCGCGGAGAGCAGACATGCCTGAAGAGAAGATCCCGTCCGACGCGTCGGCCTCCGATCCCGAGCGACGCGACATCCTGAAATTCGCCGCCGCGGGAGTGCTGGGAGCGGCCTACGCGGGACTCGTGGGCTATCCGGTGTACCGGTACCTGGCATCGCCCGTGGAGACGGCCGCCGCCGAGGGGCAGGTCAAGCAGGTGGTGCTGGACGACGCCCTCAAGACGCCCAGGAACTCCGCCCTGATGTTCAAGTTCGGGCAGAATCCGGCCATGCTGATCCACCACGACGACGACACCTGGACCGCGCTGTCGGCAGTGTGCACCCACCTGGGCTGCACCGTGGGATACCAGCCCGACAAGAAGATCATCTTCTGCCCCTGCCACGGCGGAACCTACGACCCCAACAGCGGGGCCAACCTGGGAGGTCCGCCCCCCAAACCACTGGCCGAGTACAAGACGCAGATCGCCAACGGAAAGATGGTGGTGAGCCGTGCGTAGTCCCCTCGCCCGCTGGCTCGACGAGCGACTGGGATATTCCGCTCTCCTGGAACTGGCCACCCACAAGCAGGTGCCCGAGCACAAGTACTCGTTCTGGTACTACTGGGGCGGGATCACCCTGTTCTTCTTCACCGTGATGTGCTTCACGGGGGTCCTGCTGCTCCTCTATTACCGGCCCGGCGACGAGGCCTACCAGTCGGTGCGTTCCATCACCTACGACATCCAATTCGGTTGGCTCATCCGCTCCACCCATTCGTGGTCGGCCAACCTGATGATCGCATCCGCGTTCGTCCACATGTTCTCGACCTTCTTCCTCAAGGCCTACCGCCGCCCCCGGGAGTTCCTCTGGTTTTCGGGGATCGTCCTCCTGCTGTTGGCCATGGTCTTCGGCTTTTCCGGATACCTGCTGCCCATGGACGACCTCTCCTACTTCGCCACCAAGGTGGGCCTGGGCATTCCCGCCGTGATCCCCATGGTCGGTCCCTGGATTTCGAATCTGGTCCGAGGCGGGCCGGACATCAGCGGCTTCACGGTATCCCGGTTCTTCGCCCTGCACGTGGTGGTGCTTCCCGCGTTGTTCATCCCCGTTCTCCTCCTGCACCTGGGACTCATCCAGAAGCACGGGATGTCGTTGCCCCCCTCGGAGCTGGACAAACCCGAAGGCAAGCGGAAGACCATCCCCTTCTTCCCCAATTTCGCCATGAAGGACCTGGCGGCCTGGCTCATCGCGCTGAACGTCCTGGCCTTCTGCGCCGCCGTGTTCCCCTGGCCCCTGGGCCCCGCCGCCGACGCGCTCAAGCCGGCGCCCATGGACATCCACCCCGAGTGGTACTTCATGAGCAGTTTCGAGGTGCTCAAGCTCTTCGGGAAATGGATTCCCGGCGAGTTCGGCGAATTCGCGGGCCTCGGGCTCTTCAACCTGGGACTCGTGCTCTGGGTCCTGGTGCCCTTCTTCGATGCCGAGCGCCGCTCGGGTGCCTGGGCGCGGCGGGCCACATGGTTCGGCCTGGCGGTCGTGGGCATCCTTCTTTTCACCACCATCTGGGGATACGCGGTGCTGCCCGCGGTCCGGTAAAGGGGATCTCGTCGTGAACTATCCCGTCTGGGACGTGCCGTTCCTGGGATCCGGCTGGGTCATCGGGATCATCGCGATCATCCACGTCCTGATCTCGCACTTCGCGGTGGGCGGGGGGCTCTTCCTGCCCATGGCCGAAGCCAAGGCCATCCGCGAGGGTCGCCGCGACTGGTTCCCCCAGCTGGAGGCGTTTTCCAAGTTCTTCCTGGTGCTCACCGGCGTCTTCGGCGCCATGACTGGCGTGGGCATCTGGTTCGCCATCGGACTCGTCAGTCCGGAGGGCACCAGCACGCTCATCCACAACTTCGTGTTCGCGTGGGCCACCGAATGGGTGGTGTTCCTGGTGGAGCTGACCCTGGCCGCCGCCTACTACTACACCTGGAACCGCATCCCCGACAAGATCCACCTCCGGCTGGGTTGGGCCTACGCCGGCACCTCCTGGCTCACCCTGGTGATCATCAACGGCATCCTCACCTTCCAGTTGACGCCCGGTGCGTGGCTCCCCTTCGCGGGCTCGGGCGACGAACCCTTCCACTTCTTCCAGGCACTCCTGAATCCTGGCTACTTCCCGAGCCTGGGTCTTCGGACCCTGGCCTGCATGTCCCTCGCGGGGATCTGGGCCATGGTCTTCTTCTCGGGAATCGACGGCGACTCGGAAGGTCCGCTGAAGGAAAAGTTGGTGCGCTGGTCGGCGCGGTGGGTGGTCCCCGCCTACGTCCTGATGCCCGTGTTCTTCGTGTGGTACCTGTTCACTGTCCCCGAGAGCCATCGCGCCCTGATGAGCCTGGGCATCTCCACCATCGGCGCCGGGGCCTTCACCATGGTCACCCGCATGTCCCTGGTCACGGTGATGACCTCCGCGACCATGGCGGGGGTGGTGTTCTTCTTCGCCTGGCTTTCCCCGCGCACCCTCTCGCGCAGCCAGGCCTTGGGGGTGCTGTTCCTGGCCTTGATGGCCACGGGCTCCACCGAGAGCGTGCGCGAATTCCTGCGCAAGCCATTCGTGGTCAACGGCTACCTGTACTCCAACGGGGTGCACATCAAGGATGTGGATCGGCTCAACGCCGGCGGGTATCTGGCCTCCTCCCCGTGGGTGTCCGCCGCTGTGGTCGCGACCGCCTCGACCCTCCCCACTCCGGAAATGGGGAAGCGCATGTTCGAAGGACAGTGCCTCGCCTGCCACACCCTGGACGGCTACCGGTCGTTGCGTCGGCTTCTGTCCGACCGCGACGGCAAGGCCATCGGGAACATCCTCACCATGCTCCACGACCACAAGCCGGACTCGCCGTATTCGAAGTTCATGCCGCCGTTGGTGGGCACTCCCGTGGAGATCGAGTCGTTGCGCCAGTACCTGGACCGCGCCGTGAACGGAAAGCTCACCAGCCCCGTCGCAGTCTTCCCTCCGGTGGTTTCCGCGAGCCCGGCGGATTCCACGAAGCCCGGAAGCTGACACCGGAATCGCAGGCCAGGCATGTCCAAACGAACGTTCCTCCCGGGTCTCCCGCTGTTGCTGCTCGCCTCCTGCAACGGCCCGGTGCAGAAATCGGCATCCCATGCGGTTCCATCTCCCGACACCATGCTCGTGCTGAAGCCGACACCGGCCCAACTGGCCGCGGCCCGCCCCGTCCACAACCTCCACTGCCCCACGGACGGTGAGGTCATCGGATCCATGGGTCCTGCGATCCCCGTGATCTACAAGGGCCGCGAAGTGGATCTCTGCTGCCCCAACTGCCCCGTGGAATTCGCCGCGGATCCCGACCGCTACCTGGCGGTGGCCATGGCCGACACCGCCGCGGGGAAATAGGGCCGTTCAGCCCAGGTACCGCTCCCGCAGGTGCGCGAGGAAATCCGATGCCGACGGATTCCGGCCCGTGGCGCGGCGCGCGAGGTCCGCGGTTTCCAGCAGGTGGCCGGGGGCATGGACCTTCTCGCGCAACCAGGTCAGAAGCGCTGGCAGGCTCCCGGTGACGCCCTGGTCGGCGGCAGCCCGGAAGAACTGGGCCGAGAGCAGATTGCCCAGCGTGTAGGTGGGGAAGTATCCGAACATGCCCGCGCTCCAGTGGACGTCCTGCAGCACCCCTTCTCCGTCGTGCGATGGGACGATTCCCAACATGTTCCCGTAGGCTTCGTTCCAAGCCGAGGGAAGTTCGGACACGGCGAGGTCTCCGTCCACCAGCGCCCGTTCCAGCCGGAAGCGGACCAGGACGTGGAGATTGTAGGTGACCTCGTCGGATTCCGTCCGGATCAGGCTGGGCCTCACCAGGCGGGCGCGCGCCGTCCAATCCTCCATCCGGACCCGGGCCAGGGCGGGAAGCCGCTCCTGGGCCAAACTCCACCGCTCCTGCCAGAACGCGTCCGAACGGCCCACCAGGTTCTCCCACAGCCTCGATTGGCTCTCGTGCACGGACATGGAGCAGAAGCCGCCCAGCGGGGTTCCCGACAGGTCCTCGGGCAGTCCCTGCTCGTACAACGCGTGGCCGGTCTCGTGCAGGGTGGCGAAGACCGAGGAAACCAGGTCGGATTCGTCGATCCGGGTGGTGATCCGGCTGTCCCCCGAATGGATGGTCTCGGAAAACGGGTGGGCGGAAAGATCCAGGCGTCCGCGCGAGAAGTCGTAGCCCACCGACTGCGCCAGCTCCCGGCAGAGCTGGAGCTGCCCTTCGCGAGGGAACGGACCGCGGAGACCCTCCAGGCCCGCCAGGCGTTCGCGTACCCGGCCCTGCCGTTCGTGGATCTCCCTGGCCAAGGTCGGCAATTCCCTCTCCAACTCCTCGAACAGGCTGGACCAGTCCGCGGTGCGCATGAGGGGTTCGTAATCCGAAAGCAGGCCGTCGTAGGCGCTCCCCCCGCTCGGGGCCAGCAGGGCTCCTTCTTCCCGCTTGAGGCCGACCACCTCCTCCAGGTATGGCTGGAACATCCGGAAATCCCGTTCCTTCCGAGCCTTGGACCAGACCTGTTGCGCCGTGCTGGTGGCCTTGGCCAGTCGTTCCACGAGGTTTGCGGGCACCTTCGCGGCGCGGTCGAGGTCGCGCCGCACCAGTTCCAATTGGCGAATCCGGTCCGGCGTGCTAGCCTCGGACTGGGCGAACTCCAGGAGTTCCCGCAGGTGGGGGGAGGTCCCGCGCTGGTGGGAAAGTCCGGCCAGGGTGGACAGCACCTCGGCCCGGGCTTCCTGACCCCCTGCGGGCATTCCCGTTTCCTGGTCCCATTGCAGGAGGCGAGCGGCGGCGAGAAGGTGGTCCGATTCCTTGAGATACGCGATCAGGCGGTCGTAGGACATCCCTCCAACCTAGGAACCCGGGTTGGATCCGGCCTCGGTGGAATCGAGATCCGCGGGCCAGGTTCCCGGGCTAGGGGAGCACCGTCGTCTTGCAGGCAATGCAGATGATGAGCAGCGAGGAGTACGAACTCGAGGCCACGGGGCTGGGAACATCCCCCGTCGCGAACGCGATCGCTCGCACGGTCTCCGGGAGGGTCGCTGTGATCGGTGCGGTGTACAGGGTGGAACTCGCGGATGGCTGGGTGCCGTCCGTCGTGTAGCGGATGGAAGCTCCGGGGGTCGCGCACGACAGCGTCACCGTCTGCGAGCCCGCGTAGTATCCTCCCGCCGGACTGAACGTGGGAGCCTTGGCCGTGTCGAAGGCGTAGGTGGCGCTGGTCGTCTTGCTGTGGACCTTGCCGGTCCCCACGGCGAACGCCTCCAGGGTGGTGGTGCCCGTCACGGGTACGGGCCCGGCGTAGAGGGTCGAGGCGGTGGAAGGAGTCGAACCGTCCATGGTGTAGTAGATCTTGGCCCCGGCGGTGGTGGAGCCGATGGTCACGTTCTGTGCGCTGGTGTAGAGGCCGTTGCCCGGACTGAACGTGGGCGCCGCCGGCGGCCGGTGGACCACCACGATGGAATAGACCATGCTGTTCCCGTTGGTGTTGGTCACCTGGACCGAGATCGTGTCCGGATCGATGGAGTCCAGGACGACCGTGGCGTTGGAGGCGCCGTCGAAGGCGATGCTGTTGACGTCGCCGGGCGTCCGGGGCGTCGCCGTCACGGTCAAGCTGGTCACGCCCTGGTCCACCGAATCCACATAGCTCTTGACCCCGCCCAGGAATGTCGACGTGAAGGTCCCGGGACTGGTGGAAAGGGCGTTCAACGCGCTGTCGCGGGGCGGGATGGTGTAGGTCGCCTTGGTCACCTTGCTGTCGACCAGGCCGAACTTCACGGTGATGGCCTGCAGGGTCGTGGTCGCGCGGATGGACACCGAATCGGCGTAGACCTTCGAGGTGGCGGTGGGCGTCGACCCATCGGTCGTGTAGAAGATGGAATCGCCAGGGGCGCTCGAAATGGCCACCTTCTGCGGTCCGGCGTAGGGCCCCCCTGCCAAGCTGAAGGTCGGCGAGGGGGCCGTGTCCAGGGAAATGGCGTAGGCGGCGGTGGACACCGGGCTGGTGACGATTCCCGCCTTGATCGCGATGGCCTGGATGGTTTCGTTGCCGGTGACTTGCAGACTTCCCGAATAGACGGGAGAGGAGGGGCCGGGGGTGTCGCCGTTCGTGGTGTAGCGGATGGTGTCGCCGGTCGTGGCGCTTGAGATGGACACGGTCTGGGTTCCCGTGTAGGTACCTGGGAGGGGGCTGAACGTCGGGGTGGCCGCCGTGTCGAAGGTGATGTTGAATTTGGCGGTGGAAACCGGACTTTGGATCGTTCCGGCTTCGACGGCGATGGCCTTCACGGTCTCGCTCGCCGCGATCTGGAGACTCCCCGAATAGATCGGAGAGGACGAGGTGGGAACGGTGCTGTCCGTGGTGTAGTGGATGGTGTCGCCAGGTGTCGCGCTGGAAAGGGTCACCGTCTGGATCCCCTTGTAGGAGCCGCCCGGCTTGCCGAACGTCGGAGCGGCGAGGGTGTCCATGGGAACCAGGGCGAGCGTGTCGGTGGACGGGATCAGCTTGTCCTTCAGCAAGGTGTCCACCCAGGCGTGGATGGTCGCGGAGTCCAGGCCCAGGGCGACGATTTCCGCCTGCGTCCTGCCGGAATCCGCGGCCAACAGGATCAGGTCCTTGTAGACGGAATCGCGACTCATGCCGGTGGGGAGCGAGGTGGGGAAGTTGTCCAGGCCGGCGAAGAATTCCAGCGTGTTCTGGATGGTGTCGGCGGTGATCCCCGCGGGGAGGTTCGCGGGGAAGCCCTTGTAGCCCGTGTCCTTCGCGAGGACCAGCGCCGCGTAGAAGGCCACCAGATTTCCCGGGCTTTGTCCGGCCAAGCTCAGGGATTTCGCCTTGCACAACAGGGAGAAGGCGGAGATGAGCGCGAGATCCGTCGAACTCCTCTGGACCGTGTCCAACTGGACGAGTTGCGGAGAAGATCCGACCTGCTGGAAGTAGAGGGCTCCCAACTGGACACCGAGCTTCCACAACTGGATCCGCACGGTATCCGTTCCGAGCGGTGATTGCGGAATCAGCGTGTCGGTGCACGGCGCGGTCCCCGCCACCAGCTGGGAGCACGAAATACCGCCTCTGCCGGTTTGGGAACGCGTCGACCATTCCGTGGAGTCCGGAATGTGGGACGAATCCGACAACTTGAATCCGGCCTCGACCCTGCCGCCGGGCAGCTGGCCCGCGTCGGGTGATGTCGCGCTCTGGCACGCCACGAGTGCGCATGCGCAGGCGGCAAGGGAGAAGAGGGGCCTGATCCAGGTGGAGTTCGATTCCATGCGCGTGTCTCCGACGGAACAATGCCGTCGAAGCCAATGGAAATTCACCGAACGACCCCTGGCAAGGCCCTTGGAATTGAGGATTCAAGGGCCTTTCAATCGATCGGACCGGCTACTCACATGCGGTCGGGCCGCGGCTTCCCGTTTCGTTTGCTTCCGCTCTTCACGGCATCCTGGTCGGGTGTCGCCATGGAGAGGCCCGCGGCTTGGAATGCGGCGGTGTTGGCGGGATTCAGGGGAGCGTCTTCGAGGATCCACCGGTATTCCTTCCATCCCAGGAGGCCGGCCTTGCGCGATGCGATGTCGCGGGCGGCATCCTGTTCCACGGCCAACTGGGCGGCGCGGTCCGGATGGGCTCGGAGCGAATCCTGGAAGATGCTGTCCAGGTCCCTCACCAGGGAGTCCGCCTGGCGCCAGCGAGCGGCGCGGTCGGCCGCCAACAAACCGTCCGCAGGGGGCGCGAAGTCCTTGGGCTTGGACGGCGGCGGCGGCGGTGCGGCCTCCTCGTCCTTCTTGCAACTCCACAGGCCCGCGAGGACGAGGGCGATGGCGATCCGGTTGACCTTCAAGTGGAGCTCCTTCCGCGATGGGCGGGCACTGTGGAGCAAGGGTAACCAATCCTCGGGCCGGGTGTCACCCCTCGATCACCGTGCCGCAGGGTCCAGTCTCCTACCTTTTCCCGTCCCATGCGAATCCTTTCGGGCATCAAACCCTCCGGGGAGATCCATTTCGGCAACTACCTGGGCATGCTGAAGCCCATGGTGGAAAGCCAGTCGCGCGGCGAACTTCTCTGCTTCGTCGCCAACATGCACAGCCTCACCGGCTTGGTGGACGGACCCCAGATGGCGACGTGGACGCGCCAGATGGCCATCGACATCCTGGCCCTGGGGATGGATCCGGACAAAAGCGTCTTCTGGATGCAGAGCGACGTGCCCGAAATCGCCGAGTTGTCCTGGTACCTCTCGAACTTCACCCCCGTGGGCCAGATGGAACGCATGCACGCGTACAAGGACGCGATCGCCCATGGCAAGAGCCCCAATGCGGGCCTGTTCACGTACCCGATCCTGATGGCCGCCGACATCCTGGGCTACGGCGTGGACAAGGTGCCGGTGGGCAGGGACCAGAAGCAGCACGTCGAGGTCGCCCGGGACATCGCCGGAGCCTTCAACCACCGCCACGGCGAGATCTTCGTCGTTCCCGAACCGGAGATCGGCGAGGGCATCGCGATCGTGCAGGGCCTCGACGGTCAGAAGATGTCCAAGTCCTACGGGAACACCCTGGGGATCTTCGCCGACCCGGCGGAGGTGAAGAAGAAGATCGCGGCCATCGCCACCGACAGCACCCCGCTGGAGGAGCCCAAGGATCCCGACGCCAATCCCGTGTTCGCCTGGTACAGGCATGTGGCGTCCCCGGAGGCGGTCTCGGAGATGGACCGGAAGCTCCGCGCGGGCGGCTTCGGATGGGGGCACGCGAAGAAGGAGCTGATCCAGGCCTACCTGGACCACTTCGCCCCGTTCCGGGCCCGCCGCGAAGAGATCGGCCGCGACCTGGAGGCGTTGAAGAAGACGATGGCCATGGGCGCCGAGAAGGCGCGCGCCATCCACCTTCCCATCCTGGAATCCGTGCGCCGCGCCGTCGGCGTGCGCTACCTCTGAGAGGGTCAAGACCATGATGAGCTGGGACGACTACTGGAAGCAGTACAGCATCTCCAAGGCCGAGCGCTGGATGATCGGGGAACGCCACCGCAAGCTGATGGGGTGGATCGATTCCCTGGGCGAGGGGCGGAAGCGGGTGGTGGAGATCGGCTGCGGATTCGGATCCAACATCCGCAAGCTGCGCGAGGACAGGACCGACATCGAGACCCACGCCCTGGACTTCTCCGAGATCTCCGTGGAGCGCATCCGCGGCTCGGTCGACGAGGTCCACAGGGCCGATTGCCAGGCCACCGGGCTCCCGGACGGGCATTTCGACTTCATCTATTCCTCCGGCCTGATGGAGCATTTCCGCGACGAAGGACCCTTCGTCCGCGAGATGTTCCGGCTTCTCCGCCCCGGAGGACTCATGGCCACCTTCGTTCCCGCCAAGTGGTCGCTCTGGCAGGTCTACCAGTTCATGCATCTGGGCAACTGGATCCACGGCTACGAAAAGGCCTACACCCGCAGGCGCCTCCGGAAGGTGGTGCGGAGGGAAGGCTTCGCGGTGGAGGAGGAGTTCGGGTTGGATCCGTTCTCCTTCAACGGATTCGTGATGAAGCTGGCCAAGGTCTCCTTCGAGCCGGCTTGGAAGAGATCCTTCCTGCCCTCGGGCTACACGGAGATCTGCGTCCTGACCCGCAAGCCGGGCTGAAGCCGCCATTCCCCCCTTCCCCAAAGGGCCGCCGTCCGCCCGCCCGGACGGATTCCGTCCAAACGTCCCGTGCTTCGGGCCCTCCCGGGGACGAAGGCTGGAAGGGACGGTCGGAGATTGCTAATTTTCCGCGCTCAACGAAAGGAGGCCGAGCACATGGGCGCTGAATCGACCGCGGCACCTCCGGGGGCTTCCGTCGGCTCTCCGGAACCTCCGATCGGGGCGCTGCACCAGGATGCCGGACTCAACCAGGGTTTCGTGACCACCACGATCGACGCGGTGGTCGGCTGGGGGCGCAAGAACTCCCTCTGGCCCTTCACCTTCGGGACCGCCTGCTGCGCCATCGAATTCATGGCCTTGGCGGGCTCCAAGTACGACATCGCCCGTTTCGGGGCCGAATTCATCCGCTTCTCCCCCCGCCATTCCGACCTCCTGGTGGTGGCCGGGACCATCACCTACAAGCAGGCGCCCATCCTGCGGCGGATCTGGGAGCAGATGATGGAGCCGCGTTGGGTCCTCTCCGTGGGCGCATGCGCCAGCACAGGCGGGTTCTACGACTGCTACTGCACCCTTCCCGGCATCGACGAGGTGATCCCGGTGGACGTCTACGTGGCCGGCTGTCCCCCTCGGCCCGAGGCCTACATCGACGCCATCCTCCAGCTCCAGCAGAAGATCCAGGACGCGTCCTACATGCGGGATCGCGCCAACCGCTCCCACGAGAGGATCCAGATCGGATGACCTCCCAGCCCGTGGACCTGGACAAGGTCCTGACCCCGGCCAGCGCGGAGGGCCGCAAGGAATTCGAGACCAGGGCGTTCGCTTCGCTCCAAAGCCGATTCGAGGCCGTCATGGATCCCCGCGACCGGTGGGGGCTCACGGCCGTGGTTCCGGCCAGGCTTTTGCGCGAATCGGTCCGGTTCCTGCGCGACGATCCCTCCTTCCTGATGGACCTGATGCTGGACATCACCGCCATCGACTACCTGGGCTATCCCGGCCACGACGGGGCGCGATTCGGCGTGGTCTACAACATCCGCAGCCAGCGCTTCGGTTCCCATCGGCTGCGCCTGAAGGTCTGGGTGGAGGAGGAAGATCCCGTGGTGCCGTCGGTCCACGACCTCTACCGCATCGCCGACTGGCAGGAGCGCGAGACCTGGGACCAGTACGGGATCGTCTTCGAGGGGCATCCGGACCTGCGCCGACTGCTGAACCACGTGGAATTCGCGGGACATCCGCTCCGCAAGGACTATCCGGTCCGCAAGCGCCAGTGGCTTTCCACCAACGACCCCATGATCCTGCCTCTGGAGGCCCGTCTGCAGGCCAGGGGATTCCAGGTGCTGGAGCACGTGGCCGCGAATTCGCCCTCCGTCGAGGAGACAGGCCTCCTGGGCAAACCCGCGGTGGAGAAGGTCAACTACGTGGAGAAGGCGAAGTGAAGGTCAGGAACCAGGACGGAGAGAAGCTCGACCTCCTCACCGTGAACATCGGCCCCTCCCACCCCGCCACCCACGGGGCGCTTCGGGCGTTCGTCGCCCTGGACGGCGAGATGATCCGCGCCGCGGTGACGGAAATCGGGTATCTGCACCGCGGGTTCGAGAAGATGGTCGAACAGGGCACCTACCAGCAGGTGCTGCCCTACACGGACCGGCTCAACTACTGCTCGGCCATCCTGAACAACATCGGGTTCTCCCACACCGTGGAGAGGATGTTCGAGGTGGAGATCCCCGAACGCGCCACCGTCCTGCGCGTCCTCCTCTCGGAACTGTCGCGCCTCATCGACCACCAGGTGTGCATCGCCGCCGCCGCGGTCGACCTGGGCGCGCTGACCAACTACTGGTACCTGTTCAACCCCCGCGAGGACGTCTACGCCATCTGGGAGAAGCTCTCCGGCGCTCGCCTCACAAATGCATTCACCCGCATCGGCGGGCTCTACCGCGACACCTACGAGGGCTTCGAGGACGACGTTCGCGCGGTTCTGCCCAAGATCGAAAAGGGGCTGGACGACGCCTTCCGGCTGCTGGAGCACAACAGGATCTTCATCGACCGCACGCGCGGTTGCTGCCCCGTCTCCGCGGAGCAGGCCGTGAGCTGGGGCTGGACCGGTCCATGCCTTCGCGCCACGGGGGTGGACAGGGACCTGCGCAAGGACGATCCCTACCTGGACTACGAGACCTACGAATTCCAGACCGTGGTGGGCTCCACCGGAGACACCTACGACCGCCTGCTGGTGCGCATGTACGAGATGCGCGAATCCCTCTCCATCTGCCGCCAGGCGCTTTCCCGCTTGAAGCCGGGACCGGTGAACACGCCGGACGCGCGTCTTTCGCTGCCGGGCCACGACAAGACCTACCACGACATGGAGGCCCTGATCAACCAGTTCAAGCTGGTCTACGAGGGCGTGCGCGCTCCCGCCGGGGAATTCTACGGCTCCATCGAAGCGGCCAACGGGGAACTGGGATTCTTCATCGCTTCGGACGGGACCGGAAAGCCCTGGAAGATCAAGGTGCGCCCTCCCTGCTTCACCCAGTTCGCGGCCTACGCCGACGTCGTGGAGGGAAGCCTGGTGGCCGACGCCATCGCCTGCCTTTCCAGCCTCAACATCATCGCCGGCGAACTGGATCGCTAGGGGACCCATGAGCCACTGCCACACCAAGGTCGACCAACCGCACGCCTCGGAGATCCTTCCGAAACTGGAGACGCCCCGGGTGCTTTCCAAGGTGGAGGAGCTCGTGCGCCGCTATCCCGTCCCCAAGGCGGCCCTGCTGCCGGTCCTCTGGGTGGCCCAGGAGACCTTGGGTTGGCTTCCGCAGGAGGCCATCCGCTGGGCGGCGGGCAAATGCAAGGTCAGTCCCGTGCACGCCTACGGCGTGAGCCTCTTCTACACCATGTACAAGAAGGAACCCACGGGTCGCTTCTTCGTGCAGATCTGCCAGAACGTGTCCTGCCACATCCTGGGCGCGGAGGGGATCATCGCCCACGCCGAGAAGACCCTGGGCGTCTCGAGCCACGGCGGAACCACCGAGGATGGGCTGTTCACCCTCCTGCGGGTGGAATGCCTGGGCGCGTGCGGCAACGGGCCGGTGCTCCAGATCAACGACGACTTCGCCACCGACGTGGTGGACGGCCGTCTGGCGATGCCCGAGGGCGTGGCGCTGACCCCGGAACGGTTCGACCGGATCGCCGCCTGGTGCCGAAAGCGCGCCGCCGAACTTCCCGTCGAGCCTTCCCGGGACGTCTTGGGCGGACTCTTCGAGACCCATGGACACCCCGGGGCCGTGGGGTCCACCAACGAGCCGCAGAAGCCGGGATACGCTCCGGCGCCGCCCGTCCTGGGATTGGCGGCCGCGCGGACCGAAGACGGCAAGGTCAAGCTCACCTGGAGGGCGGCTCCCGAATCCGCGCAACTGCACCTGGAAACGCGCGCTGGCACCGGGGACTTCTCCGCCTTGGCGACGATTCCGGGCAAGGACAAGGATTGGACCGGAGATCTTTCCGTCGGCACCGAGGTGCGGATCCTGGCCCAATCGGGAGAGCGCCGGGCCAAGCCCTCCAACGTCGTGAAGGTGGAGGCCTAGATGGCGACCCTCACCGTCACCCAGAACTTCGGCAAGGGAGCGGCGGACATCTCCGTCTACAGGTCCCTGGGCGGCTACGCCAGCCTGGGGCCCAGGCTCTTCGACCTTTCCCAGTTCGAACTCATCGACCTGGTCACCCGATCCGGACTCCGTGGCCGCGGAGGGGCGGGATTCCCCACCGGCATGAAATGGTCCTTCGTGCCGCGCAACACGCCCAAGCCGGTGTATCTGGTGGTGAACGCCGACGAAGGCGAACCGGGAACGTTCAAGGACCATGTCCTGATGCTGGAAGATCCGCACCGCTTGATCGAGGGCATGATCGCCTGCGGTTGGGCTCTGGGAGTGCGAACGGCCTACATCTACGTGCGCGGCGAATTCCTGAAGGCCATCGAGACCCTGAACGCCGCCCTGAAGCAGGCCTACGAGGCCGGAATCCTGGGCGAGAACATCCTGGGTTCGGGTTACAGCCTGGACATCTACGTGCACCGCGGCGCGGGCGCCTACATCTGCGGCGAGGAGACCGCCCTCATCAACAGCCTGGAAGGCTACAAGGGCCAGCCCCGGCTCAAGCCGCCGTTTCCGGCGGTTTCGGGAGCCTGGGCGTCGCCCACCTGCGTCAACAACGTGGAAACGCTCATGGCCCTGCCCTGGATCCTGGAGCACGGTCCTGCCGCCTACAGCGCGCTGGGGACCCCCAAATCCGGCGGCACCAAGGTGTTCTCCGTTTCCGGCGACGTGAAACGACCCGGCGTCTACGAGATCCCGCTGGGCACCCCTCTCCTGGAATTCCTGGAATCGCCCGAATGGTGCCAGGGCGTGCTGGGAACCCTGAAGGGCGTGATCCCCGGCGGATCCAGTTCGCCGGTTCTCACGGCGGAGGAATCGGCCAAGGCCAACATGGACTACGAAAGCCTCGCGAGCCTGAAGAGCATGCTGGGGTCGGGTGCCGTGATCGCCTTCAACGACACGCGCAGCGCCGTGGGGATGCTGGCCTCGCTGACCCGCTTCTACGCCCACGAGTCCTGCGGCCAATGCACGCCCTGCCGCGAGGGGACCGGCTACGCCGACCGCATCCTGAAGGCCATCGTGCGGGGCGAGGGACGCGACGGCGACCTGGACACCATGCTGGACCTGGCCGCGAACTTCAGCTACACCACCATCTGCCCCCTGGCCATCGCCGACGCCTGGCCCATCGAGAACTTCATCGGCAAGTTCCGGTCGGAATTCGACGCCCTGCTCGCCTCCAACGCGGGGCATGCCGACTCCCGCGTCACCTCCGATTTCCGCCCGGGAGCGTTCTGGTAATGAGCAACTCCTACAACTGGCCCGTGCTCCCCACCTCCGATTCCAAGCTCGTGACCATCGTGGTCGACGGCGTGGAGGCGCAGGTGCCCGAAGGAACGAACCTGGTCGAGGCTCTGAAGACCATCGGCATCGAGACCCCCCACTTCTGCTACCACCCGGACCTTCCCGTGGCCGGAAATTGCCGCCAATGCATGGTGGAGACGGAAGGCCCCCGCGGGATGGCCCTCTCCATCGCGTGCTACACCCCCGTCAGGGCCGGGATGAAGGTGGCCACGGACAAGTCCTCCGACAAGGTCCGCACCGCGCGCAAGGCGGTGATGGAGTTCCAGCTCGCGAACCATCCCCTGGACTGCCCCATCTGCGACAAGGCGGGCGAGTGCACGCTGCAGGAGAACTACATGGCTGCCGACCGCCAGCCCAGCCGCATGCGCGAGGAGATCGGCAAGCGGTACAAGGGTTCGCCCGACCATCGCCACCTGGATTCCAAGGGCCAGGATCGCGGCGGGAAGCACGTGGACCTGGGGCCCGCCGTGGTCCTGGACGAGGAGCGCTGCATCCTCTGCGACCGGTGCGTGCGCTTCATGCGCGACGTGGCGGGATCCGAGCAGCTCTACATCGCGAGCCGCGGCGACCATTCCTTCATCTCCACCTTCCCCGACCAGCCGTTGGACCACGAGTACGACCTCAACGTCACGGACGTGTGCCCGGTGGGGGCGCTCACGGGAAAACACTTCCGTTTCCAGCAGAGGGTCTGGCTCCTCGGGAAGACGGAGACCGTCGATCCCACGGACGGGTTGGGCGCCAACATCACGGTGGAACACCACGATGGCCACGCCTGGCGGATCATGCCTCGGAGGAATCCGGAGGTGAACAAATCCTGGATCGCCAACTCCTCGCGGTTGGCGTATCTGCGTCTGTCCGAAGACCGGCTGACCGCGGGACTCTTCGGACGTTCGGAGGTGCCGCTGGCGCAAGCCGTCTCGCGGCTCGGGGAGCTGGTGCGAGGGGCGCGCAAGGTCGCGCTGGTCGCGTCCGGCCACCTGACATTGGAGGACAACGCCGCCCTCCTGGCCTGGGCGCAGATCCTGGGTCCCAGGGCGGAGGTCTTCGGGGGTTCCTGGCTCTGGGTGGGCTCTCCCGACGGCATCGCGCGCTCCGGCGATCCGGTCCCCAACCGCAACGGGCTCAAGCTCCTGGGCATTCCCGACTCCCTCGACGAGTTGCGCGCCCGCGTCGGCGAGTTCGACGTGCTGGTGGTCGTGGGGAACGATCTTTGGACGGCCAACGCCTCGAAGGCCGCTTCCTTGGAGAAGATTCCCGAGCGGATCGCGCTTTCGAGCTGGTCGGACGCGACGGTGCAGGCCTCCACCCTGGCCATCGGGATCCGGGCCTGGGCCGAAGTCCGCGGCACCATGGTCAACGTGGCGGGACGGATCCAGCTCCTCAACGCGGCGCCCATCCTGCCGAGCCCCGACCTCGAGCCGGCCTGGCAGGTCCTGTCCGCGGCGGGCAAGCTCGGGTGGACCAGCGAGCTGGACGCCTTCCGCTTCGCGCAATCCCGGATCCCGTCCCTGGTCGGGCTGACCTACCGGACCATCGGCCCCCAGGGGCGCAACCTGGCAGGAGCGGCGACGTGATCCACCTGGACCTCCCGTTCCTCCTGCAGTGCTGCAAGTTCCTCCTGGCCTTCGTTCCCCTGTGCCTGATCCCCATCAACATCTTCATGGAGCGCAAGGGGGCTTCCCTCATCCAGGATCGGTTCGGACCCAACCGCGCCAACATCCCGCTCCTGGGTGGAATCCGCCTCTTCGGATTCGTGCAGAACCTCCCCGACGGCATCAAGCTCTTCACCAAGGAGACCTTCATCCCGAAGGGGGCGCACAAGGCCTGGTACCTGGTCGCCCCCATGATCCCGCTGACGATCGCGCTGCTGACGCCATCGGTGATCCCCTGGTTCGCTCCCATGGCGGTGGAAGGAACGCGCGGGCTGGTCCAGATGTCCGGACAGATCCTGGACGCCGATGCCGGCGTCCTCGTGCTCTTCGCCCTCTCGGGGCTTTCCGTGTACGGGGTCGTGCTCGGGGCCTGGGCCTCCAATTCCAAGTACGCCCTCCTGGGCGGCATGCGCGCCAGCGCCCAGATGATCTCCTACGAGGTCTCCATGGGACTGTCCGCGGCGGGCATCTTCCTCCTGGCCGGAAGCTTCTCCCTGACGCGCATCGTCGAATGGCAGGGTTCCAATCCCCTGCATTGGGGCATCGTGCTGCAGCCCGTCGGTTTCGTGCTGTTCCTGACGGCGATGTTCGCCGAGACCGGCAGGCCCCCCTTCGATATGGCCGAAGGCGAATCCGAGATCGTCGCCGGCTACCTGATGGAATATTCCGCCATGAGGTTCGGACTCTACTACATGGGCGAATACGCCCACATCGCCATCGCCTCCGCGCTGGTCTCGACGTTGTTCCTGGGGGGGTACCACATGCCCTTCCTGGGAACCGACGCGCTGCGCTCGAACCTGGGCCAGGTGGCGGCCGGAGTGCTCGCCGTCTTCGGCGTCCTTTCCGGCCTGGTGGCCTGGGCGGTCCGCCGCTGGCAACGGATCTACGCCACCCGGGGCGGGTCGGACATCGCCGCCCGCAAGCGAGAGCACGGAATCCTGTTCGGGGTCTTCTCCCTCCTGGCGGTGGCCCTTTTGGCGGCGGCGATCGCGGCGGCGACATCGGTCCACCCGATGCAGGTCCAGATGGATGGCGTCGCCGCGTGGCCGCTGTGGGTGAATCTCGGGGCGGCGCTGCTCCAATTGGGCGTGCTGGTCGCCAAGACGCTCTGCATCTGCTGGGTCTTCATCTGGGTTCGCTGGACCCTGCCGCGCTTCCGCTACGACCAGGTCATGTTCCTGGGTTGGAAGGTTCTTCTGAACATCGCCCTCCTGAATCTGTTGGCCACCGCCGTGGTGGCCAAGCTGGCGAAAGGCTGAAGACATGGCCATGACCGTTCCGAGACCGGAGATGACCCTGGCCGAAAAGGCCTACTTGCCGGAAATCGCCAAGGGCCTCAAGCTGACCCTGGGCCACCTTGCCAAGGGTCTGTTCCGCCCCGAGTCGCTTCCCGTGCTCAACTACCCGGAGATCCAGCCGGAAGTGCCCAGGGACTACCGGGCCCAGCACCGGCTCATGAAACGGCCAGACGGCGAACCCCGTTGCGTCGCCTGCTTCATGTGCTCCACCGCGTGCCCGGCCAACTGCATCCACATCCAGGCGACGGAATCGGCGGACGACCGCATCGAGAAGAAACCCGCCAGGTTCGAGATCGACCTCCTCGTCTGCGTCTTCTGCGGGCTCTGCGTGGAAGCCTGCCCGGTGGACGCCATTCGGATGGACACGAAGAAGGTCGCCTTGGCCGCCGACAGCCGCGAGAAGTTCAAGGTGGGACTGCGCGACCTCCTGGATTGGAAGCCGTCGGACTATCCCGTCTCCGACACCCAGAGCCAGAAGGCCCCGGGCGGGACCCTCAACGAGCAAGCCCGGAAGGAGTGGGGTCTGGCATGATCACCCAGGTGTACTTCTGGATCTTCTCCATCGTCGCCCTCGCCACCGCCCTGGGCGTGCTCGTCTCCAGGCATCCCATCCACGCGGCGCTCTGCCTGATCGGAACCATGGTGTCGCTCGCCGGCATCTACAGCCTGATCGCGGCGCCCTTCCTGGCCACGCTGCAGATCCTGGTCTACGCCGGGGCCATCGTCATGCTGCTCGTCTTCGTGATCATGGTGCTCAATTCCGCCAAGGACGAGCACACGCCCCGATGGGACGCCTTCGGCTGGGCGGCCCTCGCTCCCGCCGCGGCCACCGCCTTCTTCCTGCTCCGGATCCTCCTGGGCGCCGACGCGGCGCGTTCGTTCGCCTTGCGTCCCACGGATCCCCCCGCGGCGCGGGGCACGGTGGAGGCCCTTTCCACGCTCCTGTTCGGCGATCGCATCGGGGCCTGGTCGTTCCTGTTCCTGGTCGTGGGACTTCTCCTGCTTTCCGCCGTCGTCGGAGCGGTGCTCCTCGCCAAGCACCGGTTGGACGATCCCGCCGCACCCTCCACCCCCCGTCCGGGAGGCCATTGATGGGCGACCTGCAGCCG
This sequence comes from Fibrobacteria bacterium, assembly GCA_035604215.1. Lineage (GTDB taxonomy): Bacteria > Fibrobacterota > Fibrobacteria > UBA5070 > UBA5070 > UBA5070. The sequence goes on from DATNIW010000024.1 coordinate 21,212, forward strand.
ATCCAGCTCCAAGTCCTGGCCGCGATCCTCTTCGCCCTCGGCCTGGCCACGGTGATGGCGCGTCGGAATCTGTTCTTCGTGCTCATGGGGGTCGAACTGATGCTGAACGCGGCGAACCTCTCGTTCCTGTCGTGGTCCCGAACGATGCCCGGAGCCGTCGGGTTGGAGGGTCAGCTCGCCCCCATCTTCGCGATCGCGGTCGCCGCCGCCGAGGCCTGCGTGGGCCTCGCCATGCTGCTCTCCGTCTTCCGCTCCCGGGAGAGCCTGGACACGGACGCATTCGACCGGATGAAGGAGTGACACGGTGACGCCCCAACTCTGGCTCCTGCCCGCCCTGCCGTTCATCGGTTTCCTGATCAACGGGGGGCTCGCCCTGTTCGGATCCAGGACGGAAAGCGGGCCGTCGCGGGGCCTTTCCGGATTCCTGGGGGTGCTCTTCCCCCTGGTCTCCTTCATCCTGGTGGTGCTCGCCTGGCAGGGTCTGTTCCTCGAGCGGGAATCGATCCTCAGGCTGAACCACGACCTGGGGCTCGGACTGGCGATCCCGCAGGTGAAACCGTTCGTCCAGGTGCTCTGGACCTGGATCCAGACCGGCGAGCTGAACGTCGACTTCGGGTTCCGCTTCGACGAGCTCACGGGGATCATGCTCCTGTTCATCACCGGCATCGGGACGCTCATCCACCTCTATTCCGTTGGCTACATGGCCCACGACCGGGGGTTCGCCCGGTTCATGGCCTACATGAACCTGTTCTTGGCCAACATGGTGGTCCTGGTCCTGGGCAACGGCCCCCTGGTCACGTTCATGGGCTGGGAAGGCGTGGGTCTCTGCTCCTACCTGCTCATCGGGTTCTGGCACCACGACGCTTCGAACGGGGCCGCCGCCAAGAAGGCCTTCCTGGTGAACCGGGCCGGCGACCTGGGCTTCCTGCTCGGACTGTTCCTTCTCTGGCAGATCCTGGGAACCGGCACGCCCCTGACCTACGAGGCGATCGCGACATGGTTCCGCGATCCCGTCCACGCCGCCCTGCTCGCCTCGGCTCCGGTCGCGGCCCTGGTCACCGCATCCACCCTGCTTCTCCTCCTGGGGGCCACGGGCAAGAGCGCGCAGATCCCGCTCCTCACCTGGCTCCCCGACGCGATGGCGGGTCCGACTCCCGTTTCCGCCCTGATCCACGCCGCGACCATGGTCACCTCCGGCGTCTTCATGCTGGCCCGGCTCTCCGACGTGTTCGCGCACGCGCCTCTCACCATGGAGGTGGTCGCCTGGATCGGAGCGGCCACCGCGGCCTGGGCCGCCGTGACGGGACTTGTCCAGACCGACATCAAGAAGATCCTCGCCTATTCCACCATCTCGCAGCTGGGCTACATGTTCCTGGCGGCGGGCGTCGGAGCCTTCGACGCGGGCGTCTTCCACGTCTTCACGCACGCCTTCTTCAAGGGCGTGCTGTTCCTGGGAGCGGGATCCGTGATCCACGCCCTCTCCGGAGAACAGGACGTGCGCCGCATGGGCGGCCTGTGGAAGAAGCTCCCGCTCACCTTCGCGGCCATGTTCTGCGGATGGTACGCCATCGTCGGGCTTCCCTTCGGCGCCGGATTCTGGTCCAAGGACCTGATCCTGGAGAAGGTCCTCCTGCGCGGCGGGCCCGCCCTGTACCTGGTCGCGCTGGCGACGGCCGTGATCACGGCGGTCTACATGACGCGGCTGATGATCCTGGTGTTCTGGTCCAAGCCGAGGCTCTCCCCCGATGCCGCTTCCCACATCCACGAATCCCCCCTGGCCATGCAGATCCCCATGTGGATCCTGGGACTCGGATCCCTGGTGGCCGGGTTCGCCTGGGCGGACCCCTTCCACCTCGACTGGTTTTCCCGGCACATGTCGGAAAGCGTCGGACCCGCCCAGGCGCTGCTCGGGGCCGGTACCGGAGGCGGGCCTTCCGCGATCCTCCTGGAATCGGTGGGGGTGGTGGCCTCCCTGTTGGGAATCCTGGTGGCCGTCGCGCTGCACCGGTCCGGAAAATTCCATGAAAATTCCACCGGTCCACTGTCCGTGCCGGCCAGGGCCTGGACCTTCCTGTTCGACGGAATCCACGGCGTCGCCGGGATCTGGCCCGTGCGGATCCTCTCGTGGATCCTCGACAACATCGTGCAACCGCTCCTGGTCGGGTTCGCCCGCGTGTTCGGCTGGTGCGTGGAGATGGCCGGCGGCGCCGCGCGGATGGCGCAGACCCCGCGACTGCGGTGGAACCTGGGTCTTTCCGTCCTGGGGCTGGTCGCGCTCCTCCTCCTTCTGGCGAGGAACATCCTGTGAACCTGCCCATGGTCCTGGTCGCTCCGCTCGCCGCCGCATTCCTGACCTTCTTCCTCTCCGGACGAGACGCCGCTTCCACCCTGCGCACGTCCTTGTTCCTGGCTCTGGCGGTCGCCGGGGTCACCTTCCCCGTGCTCTTCGCGGGAACGGTGGCCACATCGGTACACACCTGGTTCCAGCTTCCCGTCCTGGGAACCGACATCCGCTGGGGTCTCGCCTCGGACGGCCTCTCCGGCTGGCTGCTGGCCTTGACATCCGTGCTCGTCCCCGCCGCACTCCTCTGCTCGCCTCGGGTGGTGGGCGACAAGATCCGCGAGTTCGCCGCGGCCGCCTTCCTTCTGCAGGCCACCCTGTACGGCGCGCTGCTCTCCGTGGATCTTCTCCAGTTCTTCGCGTTCTTCGAAGCGATGCTCATTCCCGCCACCATCCTCATCGCGATGTTCGGCGGTCGCGACCGGCGCCGAGCCGCCATGCTGTTCCTGGTCTTTTCGCTGGCCGGATCGGTGCCACTTTTCGTCGCCATCTGGTACCTGGCCACGGTTCCGGTGATGTCGGGCCACCACGTTTCCCTGGATCTGGTGTCCCTCCAAGCCCTCGTGGCCACGCTGCCTCCACAGGCGAGGCAGCGTCTGTTCGCCGCGACGGCCCTCGCCTTCCTGGTGAAGATCCCGGCTGTCCCGGTCCACATCTGGCAGGCAGACGCCTATTCCGAGGGGCCGGCTCCCGGGTCGGCGCTGCTCACCGGCATCATGGCGAAGATCGGTCTGTACGGATTCCTGCGCATCGCCATTCCCCTCTTTCCGCAGGAGGCGAAGGCCGACGCCGGCGTGTTCGTGGCGCTCGGCCTGGTGACCGTCCTCGTCGGAGCCCTGCTCGCGCTTCGCCAGCGCGAGGCGAGGCGGGTGCTCGCCTTCTCGTCCCTCTCCCACCTGGGATTGGGACTTGCCGCCATCTTCACCTTCCGCCCGGAGGCCATCTCCGGGGTGATCCTCCTGATGGTGGCCCACGGCCTGTCCGCCGCAGCGCTGTTCTTCCTGACCGGAATCGCGGAAACCTGGTCCGGCTCCCGCCACGTGGACGACTTCGGCGCCCTGGCCAAAAGGGCCCCGCTGTTCTCGGTGCTGTTCGCGGTCGCCGCCTTGGCTTCGGTGGGACTTCCTGGAACCGCCGGATTCGTCGCGGAGTTCCTGCTGCTGGTGGCGCTTTGGAAGGCGTTCGGGCTCCTGGTGGCGGCCGTGGCCGGAACCACCGTGATCCTCTCCGCCGCCTACACCTTGCGACTGGTGCAGAAGCTCCTGTTCGGCACTTCGGCGGAGAGGAACCCGGTCCCCTTGGAATTCCCCGCCGCCGCCGCCTGGGCGGTGGCACCCATGCTCCTCGCTCTGGTGTTCTTCGGGTTCCAGCCTGGTCCCATCCTCAAGGCCGCCCGGACCGACCTTCTCACCCGCCTGCCCTCGGCGCAGGCCCTCATCGTGGAGGATGCCCCTCATGTTGCAGGTCGCTGATCTCCTGCCCTTCCTGGGCCCGATCCTCCTGCTTGTGCTGGGCGCGCTAGCCACCCTGGTGGCCGAGCCCCTCCTCTCCCGCGCGGACAAGCACCGCGTTCTTCCCTGGATCGGCATCGTTTCCACGGGCCTCGCGGCGGTGGCTCTCGCCTTCACGAAGTCCGGTCATCTGTGGGGCATCCTGGCCATCGAACCCACCCGCGCCGGTCTGGTCCTGGTGCTCCTGGCCGTGCTGGCCCTGGGGCTCGCGGCCCTCCAGCGCAACCTGGACTCGGACGACTTTCCCGGCGGCGAACCCTACGCGCTGATGCAGCTGGCCGCCGTGGGCCTCCTGCTGATGGTGATGGCTTCGCAGACCATCGCGCTGTTCCTGGGCATGGAGCTCGCCAGCCTTTCCATCTATCCGCTGGTGGGGTGTCGGCGGGACCGGTCGGAATCCGCCGAGGCGGTGCTCAAGTACTTCGCCCAAGGCGCGGTGTTCTCGGCCATCTTCCTCTACGGCGCGGCGCTGTCGTACGGGGCCACCGGCACCGTCTTCCTGGCCGCGAACGTCCTGCCCGGACGGGAGACGGTCCAGATGCTCGGCTTCCTGCTCATGGCGGTGGGGCTGCTGTTCAAGATCGGTGCGGCGCCCTTCCATTTCTGGAGTCCGGATGCCTACGCCGGTGCGCCGTCGGGCGTCACCGCCTTCATGGCGGGTGCGGTCAAGATCGGTGCCGTGGCGGCGCTGGGGAACCTGTGGATCGGGCATCTCGTGTCGCTCTCCGCGTTTCCTTCCTACATGGTCGGAACGGCCGCGGGAGCCCATTTTCCGCCCATCTCGCTCGGGCTCCAGGTCTTCTCGCGGATCCTGCAGACCATCTTCCAGGTGCGCAGGGGACTCTCCGTGGCGGGCTTCATCGGATTTGCCTTGACCATCTTCGGCGCCACGGCGATCCTCTCCATCGCGATCGGTTCGCTTTCGCTCCTGGGCCAGACCTCGGTGCGACGGCTCGTCGCCTTTTCGGGGGTAGCCAACGCGGGCTTCCTGGTCGTCGGATTCCTGTTGCCGGGCCTCTTCATCGCCAACATCCTCCTGACCCCGACCCTCTACTATCTGGCCGCCTACGCCTTGGCCGCCGCCGGAACCATGGCGGGAATCGCGGCGTTGACCGGCCCCGGGGACGGTGGCGACCACACCTCCTCGCTGACGGGCGCCGCCCGCAAAAGGCCGCTGATCGGCTTGTCCACGACCGTGCTTCTCGCTTCCCTGGCAGGTCTTCCCCCCACGGCCGGCTTCGTCGCCAAGTTCCAGATCCTGTCCCAACTGTTCCTCAACGCGAGCCTGGATCCCGCGATCCTGCAGAGGATCCTGCCTCCCGCCCTCCAGCACCTCTCCCAGGGATGGCTCCTCGCCGTCCCCATCGGGGCATTCGCGTTCGCGATCGTGGCCGCGGCGGGCTACTTCAAGCTCGCGGTGGCGCTCTGGACCGATCCCGTTCCCAACTCCAGGGAGCCCGAGCCCGTTCCGGTCCTGCTCGGGTGGGCCGTACCGCTCGCGGCCCTGGCCGTGGTTGCCCTCGCGATCTTCCCCAGGGCGCTGTTCGGGGGATAAAGGCCCTACAGCGCCTGCCTGCCGTCCGGGTAGATGGCCGTGGCGGTTCCGTCGGGCAGGATCTCCAGCGCGGCAAGCCGCGCCCCGTAGGCCTTCCCGATGCCGACGTCGATGCAAAGCAGACGACCCGAAGCCTTGGACAGGATATGTCCTGCCGACCGGGGCTCCACCAGGAACGTCGGGGTGTGACCCACCACCATCCGGTCCAGCGACCAGTTCCCCAGGGTCTCGTCGAGCTCGGCGGCCAGGTCGCGCTCGGCCTTGCGAAGCGCGATCCGGTACCAGTGGGGGCCGTCTTCCGCCACCGCCGGGTTGCGCGGGTCCAGCTCGAAGTAGGGGACGCAGCGCGTCAGCTCCGACCGGATCCTGTCCTCCAGCTCCTCGGGCATCCAGATGGAATAGCGCGGATGCACGCCTCCGTGCACGAACAGGGTCTTGCCCACGATGAAAAGGGTCGGTCGGCGCAGAAGCCATCGGCCCACCATTCCGCTGGGAGCCATGGCCCTTCGGAACTCGAGCCAGCCCAGGGGCTCCTCCTGCAGTCGTGAAACATCCAGCATGGCGGCGTTTCGATGGCTGTCGCCGGTCCCCGGAGAGGGAAGAGTCGCGAGATTCTCCCGGAGTTCCCTCTGGTCGAATTCCGAGGCCGGCGCGAAGTCGCGGTACTCCTCCAGGGTGGTGTAGGAATGGATGTGGTGCATGGACAGCGCCTCGTGGTTGCCCAGCAGGAATTCCAACCGGCCGCCCGCGGCTTCGGCCTCGCGCATCAGCCGCCGGATCCACAGGTAGATCCGCTTGGGGTAGCCCCCGCGACCCACGACGTCGCCGGTCATCACCAGCGTCGCGTCCCCGCCCGTCCAGGTCCCTTTCCGATCCAGAAGGCCCGCGACACGCAAGATCTGGACCCATCCTTCGAAATTGCCGTGCACGTCTCCGACCGCCACGAGACGGCTGGTGTGCGGGTGGCGGCAGGCGACCTTGGGTTCCATCGGGGTCCAGTCTCCCATAATCGCGATCGGGAATGCAAATTCCGACCGTATGTCCATCGAACTCCACGAGCAGGAAGCCGTCCCCATCCTCCGCGAGGCGTTGGGCTACGTCGCCCGGTACCGGGGCGAGGTCTTCGTGATCAAGATCGAGAGCGGACTTCTGGACGCACCGGTCTTTCCGGCCCTCCTGCGCGACATCGCCTCCCTGCACCGGATGGGCATCCGGGTGGTGGTGGTGCCGGGATCGCGCCGGCAGATCGACGCGGTCCTGAAGACCTGGGAAGTGGAAGCCCGGATGGTGGATGGCGTGCGGGTGACCACCGACGAGGCGCTTCCCTTCGTGACTTTGGCGGCCTTCGACGTCTGCAACCGGATCATGAGCCTGCTCGCGGAATCCGGGGTCAACGCCTTGATCGGGAATTGGGTGAAGGCCAGGGGGCTGGGCGTGTTGGACGGGGTCGATTTCCAACTCACCGGCAGCGTCCAGAGCCTGCGCACGGAGATCCTCCGGCAACTGATGGGCCAGGAATTCGTGCCCATCGTTCCCAACATCGGCTGGAATTCGGCGGGCCACCCGTACAACGTGAGCTCCACCCAGCTCGCCATGGAGTTGGCGGTCCAGCTGGGCGCCTCAAAGCTGTTCTTCCTTTCCGACGAGAAGCCCCGGATCGGAGAGGGATTGGACCTCCCTCCGGAGGTCGGGGTGCGGGACGACGGCATGCTCTCCAGCCTGAACCTCGCCCAGGTGGAAACCCTCCTTTCGGCGAACGGAGAGCGGATCGGCCAGCCCTACCGGGACTACCTGTCGCGCGCGCTGGAGGCCTGTCGCAAGGGGGTGCGGCGCACGCACATCGTGGACGGCATGGAGGACGGGGCCCTGTTGGGCGAGGTCTTCAGCCAGAACGGCCAAGGCACCATGGTCTTCGCCAACGAATACGACCACATCCGCCGGGCGGAGGTCTCCGACGTCCGGGAGATCCTGCGCATCCAGGAGCCCTACGTGGCCCAGGGCCAGCTACTTGCCCGCAAGGCGGAGCAGGTGGAGGCGAAGATCGGGGACTACGTGGTCTACGAGGTGGACGGGTTCGTGCAGGGGAGCGCGGCCCTGCACCCCTTTTCCGACGGCTCGGCGGAGGTGGCCGCGGTTGCGGTTTCCGAGCATCTGCGGCGTTGGGGCATCGGGAGGAAGGTGGTCCAGTTCCTGATCGAAAAGGCCCATCGCAGCGGATTCGACCGGGTCTTCCTGCTGACCACCCAGACCTCGGACTGGTTCGCCGACCTGGGGTTCGTGCGCGGGGATGTGGGCGACTTGCCACCCGAAAAGGTGGATGTCTACGACCACAAGCGCGGGAGCATGATCTTCGTGCGGGTGCTGCGGAGATAGCTTTTCCCTCGCAAGTTCAGGAATTGCATGGTATTATGAAGATTCAGACACTCGGTTCCTCAGGAGAACTCGCATGCGCATCCGCCTGACTTCCGGACTTCTCACACCTCTAGCCATGGCTGGTGCAGTGCTTTGCACCCTGCCTTCCAGCGCTCGCGCCTGGGATGAAGATCGCATCCAAAGCCAGATCCAGCCTTATTTCGGGGTCTGGACCGGCATGTACTTGGTGAACCACAAGGATCTGGACAACCTCGTTTCCATCGACAATACCAGCTTGGGAAGCAGCTTCTTCTCGTCGGCGCTACCCGCCGTCGGTGGCAGCATGGGTGTCGCCTACGGGCGCGTGCACGTGGGTCTGAACGGCGGCTACCAACTGGTGGACGGGGGGCAGTTCCCCTATACGGTGACGGAAAGCAACGGGAACGACAAGGTGACATGGAAGCCGCTCGTATCCTCGTACAACTACCAGTACCAGGTCATCCCGGTGGACGTGAACGTGGACGTGGCGCTGCTGCCCAATGAAACGCCGGTGAATCTGCTGGTGGGAGGGTCCGTGGGCATCGGCTTCGTGGGGATGGAACTTCCCATCTACCAGTTGGCCAGCATGACGGACTCCGCGCACATCAAGGTCACGGATTTCAACAACGATTGGAACTGGGACAACTACCTGCTGGCCACGGCCTATCTGGGCGCCCGGATCAACCTGGCCAAGCGCCTGAACCTGGAAGTCCAGGTGGGCTGGCGCTTCCTCAAGTCCAGCGAAGTCTACATGGGCAACAACACGCGGTTGGTCCAATCGAAATCCACGACCTACAACGACACCACCGGCATCGGCTCGTCTTCGGGAGACACCGCCCAGATCCCCATCGATCTTTCCGACGCCTACGTCCGCGCCGACATCCGGTGGACCTTCGCATCCAAGGAAATGGACGACGAGGACCGCGCCTCGGATCGCGTGCGGCGCATGCACGACATCCTCGCCATGATGCCCAGCAGCGTCAAGTCCCCCCGGGACTGATCCGGATAGACATCCCGCCAGCCCGGTTCCGCCTGCCGCCAAAAGGGGGAATTGGGCTTTTTTGTATGTTGGTTTCCCTTTTTTCCGAGGAAGCTCCGACACCATGAACTACGCCGAAGCCGGGGTCAGCCTCGACCGCTCCGACAAGGTCAAGAACAACATCGCCGCCGCCGTGAAAAGCACCTTCGGCCCCCGCGTCATGGGTGGATTCGGAGGATTCGGTGGGTGTTTCGACGCCCGGAACCTGGGCATCGAGCCCGTCCTGGTCTCCAGCTGCGACGGCGTGGGCACCAAGCTCAAGCTCGCCTTCCAATCGGGGATCCACAACACGGTGGGCCAGGACATCGTCAACCACTGCGTGGACGACATCCTGGTGCAGGGTGCCAAGCCCCTGTTCTTCCTGGACTACATCGCCACCGGCCGCCTCCAGGACGGGGTGGTCGAGGGAATCGTCGACGGCGTGGCCAAGGCCTGCCGCGAAAACGGCGCCTCCCTCGTGGGAGGCGAGACCGCGGAAATGCCGGGCTTCTACCCCGACGGGGAATACGACCTCGCGGGATACATCGTGGGCGTGGTGGAGAAGGAAAACCTGCTGGACGGTTCCCGGATCCGTCCGGGAAACACCATCCTGGCGCTGGCGAGTTCGGGCCTGCACACCAACGGGTACTCGCTCGCGCGGAAGGTCTTCTTCGACAAGGCGGGACTTGGGCTGGATGCCCGGTTGGACGGGCTCAACGGCACCCTGCGCGAGGCTCTGATGGCCCCGCACCGATCCTATCTCAAGGCGCTCCATCCACTGATCGAGGAGAAGGCGGTCAACGGCCTGGTGCACCTGACGGGCGGGGGGTTCCAGGGGAACATCCCACGCGTGATACCCAACGACACGGACGCCGTCATCGACCGCCGCACCTGGGAGGTGCCGGCCCTGTTCCGCCAGATCGCCGGACTCGGCGAGATCGATCGCGACGAGATGGACAGGGCCTTCAACATGGGCCTGGGCATGCTGGTGGTCGTCGATGCCGATCGCGCCGACGAGCTGAGGAACAGACTCGAGGAATCGGGCGAGACCGTGCATTCCGTGGGCCGGATCGAGAAGGGCTCGCGTACCGTGCGACTCCTGGGCTGAGTCCCGTGAAGCTGTGGCTGTTCAACACGCTGGGGAGGCGACTGGAGGAATTCCGGTCCCTCGAGCCCGGCCGGGTGGGGATGTACTGCTGCGGGCCCACCGTCTACCATTACGCCCACATCGGAAATCTGCGGACGTACGTCAACGAAGACTTCCTGAGGCGTGCGCTGGAGTACGCGGGGTACCGCGTCAACCACGTGGTGAACATCACCGACGTGGGGCACCTGACGTCCGACGCCGACGAAGGCGACGACAAGATGGAGAAGGGTGCCGCCCGCGAGGGACGGACGGTCTGGGAGATCGCCGAACATTACACTCAGGCGTTCTTCCTCGATTGGGAACGGCTGAACCTGCTGCAGCCCACGCATTGGCCGCGCGCGACCAGGTACATCTCCCAGCAGATCGAACTCGTGCGGGAGCTGGAAGAGCGGGGATTCACCTACCGCACCGGCGACGGCATCTACTTCGACACCGGAAGGTTCCCGCGATACGGTGACTTCGCCGGGATCCAGACGGACCAGTTGCTGGCCGGAGCGCGGGTGGATGTCGGGCAGAAGCGCCACCCCACGGACTTCGCCCTCTGGAAATTCAGTCCCGCGGGAGCGCATCGGGCCATGGAGTGGGAGAGTCCCTGGGGAACGGGATTTCCCGGGTGGCACGTGGAGTGCAGCGCCATGGGCATGGCCCTGATCGGACGCACGCTGGACATCCACTGCGGCGGGACCGACCACATCCGCGTCCACCACACCAACGAGATCGCCCAGAGCGAATGCGCCCACGACGGCCAGATCCTCGCCCGCTACTGGATCCACAACGAGTTCCTGAAGACGGAATCCGACGGCAAGATGAGCAAGTCGTCCGGCGAGTTCCTGACGCTCCAGCTCCTGGTGGACAGGGGCTTCCACCCGTTGGATTTCCGCTGGTTCTGCGCCACGGCGCAATACCGCAAGTTCCTGACTTTCTCCTGGGCGAACATGGAGGCGTCGCGCGACGGCCACCGCGCGTTCCGGCGCCGCGTGGAGCCTCTCCTGTCCGCGTGGAACGCTGTCCGTGCCGGCGAACTGGATTCTCCCCACGTCGACTCGCCGGCGGAGAAGGCCTGGCGGGACCGATTCGAGGAGGCCATCGGCCAGGATCTGAACGTTCCCAAGTCCCTGGGGGTGGCCCAGAGCCTTTCCCGCGACACCACTCTCCCGGAATCCGCTCGCGGCAGGATCCTGTCCGATTGGGACCGGATCCTGGGTCTGGATCTCTCCGAGCCGATTCCGGATCCGGTCCCCGCAGACGCGGGCGCGGAGCTATCGGGCTGGGTCGCGGCGAAGCTCGCCGAACGCGAATCGGCGCGGGCGCGGAAGGATTGGGAGGCCTCGGACAGGATCCGGGCGGAACTTTCGACGCGGAAGGTGGTCGTCAAGGACACGGCGGAGGGCGCCGTCTGGTCCGTGGAGGCGTGAGGGTCGGGGCCGAACCGCCCCGCACCCGATCCCGCTATTCCTCGGTGAACTCCACCAGGCTCTTCGATTCCAGGCCGAACCGTCCCTTCTCGTCCTTCACGATCCGGATTCCCTCGAGCCGGTTCTCCAGCCGGTCCGCCAGGATCCGGATCCTGCTCTCGAGGTTCGGGTTCAAGGGGTCCAGTCCGAGGTCGGGATCGCGTCGGAACTCGCGGTGCTCGAAGACGGTCCTCCCCGTCAGGGTGTGGGCCATCAGGACCTTCTGGAGGATCTTCGCCGGCACGCCGCGGAGCAGGTGCTCGCCGTTGCAGGACATCGTGGCGTCCTGGCGGTGGAACACGAACGACAATTTCCGCCTGAATTGCCCGAGGAGTTCGTCCTGCCTTTCGGCGGCCGTGTCGCCGGGCGGGTCGGTGCTCGGGGACATCGCCTCCTGGATGAGCTGGGCCAGCCCCTCCTCCACGGGACGGGAGGGCCGTTCCGACCAGCGGAGCCGGAGGATGTAGCACAGGGATCCGTAGACGGCGCCGCGCTTCAGCACCCTTCGGCGGCGGGCGGGGCACTCGACGTCCTCCAGGACCTCCTGCACCGGATGGTCGGGGACTTCCCGGAGGGCGTCCGGATCCAACCCCTGGCGGCCCAACCAGTCCCGGAAGGAGACGGCACGGCTGACGGGCCTCCCGTCCAGGCTCCAGCCGTCGTCCAGCCGGACGGGATGCAACCCGCGGGGGACCGCTTCCAGGACCTGCGGAATGCCGCGCACCTCGCACATGCACCCGACCTCCTCGAAGGGCGCGGCGCCGAGGCGTTCCGGGGACCGTTCCAGTTGCAGTCCGAGCCAGATTTCGGCGTCGTAGCCGGGATAGCGTCCCGTGAAGTCCCTGTCGTGCACCTGGAGCACCCAGCCTTCGCTCCCCCGCTCCGACCTGGCGTGGTGGATCAGCCGGGTCAGGATGGAGGGGGCCACAACCTTGAGGGAGGCGTCGAGCACCTCGAGGATGGTGTGGTGCAGGTCTCGGGTCCTCACCAACTGGAACAGGATCCTCCCCGCCAGCACCAGGGTGCCGCGCGCGGAGAGCACCGTGCCCCGCTGCCGGTGGAGGACGTTCTCCCGCACGAACGGGACGAAGTCCAATTCGCGATGGAGGCAGAATGCCTCCACGGAGTCGAGCACCCGCAGCTGGTAGTCGAGAGGGGTCAGGGACCTTTCTTCCCAGAGGTACTCGAAGAGTTCCGCTCCCGTCAGCGGGGCACCGAGGGATTCAAGAGGGTGCCCCAGCCAGAATTCGCGCGCCAGATCCGGCCCCCCGGTCAGCAGCAAGGCGCGGTGCAGGGAACGGAGCGACGCGTTCCATACGAGGCTTGTGCCCGGCTCGAAGGTGAGGGATCGATCAGACACGTCGACAAAAGACTACTTCACCCGGTGAGAGGGCGGAACCCGATCCGATCACCCGTACAGGAAGGCCATCATCCGGTCGGGAGGTCCCTCGATGGGATCCCCATCCCGGTCGAACCACATTTCCATGGGCAGGATGTCGGGATCTTCGGCGGGAGCGGTCCCCAGCAGCTCCTCCTCGGTGAAGTCGTTGGTGTGGAAGTCCTGGGGCAGCCGCTCCTTGCGCTCCTTGCGCATCAGGTGGTACCACCACAGTGATTCCCGCTCGCGCATGGAGTGGAACTTGGGGAAGGATTTGGCGATCTCCTGGGCGTGGTCGGGGGCTTGGAGCTGGAGGATGATCCGCTTCATCGCCGTCTCGATGTCGACGCGCCCGGTGCGTTCGGGAAGGGGAATGTGGATGAGGACCAAACCGTCCACGAAATAGTCTTCGGCGTCGTGCCTGGCCTCCATCTGCCGGTAGTGCTCGACGCACATCACGTAGGGGAGCGGTTCCCCGAGGTCCGGTTCCGGAACGTCTTCGGGCCGGAGTTCGTTCATGACCGGAACGGCCTCTTCCAGGCGGCGAGGCAGTCTTCGACCGACACGGAAAGGACCGGGGCGGCGTCCAGCAGGATCTCCAGGAGCGGATCGGACAGGATCTCCCCGATCGCGGCGAAGGAGCCCGGCTCCAGCAGGGCTTCGAAGGAGCCGGCGTCGGCCGGGCGGACGGTGACCACCAGCCTGCCCAGCGACTCGCTCCACAGCAGACGGCGGGGATCCGAGACCTCCCGCGCGGGAACCTTGGAGAGGTCGGCCCGCAATCCCAGCCTGCCCGCCATGGCGGTCTCCGCCAGCGCAACGCCCAGGCCGCCGTCCGAACAGTCGTGGGCCGACCGGACCAGACCTGCGCGGGCCGCCCGGTGGAAGGCTGCGTAGAGACTGAAGGTCGTGTCGGCGTCGCCGAGGCGCGGCACCGAGTTCCCCACGAAGCCGTGCAGCGCGTACCACTCCGAGGCGCCGCATTCGTCCCGGGTGGTTCCCAACACGTACACCAGGTCGCCGGCCTCCTTGGCGTCCATCGTCAGGGAGCGCGAGATGTCCGGCAAGGTGGCCAGGGCGGTGAAGAGCAGGGTGGGAGGGACCGAGATGCGCTCGGCTCCGGACCCGTAGTCGTTCTTCATGGAGTCCTTGCCGGATACCAGCGGCACGCCGTACGCCAGGCAGACGCGCTTGAGCGCCCGGTTGGAGCGCACGAGCTGCGCGGCCTTGTGCGCGCCGTCGGGATTGGACGGACTCTCCACGGGGTCGGGCCAACAGAAGTTGTCCAGGCCCACGGCGGTGGCGGGATCCGCCCCGACCGCCACCAGGTTTCGCACGGCTTCGTCCACCGACGCCTCGGTCATTGCTTCGGCGTCGATGTCCGAATAGCGCGGAGCGATGCCGTGGGCCACCGCGAGGCCCTTCCTGGAACCGGGAACGGGACGCAGGACGGCGGCGTCGGAGGGCCCGTCGTTCGCCGCGCCGGTGAACGGCTTGACCACGGAACGCCCCTGGACTTCGTGGTCGTACTGCCTCACCCAGGCCTCCTTGGAGCACACGTTCCAGGAAGAGAGGATGGAGAGCAGGTCGGAGCGGGCATCGCCGGGCAGTTCCGCGGGTTCGGCATGGTCCGGAGGTGTCCAACGGGCCGGGATGACGAGTTCCGGCAGGCCTTCGTGGAGGAATTCCATGTCCAGGACGCCCACCACCGATCCGGCGTAGCGGAGCGTCAGCCTGCCGGAGGCGTCGAACTCGCCCAGGTCGGTGGATTCCACGCCCCTGCGCAGCGACAGCTCCAGGAACTCGTCCAGCTTGTCCATGGGAACGGCGACGCTCATGCGTTCCTGCGCCTCGGAGACGAAGATCTCCCACGGATCCAGGCCGGGGTACTTCAGGGGAGCCTTCTCGAGATCCACCACGGCGCCGCCGCAATCGCGGGCCATCTCGCCCACCGAGGAGCTCAAGCCTCCGGCACCGTTGTCCGTCAGGGAGCTGTAGAGGCCCAGGTCCCGGGCTTCCAGGAGGAAATCCGTCATCTTCCGCTGCGTGATGGGGTCGCCGATCTGCACGGCCGACACCGGCGACGCTTCCGTCAGGGCCTCGGAACTGAAGGTCGCGCCGTGGATGCCGTCCTTGCCGATGCGACCACCCACCATCACGATCCGATCCCCCGGGCGGACCTTCTTTTCGGACGAATTCTCCCAGGCGCCTTCCGGGGTGGGGAGGGTCGCGGGCATGAGTCCGCCGGTGCCGCAGAAGACCAGGGGCTTCCCCAGGAACCGTTCGTGGAACACGATACTTCCGTTGACGGTGGGGATTCCGGATTCGTTGCCGCCGTCCTTCACGCCGCGGTGCACTCCCCGCAGCAGCCGCCGTGGATGCATCAGGCGCGGAGGCAGGGGCTTGTCCCAGTCGGGGGGAGCGAAGCAGAACACGTCGGTGTTGAAGATGGGCCGGCACCCCTTGCCGGTGCCCAGGATGTCGCGGTTGACGCCGACGATTCCCGTCATGGCGCCGCCGTAGGGATCCAGGGCCGACGGGCTGTTGTGGGTCTCAGCCTTGATGGCCACGAAGTGGGCTTCGTCGAACCGGAACACGCCTGCGTTGTCCGTGAACACGGACACGAGATCCGGTCGGCGCCCGGCGAGTTCCCGGGTCGTGGCCTGGATGAAGGTCTTGAAGAGACCGTGGATCTCCTCCTGGCCCGCGGCGTCGCTGTAGAGGATCCGGGCGCCGAAGATCTTGTGCTTGCAGTGCTCGCTCCAGGTCTGGGCGATCACTTCCAGTTCGATGTCGGTGGGATCTTCGGGCAGGCCTTGCCGGGCCCGGAACAGGCGGGTGGGCTCGCCGCGGTAGTGGTCCCGGACCGCCTTCATCTCCTCCAAGGTCAGGGCCAGCACCATCCTTCGCGAAAGGGCCGTCAGGGCGTCGTCGTCGTCGGGTAGGGGAATGGTCGCCGTCGCGGGCCGGTGGCCGCTGACGACCGCGCGGGAGCGGGCCGGGATGCGCGCACCGCCATCCCAGTCGGGGCGGGACAGATGGACGCAGTCCTCGATGAGATCGTTGTGGAGGCTGGCGGCCGCCTCGGCCACGCGGGACGCGTCCATGCCTTCGACGAGGACTTGGAGCGATCCGTAGACGCGGGGCGAGCCCGGTGCATGGCCCAGCAGTTCCGCGAGTCCCTCCGAGGCGGTGTGGCCGACGTTGTCGGTGACCCCCGGGCGGAATCCGATCTCGAACAGATCGGAGAAACCCGGGAGGATGATGGCCGCCAGCGGATCGTCCAGGCGTGCGACCTCGGAAACGGGATCGGAGAAGAGTTTCTCCATCGCGCGCGCCAATTCGGCGGGGGCGAAGGTTCCCTCCAAGGTGAACACCCGCAGGGTGCGCAGCCGCGACACGGGGATGCCGGCATCCTCGGAGAGCTGGGTGGCCAAGCGACGGGCCAGGGAATCCCCGAGATCGGGCCGGACGGCGACTTCGATGCGATGGAGGCTCATGGAAGGCGGGAAAGGTAGCAGGCTTGGTGTCCGGGACCGCGGGATCGAATTGGTGCCGGAAGATGAAGCGGTGCTTCGTTATAAAGATTTCTGGATATTAGTTTCGAGATGGCTGTTTTTTTCGGTCGCCTGGAGGTTCCCCAGATGCCATTCAGTGGATTCGCACGATTCCAAGCCCCGACTTCCGGGGCGGAGTACGCCGACTGGACCGTTTCCGTATGCACTCCCACGGCCAGGGAACTGACGGGGTTGGAGCAGGGCACGAAACTCCTGGACGTTCCCTGGACGGTGGTCGGGGGGAGCCATACCTGGCGGGAGCTGGTTGCGGAGGTCTTGTCGTCCGGAACGAGGCTGCGCGTCGACCGCATCCATCCTGCCGGAAGGTCGCCTGCGGTTTTGGAGCTGCACGCCTCCGAACCCGGGTGCCTGGACCTGATCGTCCAATCCACCATGCGCGAGGATTCGGCCTTCAAGTCGCTGGTGGACCAGGCCCCCACGGGGATCTTCGTGCAGACCGG